>PWSR01000178.1 GCA_003563985.1 Clostridia bacterium | reverse complement strand
GATCTTTATCGCGGTTTCCCTGGGTGCGACGGCGGTACGCCGGGGTTTGCGTCGCCACCTGCTGAGCCGGCTGGGCATTGAACGGGGCCTGCAGGAGGCATTGGCCACGGGGGCCGGATACATCTTCTTGGCCGTCGGCGGTCTCATCGCCCTGGATCTGGTCGGGCTCGACCTGAGCACCCTGGCCCTGGTCGCCGGTGCCCTCAGCATCGGGATCGGGTTCGGGTTGCAGAACATCGCCAACAACTTCATCTCCGGCCTAATCCTGCTCATCGAACGTCCCATAAAGGTCGGGGATCGCATCGAGGTGGGGGATGTACACGGCGAGGTGACGAAGATCTCCGCCCGGAGCACCAGCGTGCGCACGAACGACAATATCGATATCATCGTCCCCAACGCAGAGTTGATTTCCGGACGGGTTACCAACTGGAGCCAGCGAGATCGCCGGGTTCGTTTCCGGATGCCCGTCGGGGTCGCCTATGGAACGGACGTGCGCCTGGCGATGCGCCTGATGGAGGAAGCGGGATCGGAAGTGCCCGAGGTGCTAAGGAACCCCGCGCCCGCCGCGCGCTTCCTGGCCTTCGGCGACAGTGCCCTGGAACTGGAACTTCGGGTCTGGACCGTGAAACGCCTTCACACGAAGGGGCGACTCGTCAGTGACGTGAACCTCGCTATCTACGAGAAGTTCGACGAGAACGACATAGCGATTCCCTTCCCACAGCGGGATCTACACTTGAGGAGTTGGCCGGTGCCGGGGGAATCAGTTCTCAAGGTCGACCCGGATTCCGCCGACGATGCCAGCGATGACGTTGTACAACAGCGCCGAAAGGGCGGCGAAGAGGCCGGCCACGATACCGGCCAGGAGTCCTCCGAATAGTCCGGCGGCGGGCCCGCCCAGGAAGAATCCGCGCGGTCCGGTCTGCGCGAATAATCCCGCCAGGATCCCGACGAGCATCCCGATGAGACCGTAGGCGGCCGTGATGACCTTGAATACCGACCCCGGGGAAATTCTCTTGATTTCCATGATGTGACCTCCAAGTACTACTAAGGTATGGTGCGTAGATTTTGCAACTTTCGCCCAATTTGGGGCGATACCCTCTTGCCGGAGGAGTCACCCATGACTAGCATAGAATCCGGGACGGAACGTGCAAATTCTGATCACCCGTCACCGGGGGGGGGAGGGTACCCTTGAGAAACGTCATCCTGGTTATCGCGCTGATTCTGGTGGTCTCGCTAAGCGCTGGATGCGCCGGGCTCACCGGGCCCGAGCGCGAGGATCTGCATACCGTGGAAGTGGAAGGGGCCGAGAGTGCTCGCGTCAGCGTCGATATGGGCGTCGGACAACTGTGGATCACCGGGGGATCCGAAGACCTGCTGGACGCGCGGTTCCTCTACAATGTCGATGCGTGGAAGCCGGAACTCAGTTACTCGGTCCGCGATGGAATCGGGGAGCTGCGTATCGCGCAACCCAGTGTCGATCGAATCGGGGGATTTACCAATACCGTCTACGAATGGGATCTCAGGTTGGGTCGGGATATACCCATCCATGTATTGGACGTCAACCTCGGCGTCGGCACCGCAGATCTTTACATGGGAGACATGCTCCTCGACCAGCTGCGACTGAAGCTGGGTGTGGGCGACGTTTCCGTCGACATGACGGGGCCGTGGCAGAGAAACCTCGATGCCTTCGTGGAGGGTGGAGTGGGACGATGCGTCCTCACTTTGCCCGATGATGTGGGCATTCGCGTGGACGTGGAACGCGGGATCACCCACGTGGACGTGCGGGGGCTGGAGCGCCGGGGCGATCTCTATTTCAACGAGTTATACGGCACAGGTGGGATCGATATCGATTTGAAGGTCCGCGCCGGCGTGGGTTCCATCGTGATACAGGCGGGGCAGAGGTGATGTCCGCCCCGCCGAAGAACAGCTGATTAGCGGACGCCTCCCCCACCGCCGCCGCTCCCTCCACCTCCGCCACCGGAGAAGCCGCCGCCACCCCCGGAGCCCGAAGAGGCCGGGGCCATGGCCTGTCGCATCGACTGCTGCAATCCGCTGGTCATCGATGTGATCCCACCGGCCAGGTTCGCCGCACCGACCCCCCTGGCGGAGGACATGTAGAGCCAGCCCGCGCCGAAGCGATGTCCGTCCTGCTCCAGGTTCGGGAAGACGAGTTCCAGCTGGCGTAGGACCTCCTTGGCGACGCCCAGGGTAACGGCGTAGACCAGGTAGTGCTCCCAGATGACGAGGGAGGGGACGGTATGGCGCTGCATCTCGGAGAAGTGCAGCAGGAACCTGCGGAAGGCGCGCCACCGGGTGAAGTCTTCCACCCCGGTAACGGAGCGCCGGCGAAGTAAAACTGCGGCGAGGGCCAACGCACCACCACCCAGCAGGGCACCCACGCCCATCAACGGCATCGACAGGAGAATCAGCGCTCCGATGCCCCCGATGGCCATCAGTACACCCAGGGCAATCTCGAGGACCTGGGCCCTGCGGGTCGTGGTATCGAAAAAGCCCAACTGATCGCCCTGGGCGGAGACCTCCGCAACCCATTTCGACCAGAAGGCCGCCGACCGCTGGCGATTGCGCTTCGTGTACGCCTCGAGGTCGGCGAAGGCGATCTCGCCCGATCCGGCGGCGGCATCCTGGAATAGGAAGGCCATGGCGGAGCGCTCGTGGCCCCGGAGATCGTCTTCGCCCTCCAGGCGCACGGCGCGGAAATCCGTTCGAGTCTTGGTGCGGAAAAGGGACCGCTCTTCGCGCTCGTACTCCTCCAGGCGAATCCATCCGCGCCGGGCGAGATCCATTATGGTGGCGGTGAAATCCTCGGAGTTGGGACTTCCGAATCGCCATAGCACGCCCAGCTCCGCCGGCGAATAGTCCCCGGGGAGATCGCGATAGTAGTCTCCGTCGAATCGAGGGCGGAATTCTTTTCCGTACTTCCACCAGAAGTAGAAGGCTAAGAAGGGGCCGAGCAATAGGAAGAGCGGCCCCAGGACCCAGTCCGCGCGACTCAGGAATCGCGCCCGATTGGCCGCGGACGCCCATCGTCCCTCCTCCTCGAGGATGCCCGGTAGTCCCTCCCGCCCGGTGCGGACCTGAGCCTCTGGCACCAGCGTCGGGGGAAAGGTGATCCTGCCTTCGAGGAAGGTATTCGCGGGCAGGGGCTCCGCCACCCAGCGGATCTGCGCACCGTCTTCGATTACGACCTCACCGTGCAGGGGCCCGTGGCCCCAGGCCCGCAAATCGTCCCTCTCCGCTCCCCCGGGTAGAGTGAGGAGGACCGAAGCCGCATCGGTCCCCGTATCCCACGAGTCGCCGATGAACTGATGGTACAGTTCTGCGACGTCATCGTGGACCCGGACGACGTCGAGCATCGTGTACTCCACCGTGAAGGTTCGCGATTCGTCCCGGGCTTCGAAACTCCAGTCGATATACACTTGATCGGTCTCTTGACGCACGAAATACGTACCCGCGGGTCCGGGGGAATTTTCGGGGTTGAGAGTATACTCGTCTCCGTCCTCCAGCACCCGTATGGAATCGACGCGGGTTCGTCCCGTCTCGCGGATCCACATGTACATGCCCGAGAAACGACCGTCGAAATCCACCGTGCGCCGCTCGATGACTTCCATGGAACCGTCGGGTAGGACGCTGGCCCGGATTTCTACGCTGGGAAAACTGTACGTTCGGGCTTCGGCGGTGGTAGGGAGGAGGCAGAACACCAGGACGAGGCACGCCAGGATAAGTAGGGACGGGTTTACCCTCGGATTGGGGCGCGAGAAGTAATGGGGGACGTTGGCGGCCATCAGTCGAAGCTCACCTGCACGGGTTCGCGGACCGCTTCTTCGATTTCGAAGTACGATCGAGCGGTAAATCCGAATAGGCTCGCCACGACGTTGGCGGGGAAAACCTGGGTCCGGATGTTGAACTTCTGCACGGTGTCGTTGTAGAAGCTGCGGGCGAAGGCAATCTTGCCCTCGATATCGCTCAACTCGGTTTGCAGTTGGCGAAAATTCGCATCCGCCTTCAGTTCGGGATAGTTCTCCACCACGGCAAAGAGGGAGCGAAGGGCCGAGCTCAGCATGTTTTCCGCGTCGGCCTGTTCCCCCACGGAGCCGGCGGCGATGGCCCGGCTGCGAGCCTCCGTGATCGTCTCGAAAGTCTCTCGTTCGTGGCTGGCATACCCCTTGACCGTACTGACGAGATTCGGGACCAGATCGTAGCGCCGCCGCAGCTGCACGTCCACCTGTGACCAGGCGTTGTTGACCCGCTGACGGAGACCGATGAGACCATTGTACGTGGTGGCGACGTACAGGCCGATCAAGATCAGCAGGCCGAGGAGCGCGTATATCATGGACAGCACATCCTTCCAACGGGGTGACTTCTTGGAACTATAATACAGCTCGCAGGCCCGTGATGTCTCCGCGGGCTAGTGCGGGAAATACGCGATGGCGGCGATCTCGATCATCGCGCCATAGTGGAGTTCGCCCGCCGGTACCACGGCGCGGGCCGGTGGGATCTCCAGTTGACCCAGGTAGTCCTGGTAGGCTCTGTTGACCTCCGGCCAGTGATCGATGGAACTGACGTAAACCGTAACCGACACCAGGTGCTCCGCGCTCGCTCCGGCCTCCTCCAGGATGGCTTCCACGTTGCCCAGTGCCTGGATGGTTTGTTCCTCGGGGTTCGTGCCGACGACACTGCCCAGGGAGTCCAGGGGAAGCTGACCCGAGATGAAGATGAACGGCCCGGCGCCGATGGCCTGGGAATAGAAGCCACCGGGGGGTGGTGCGCGGTCGGTAAAGATGGGAATTTTCACAGTAACCCTCCTAAGTGGATCGTCTCCCGATAGTATTCCCTTTCACCGCCGAAGATCCTTTGCCCCGGCGATTTTGTCCCTTCGTTCGATCTGTAAAGGTTCTCCGTCGTTTGCTATACTGAGAACTACTTGCAGATGACGAGGAAGAGGTGACGGAATGGAACCGTCGGCCGAGGCCGTGAAAGCCACAACCCCCGTGATACCCCGAGCCCTGGCCGTCAAGGCCAGGAATCTCCTGGTGGCGGCGCACGCGCTGCAGCACATCATCTCGACCTCCCTGCCGCCGCTTCTGATCTTCATCCGGCAGGATCTCGGGCTCAGCGGGGTCGAGCTGGGGTTCATCGTTGCCGCGGCCAACGTATCCTCCAGCATATTCCAGTATCCGTCGGGGATCCTGACGGACAAGTTTGGACCCAAGCGCGTGCTCATGGCCGGGTATTTCTTGACCCTATCGGGATTGTTTCTGCTATCCCGCGCCGGCGGAATGTCCGCATTCATTATCGCGCAGATGGTTTACGGTATGGGCAATTCTACCTTTCATCCCGCCAGTTTCGCCGACGTGGGTCGCGCCATGGAAGGCCGGGGCGTGGGGATGGGCATGGCGATGCATAATATCGGGGGGAACGTGGGAACCGCGGCCGGTTATTCCATAACTGCGGTGCTCGCAACGGCGTTGGGTTGGAGAAATGCGTTGGTGACCCTCGTGGTCGCCGGGGTGGCCCTGGTCGTACTCTTCGCCATCCATTACCCTGACCTCTGGAAGGTGGTAGGGGAGGCGCGGGCGGCACGGCTGGCGGCGCGCAAGGAGAGCGATGAGGAGGAAGCCGAGGAGGAGCCCGAACGGCCCTTGACCTGGAGGGATTGGATTCCCGCGTACGTGGTGGCCGCCGCAGCACTCCTGTCCGGCATATTCGGTACCGGCATCATGGCCTGGCTCCCGACCTTCTTCGAGAGTACGCGGGGTGTCACCGCCACGGCAGCCGCGGGATTCTCTTCTATCATGATGATCTCGGGCGTCGGCGGGTCGTTAACGGGTGGCAGCCTCGCCGATCGCTTCGATCGATCCACCATCATCCTGTTTGCGACCATCGCCACCGCGGGACTCCTGATGGTGATCATCAACACCAGCCTCGCCGCCGTGTTGCTCATTGCCCTCCTGGTGGCCACCGGATTTGCCCACTCGGTGGGTAGGCCCGTGCTCAATGCCATGACCAATCAAGTATCCCCTCCCGGCAAGTCGGGTGCCGTCTTCGGCCTGGTATTCGGGATGATGGCCCTGGGCGGGGTGATCTCTGGTCCCATGGTAGGATTCATTTACGACAACTACTCGATGCAGGCGGCGTTCACGGTCTTGGCCATCTTTCTCCTATTGCACGGCATCTTGATACGGGCCTGGGGAACCGGTCACTTCCGGCGCAACGGGCCCTGAAGTCCCGCTTGGCGGGACGGTGGGGAGGGTGCTATCTTGTTCTCCAATTTGTTCCGTTGGTTGTCGCGGTTACTTCGTAGCGGTGGAGAACCACGTGCCGAGAAGAACGACGTGAGAGTCCGGCGGGATCTCGCCCCCCGTGGGGATGAAGGAGAGGATGGCGGCGAAGCGGAATCGCGTCGAGCCCTCGAGTCCCTGGCCCGGGGGTACTATCATGATCCCTACGGGTGGGTCGGCGGGATCTTAACGGAGATGGATGAGATCCGCGCGGTGGGACGCGCGAGCCGACGGATGTCCCAAGAGGAAGAGGAAGAGACGGGAAAGGAATAGATCCGTCTAGCTATTCAACGCCCGGAACGTGTCGTTACCCGGGGGCAGTCTCGACTCCACGGCGAAGATGAACCAAACCGCCCCGGCAGCCATCAGGCCCAAGAAGACTTCGGAAAACCAAATGCTAATCGGCAGCGAGGCCAATCCCCCGGCACCGAAGTTGACGCCGGCGTGAAGGAGTATCGCGAGAACGAAGTACCTCGGTCGTCCCTCCACCAGGGCCAACAACACCATGAGGGACAGGCCAATATGCAGTGCGATGGTGAACATTCTCTCCAAACCCGCCGCTGCAAAGATACCCGGGGGGAGGGAGATGAGCTGGTCTTGGATCATCTCCGCCGCCTCCCCCGGGAGACCGTCTCCCACCGTCTCCAGGAAGGTACCGGCATTGATCATGAGGCTATAGGCGAGGTTGTTGATGTAGGGAAGTCCCACCAGCAGAAACGCTTCGATTCCCCCGTGTCCGATCCCGAAGGCCACACCGTCGCGCCAGCTCCAGCTCTCCGCGAGGAAGTAGCGAAACCCCAGGTATCTACCCACTTCCTCGAAGAGTCCCGCGGAGAGGCTCAAGAATAGCAGGAATACCAGGGGAACGGCGGCGATGGATTGGTAAGGGGCCGTTCCCGAGAGCAGTTCCAACAGGGGAATCCGCACTACCATCTGTGAAATTACGAAGGTCAGGGCGCCGACGAACAGGGCCATCGCATTGATCCCCCGTCGCAAGTGCAGGGTAACCAGGAGTCCGATGGGGAGACCAATGCTGATGGCGAGGGTGAAGGACATCCAAAACAGCGATGCACCACTGACCAATGGACCCACTTCCTCTCGACTCCACAAATCATAGCACAGCTTCGTGACTCCCGGGAGGTGGCGGTCGGCCCCGGGGCGAAAGTTCGGGGAGAATTATCGGGAAGGCTGGTGGTAGGGATGAAGAAGGCATTTTGTGCGGATCTCCTCATCGACGGTACTGGATCTCCGCCCATTCGAGACGGCGCGGTGGTTTTCGAAGACGACCGCATCCTCGCGGTCGGTCCGCGGCGAACGGTGGTCCCCGAGGACGCAGAGGTTCGCGACTTTCCCGGATGCACCTTGCTCCCCGGGCTCGCCGACAGTCACCTGCACCTGGGTTTGAACGGAGAGGGCAGTTTCGAGCTGGGCATGCTCAAAGACTTGACGTCCTTTTCGGCCATTCGCGCGGGGGAGTACGCTGCCCGGGATCTTCGCGCCGGCTTCACCACGATTCGGGCGTTGGCGGACAAGGGTTTCATCGACGTCGGGTTGGCCCGCGCGGTGGAGGAAGGCTACGTCGAGGGTCCACGGGTCCTGAGTTCTGGGCACATGCTTACCATTAGCGGGGGTAGAGATTCCTTTACCCCGGAGGTCGCGTTTTCCGACAACCTTTTCGTGGAATGCGATGGAGTGGAGGGCGTTGCACGGGCCGCTCGATTGCAGCTGAAATACGGGGTAGATTGGATCAAGCTCGGCGTTACCGGTGCGGTTTCCGCCGGGGAAGGGTTACCGGGTGCCCAACAGTTCTCCGAGGAGGAGATGCGGGCAGCGGTAACTTGTGCCCACCGATATGGGAAGCGGGTTTCCGGGCACGCCCACGGTGCCGACGGGATCAAGGCCGCGATCCGGGCCGGTGTCGATTCCATCGAGCACGGATGGCTGGCCGACGAGGAAGCCGTCGAGATGATGGCGGCCACGGGGACCTATTGGGTTCCGACCTTGGCTCCCCTGCACTTCAATCTTCTCCACGGTTCCGATGGAGGGATCCCGGCCTCTGTGGTCGAGCGAACCCGCGTCGTGCATGACAACATGCTTCGCATGTTCGATCTGGGTCTTCGCCGTGGCGTTTCCGTGGTGATGGGTACCGACGTCGGGATGCCCTACAATTATCACGGCAGGAACGCGGTGGAGTTTCGCCTCATGGTCGAGGCGGGAATGCCCGAGATGGAAGCGATCGTCTCCGCGACGGGCCGGGCGGCGAAGATGCTCGACCTGGATGGGGAGATCGGACGGCTGGTACCGGGTTCGAGGGCAGATGCGATCGCAGTGCAGGGGAACCCATTGGAGGACATATCTATACTGGAGGCCGTTTCCTTCGTGATGAAGGATGGAGCGGTCGTTCGAGACGATCATGCTCCACGGGGTGATAGATCGTGAAGGTTCGAGTCCTGGGGGGCGCCGACGGCCCCGGCGCCCTGGAGAACTGGATCAATGCCTGGTTGGAGGAAAACCCCGAGGTGGAAGTGATCGATATTAAATTGGGATATGCCGCCGTAGCCCGATTTGGAGCCGAGGGGTGGTATTCGGCGATGATCCTGTACAAATGATGACACAAGGAGGGTTTCGATTGTCTCGAGCGAGGGATGAACACGGGCAGCATGGAGCCGATCTGGGACAGGATGATGATCGTCACGATGATGGTGGTGAAGGTGGTGGGGCGGATCATGCCCACCACGGCAGTGGGGATCACGGGAGTCACGGGGCCGACGGAGACCATGGAGGTCATGGAGACCACGGAGATCATTCCCCCGAGGCCTTTCGGAAGAAGTTCTGGCTCAGTCTCTTATTGACGATCCCGGTATTGGCTTACAGCCATCACGTGCAACAGTGGCTCGGATTCCGGCCTCCCCAGGTTCCCGGGGAACATCTCATTCCCTTCGTCCTGGGCACGGTGATTTTCGTCTACGGGGGTACCGTCTTTCTCCGCGGCGGCCTCGGTGAGATATCCCGGCGTCGGCCCGGGATGATGACCTTGATCAGCATTGCCATCGTCGTCGCCTTCTCGTACAGCGTGGCGGTCACCTTTGGTTTGCCCGGCGATGCCCTGTACTGGGAGCTGGCCACCCTGGTCACCATCATGCTCCTCGGGCATTGGTTGGAGATGCGGGCCGTCCAGGGCGCCGAGGGTGCCCTGGATGAGATCGCGAGGCTCCTTCCCGACACCGCCCAGTTGATCGAGGAAGAAGATGTGCGAGAGGTTGCCGTGGGGGAATTGAGCCCGGGGGATGTCGTCCTGATTCGCCCCGGTGCCCGGGTTCCCGCCGACGGAGTGGTCGTTTCCGGGCAATCCCACCTCGATGAGTCCCTGCTTACGGGAGAATCCGTGCCGGTGAGTAAGTCCGGCGGTGATGAAGTCATCGCCGGGGCCGTCAACGCCGAAGGGTCCCTGCGGGTGCGCGTATCCGGCACGGGGGAAAACACGGCACTGGCCGGCATCATGAGGTTGGTCGCCGAGGCCCGGGCTTCCAAGTCGAAGAGCGAACGCCTCGCGGATCGGGCAGCCTTCCTACTAACCGTGGTGGCACTGAGCGCGGCGGCCGTGACGGCGATCGCCTGGACGTCCATCGGAGCTGACACTCCCTTCACCCTGGAACGGGTCGTAACCGTCCTGGTTGCCGCCTGCCCCCATGCCCTGGGGCTGGCCATCCCCCTGGTGGTTAGTTTGTCCACATCCATCGCAGCCCGGAACGGCCTGTTGATCAAGGATCGCCTGGCGATGGAGGATGCCCGGTTGCTGGATGCAGTGGTGTTCGACAAGACGGGGACGTTGACGACCGGGCGACACGAGGTCGTCGATGTTCTAACCTACGGCGACGGGAGCGAGGGCGAAGTACTGCGCCTCGCCGCCTCGGCGGAGGCGGACTCGGAACATCCGATCGCCCGGGCCGTGGGAGATGCTGCCCGGGATCGGGACTTGCAAATTCCCGCGGCCGAGGGTTTCGAAGCCCTGGCCGGGCGCGGAGTACGGGCGATGGTCGAGGATGCCCCGGTCTACGTCGGGGGACCCAACCTCATGGAAGAGTTAGAGATTGTCGTGCCCGACGAGGGATGGCGGGCCGGGGTGCACGTGGTCCGCGATGGTCTACTGTTGGGTTCGATCGTTACGGCCGATGGGATCCGCCAGGAATCCCGCGAGGCGGTTCAAATGCTGCGGGACCGCGGGATAGAGGTCATCATGCTCACCGGGGATTCCGCGGGGGTGGCCGAAACCGTGGCCGAGGACCTGGGGTTGGACCGGTACTTCGCGGAAGTATTGCCCGGGGACAAGGCGCACTACGTGGAGGAACTGCGATCCGAGGGACTTCGCGTTGCCATGGTGGGCGACGGAGTGAACGACGCCCCGGCGCTGGCCGCCGCGGACGTCGGGGTAGCCATCGGGGCTGGCACCGATGTCGCTTTGGAGACCGCAGACATCATCTTGGTTCGCGACGATCCCAGGGACGTGGTCCGCATGATCGATCTTTCCCGGGCGACGTATCGGAAGATGGTCGAAAATCTCGTCTGGGCTTCGGGCTATAATGTGGTCGTGATTCCCCTGGCGGCGGGTGTCCTGGCGGCCCGCGGTTTCATTCTTCCCATGGCCGTGGGCGCGCTGATCATGTCGGCCAGCACCATCGTCGTCGCACTCAACGCCCAGTTGCTGCGGCGGTTCCGGGCCGCGGAGGCGTAGCCGAAGTCCCCTGGTGCCCCGGTCGGGGCGCAGTGATATCATGGACGGGATGTTGATATTCCGTCGGATGTCACCGGGATCGGAGAGCGTGAAACACTTGCGATTGAAAGGAAGTAACCCCCTTTTACTGGTTAGCCTCTTGGCGGCTCTCCAGTTCATGGCGGAAAACATGGTTCGACAATTGGTTCCACTCCACGTAGAAGCCCTGGGGGCCACCCCGGAGACCACGGGTCTGGTGGTCTCCGCATTCAATTTCTTGCCGTTGTTCCTGGCGATTCCCGGTGGCGTCATCGTGGATACCATGGGATACCGCAGCATGATCGCCGGGGGTAGCGTGCTCCTGGCGATCTCGCTGGCGGGATTGGGCCTGGTACCTTCCATCGGGGTCGTGACCGTAGCGCAGTTGGGCTCGGGCGTCGGCCTGGTGCTGGTGATCCTCGCCACCCAGGCGTACGTCGCGCGGATCGGCGGCCCCGAGAAATTGACCGGCAACTTCGCCTATTATTCTTTTGCCATGTCCTTTGGTTTCCTCCTGGGGCCACCGGTCGGGGGCTGGATCGCAGATATCGGGGGGTATCCCGCCAGTTTCTTCGCGGCCGCCATCCTGGTTGCATTGACCGTACCGATGGTGCTGCGACTTCCCGAGCCCGCCATGGCGCCGCGTCCCGAGGGACCCGTTGGGGTACTGCTTCGCGATGAGATGGGACTGGCAGCTAAGGAAACACCGAAGCTGCTGGGGAGGAAGCCCGTTCAGCTCGCCTTGACCGTCAGCGTTATCGCGCTTTTCGTGCTATCCTTGCGCAATAGCTTCTATCCGTTGTACCTCGAACGAATCGGATTCAGCCGAGCCAATATCGGACTCCTGATATCGATCCAATCCTTGGTGGCCCTCATATGTCGACCGTTCCTCGCCAAGATCGTCGGGATCGTTGGGATGGGCGGGTTGCTCATGGGTGCTCTGACCATCGGTGCCCTCGGAACCCTGGCGACTCCCTTCCTGGTGAGCGCTCCCGCGCTGGCCCTGGCCGCCGTCCTCACGGGAATCACGACGACGTTTACCCAACCCATCAGCATGATCCTGATGGCCGAGGGCTCGAGTAATGGCAAAGCGGGCTTGGCAATGGGATTGCGACAGACTACCAACCAGTTGGGATTGTTCGCCGGCCCCGTGTTATATGGCCTTGTGGTCGCGCGTGGAGGGATTGGTGCGTCCTTTTATCTGGCAGCGGCGGTCCTGCTGACCGCCGCCCTTGCCACGCCGTTCATGGGATTCCCGGAGACGCGGGTAGGAAAGAAGATCGGGACGGATCCTCCTGACCCGCCCCGATGATGTATCTGCTATATATTCATCCAGTTCCAGCGGTTGCTCTCGTCCACGGATAGCCAGGTTCCGGGGCTGGATAGGAAGTAGTAGACGTTTTCGATGGACTCCAGGTGCATGCTCTCTTCACGCATCAGGGACTCGAAGAACGCTTTTTCATCTTCGTCCGAGCTCGAGTTAGCGAGTTCTTCGTATAGGTTATACGACTTGCGCTCCAGTTCCATCGCGTGCTCGTACACCTGGGTATTTTCGGTCGTCCAGCCCTCGCGCTCCTCGGCGGAAAACGATTCGAATACCTCCCGGACGGCCGCTTCCATATCGGGGCCGTCATCTTCGTAATCCCGGGGCAATCCGTGGCCCTCGGCCAGCCGGAGGACTTTGTTGCGATGTTCGATTTCCTGGGCAGCCAGGGCCTCGAGGACGCTTCGGGCCAGGGGATTGTCCGCCTTCTCCGCCTGTTCGGCGTAATACTTGTGCCCTTGTTCCTCCAGGTCGACCGCCACGCGAAGCGATTGCTTTCGGGTTTCTTCACTCATATCGATTCCTCCTCGAATACGATGATTCTCGATTGGACTATAGGATATGGGTACCCCGCGACGCCAGACGAGAAACCGATGTGCCCATTGCCGATCCCGCGTGAACGGTGGAGCGGGGGTTCATCGGAGGCGGAGCGGGATGCCCCGGGAGGGGGTGCGGGGTGCAGTCGCCCCGGAGCAATACGCGATCGCCCGGGGACGTCGTTCTCGGGTATTCCCTCGGCCCGCATACGATCCCTTTCGGGCCGAGGGCAAGGATGTGTTTGGATCGAACTCGCATTCACGTTCCCCGCGTGCAACTCACCGGGGGAGGGTACGATGGGGTACCCACCGCCAATATCGTTTGCACCGGGCGGAGTCGTCGCTCCACCGCTCTCGCGGATCGTCTTGCCTACGGTGTTTCCAGCTCCGATGCGGTTTCGATCACCTGGGTGTTGGCGAACTTGTCGCCCATTCTTTTGCCCTCGGAGTCGGTGAGCACGAAGATACACTCTATGAGTCCGACGATCAATCCTACGATCGGCCCGATCACCCAGCCGACTATGGGGATAATCATAATCAGGACACCGATGGACAGCGGGATATTCCGCTTTATCGACGTTGCCCAGTCGACGTAGTTTTCCCCTTCCAGTACGGTGACCTCCAGGTTCATGACCTTCTTTCCAATACTCCTGTTTCGGAAATCCTCGTTCTTCGTTACTTCGAACACGACGGCATCCTTGGTCAACGCGTAGGCGGTTCCCACGATCGCCCCGAGGATGGGGATAAACGAGGGGATGGCCATGATCAATCCATCGATGAGTGCTGCCAGGAACCGTTTCACGAGATCGGCTTTTGGCAATGTATTCACGCCCTTCCATGGTCTAATGCTACCTACCATTATTCGCCACGGACGGGTTCCATACCCTCCTAGTCTGCACTTTCGGGGATAGAACCCGGAGGCAGTTCCAGTCGGCAGCGATCACTTCGATGAATCCGTTTCGAACCCGAGGGGATGGATGGGTAGCTTCTGAAATTCGTGGGGTTGGCATTACCATCTTCGGTTCCGGTCTAGCGCTACATCACGCGGGGTGCTGGGTGCCGCGGGATCGACCCTAGCGCAGGCAGGGTTACGGTCCGATACATGCCCCGGGAAGAGCGATCCTGCAGAGTCGCAGAACGCAATGCCGTCCTCGAGGGCGGAGGGTGAGGATGCGGTCGAGGAGGCCAGTATCGCCCCGGATCTAGCGACTCGACCGCTTCCGCGGGGTCGCCGCCGGAGGGGGTGGGGTACGTTTCTCGTTCGAAGAGAAGGGTCTCCCTCGGTCAATAGATCTCCCTTTATTCGGGCCAACCTGGCCGGACGATTCTCCCATTGAGACCGATGGGATCGTATCGCAACGGAACGATGTCGCCGCGGGCGCCGGCTTCCGTGATGACGAGGCTCGGGTTCGGCGCGTACGGCAATGCGGCGGCGAGCCTTCGGTGCACTGGCATCCCCATCCCCCGGCAGAAAAGACTCGCCTCGTTATATCAGAAGACCAGGATGAATCTACTGATCAGGTACACGTAGAACCAGAGAATCAGGGTCATCGGGAAACCGAAAGCGATGACGCCCAGGTCCTGTCCCTTCAGGTCGCTGAATCGGATGCCGGCCCCGATGCCCACGAAACAGGCTACGAAAAACCAGGTGGATAGGTTGTTCGCCAGCGCGGCGGTTGTCGGGGTGATAAATCCCAGGGTGGTCAGCCCCGCCGCGAGCAAGAGGCCGACGACGAACTTGGGGAAGCGGGTCCAGAGCAGTCCCACGCGTACCTGCTCGCCGACGGGGAGGCCCCTCCGCGTGTAGATATAGGTCAGGACCAGGATCATCACGGGCATCAGTGCGTTGCGGGCCGACTTGACGATGGTGGCAATGGCGCCAGCCCCTTCGCTGTACGCGTAGCCGACGGCGATGCTTTGGGCCGTGTTGGAGGGCACGATCCCTGCGACGAATCCCGCCAGCATGTCCCCCCAGCCCAGGGCGTGTCCGATGACCGGCAGGGAAACCAGCACCATCACGTCGGTGAGGAGGGCCGCACCGATGGCGGTAACGATTTCCTTCTCCTTCGCCTTGATCGCGGGTGCGGTGGCCATGATCGCGGACACTCCGCAAACGCCGATACCCACGCCGACGAGGTGTCCCCATCGCTCTCCGGCGCCGATCTTCTTGGCGAACCACCCGCAGAGCATGATGCAGAAGGTGATGGATATGGCGACCATGATTACGGCGGTGGAGCCGATGGAGAAGATTTCCACGAGGTTGAGTCGGGCCCCCAGAAGAACGACGCCGATGAAGAGGCAGATCCTCGATGCGAAGACGAAACCGGGCTCGAAGGCCGCTAGGGATACGGGGCTGAGATTTCTGACGGCCAGGCCCATCACGATGGCGAGAAGAACGTAGTTAAACACGAAAAGTTGGTCGGGTATGAGGGCCTCATCCATCCACTTCGCCAGCCCCCCGAGCAGGAAGCACACGGCGAGTCCGGGCAATACCGCCCGGATATATCCGATCCAGTTTCGGTGTTCTACGGGTGGAATGCGCGCCAATTTACATACCCCCCTAGAACCCGATCCGGGTAACGAGTTCGGCTACGACGATGATCGCAAGGCCTACCAAACACCCGAACCAGTCATCTTCGATTGAAAACCGGGGCATGTCCGATGATTTGTGCATTTGGTTTCATCTCCAAATCGAATTGTGGGGCACCGTCTCCATGGTAACGGAGCGGGACAAGGGATTCCATATCACATCGGAAGGCGAATCCCGCGGGGGCGCCATTAGAGGAGCCCGAATTGCCACAGGACGAAAAGGGCGGCAAAGGAGCCGAGACCGCCGACCAGGCTGGCCCCGCCGTAGGCTAGAACGGCGCGATCCG
>PWSR01000086.1 GCA_003563985.1 Clostridia bacterium | reverse complement strand
ATCGCCATACTGCATCGCAATCCTAGAGGCGAGACCGGCCGATGTCAACCCGGTCGAGCCGCCCTCGGGGACGGTATCCCGCCCTTCCAACCTCCATGTGAACCATATCACAAAGCCGCTAGTGATGCAATTCACATGTCGAGACGGATTCCGAATGCTCTGTGGAAAATCGCAGCCTTGAATCCCCAGTTGAGTTCGTCTCGGATAGTAAGACGGTGGGAAGCCTCAGCGCCCCAGAGGTAGCCCACGAGACGAATCGCAGAATCGATGTCCGGAAAATGCCAGCTAGTATCTACCACGTGGTGGCAAAAACCATGCCTATTGAACCAACCTGGCCAATCCAGGCAGCGAAATTCCGCATCGTTCCAAAGATATGAGAGCTCGTCATTACCCCAGTTCTGGACGATCGCCAGGCGGCCTCCGGGGCGGAGTACGCGCCCGACCTCGTCCAGCCCCGCCTCACAACCTGCGCCGAAAAAGTACGCCCACAGCGCATAAACCGCATCGAAGGAGTCCGCGGGAAAGGGAAGGCGCTCTACATCGGCGACCCGGTACTGCAGTCGGTCTTCTGGAGCGTGCCGTTCTTCCGCCAGTGCAATCATTCTCGGGTCGGCATCCGTGCCGACGACGCGGGCGGCTTCGGCGGAGATGCGTGAGGAGAAATCCCCGCGGCCGCAGCCGATTTCGAGGACTTCTCTGCCCCGCCAGGGGCTCACCCTTCCCAGGGCCTCGAAAATCAAACCCTCCGGGTCCGCGCTTCTTTGCAGGATGTCGTAGAGGTGCGGCCGCTGCGCACCCCAGAACGGGTAATACGTCACCGCGTTCCACCGCGGGCGAGCAGCTCGGCCAGGCGGGAATACCGCTCTCGCACACGGTTGTTGGCGATCATCGTGCCCACCGCCTTCGTCTGGCCCACCATGACCAGAAGCGTCTGCGCCCGGGTTACCGCGGTGTACAAAAGGTTCCTTTGGAGCATGATGTAGTGACTCGTACTGACGACGGTAACCACCACGGGGTATTCGCTACCCTGGGACTTGTGGACCGTGGTCGCGTAAGCCAGGGTAAGTTCGTTCAGCTCGCGCCTACCATAGTGGATCAACTCGCCGTCGAAATCGATCTCCAGGGTATCTTCCTGGACATCGGCATCGTCGGGCGACAGCACATCCATGACGATTCCCTGGTTACCGTTGAACACGCCGAACTGACCCTTCTCATAATTATTTCGCAGGCACATCACCTTGTCGCCGAGGCGAAACGTAACGGCGCCCAGTTTGACCTCCGGTGCCCCGGGTCGCTCGGGGTTCATCCGCGCCTGTATGCTGGCATTGAGGTTCGATACCCCGGCGGGACCACGATGCATGGGACTGAGGACCTGCAGATCGGAAAGGTCGTAGGGACCGCGGTTAACCAGGTCATCGACCAGTTTCACCACCGCGCGACAAATGTCTTCGGGGGAGCTGCGTTCCACGAAGTGACTCTGTCCGCCGGAGGAAAACCGCGGCATCTCGCCATTGTTGATCCGGTGGGCATTCACGACGATGTCCGATACTTCTTCCTGGCGATAAATCCTGCTCAACCGAACCACGGGTAATGCACGGGATCCAATCAGGTCCCGAAGGAAGTTACCCGGGCCCACCGAAGGCAGCTGATCGGCATCGCCAACCAGGATGACCCGCATGGAGTCCGGGATGGCATCCAGGAGGCGCGCGGCGAGATCGATGTCGACCATGGAACACTCGTCGACGATGAGCACATCGCCCTCCAGCGGATTGTCGGCGTCGTGGCGGAACATGGGCCGCCCCTCGATGAACCCATAACCCAACAGGCGATGGATGGTCGTGGCCTCGCGTCCGGCCACCTCTCCCAATCGCCGCGCCGCGCGACCCGTGGGAGCCGCCAGGAGTACTCGCAGTCCTCCCGACAGGAACTCGGAGGCCTCGATGATGCCCCGAACGATGGTCGTCTTACCGGTACCGGGTCCACCGGTGATGATCATTACCCCCGAGGAGAAACTTCCGGCCACGGCATTCTTCTGCTCCTCGGCGTACTCCAACCCGAGGCGGTTCTCGGCCCGCTCGGTGGCGCGCACCACGAGTTCCGAGGAGGGAGCCGTGATCGCCCCCGCCCGGTGAATGCGAATCATCCTGTTTCCGACGTGTCGCTCGGCCTCGAGGAGGGAGGGAAGGTAGATCGATTCTTCCACTGCTATGACCTCGCCCGCGCTCTCGGACATCAACAGGGCGCCGCGGACGTCGTCGGCGGTTGGACCATTGGGCTCGATGGTCTCTCCCCCCGCCCCCAGGAGCTTGCAGGATCTCTCGATGAGAACTTCCCGGGGCAAGAACGTGTGACCCTCGGCGTCTGCCCCCCTCCTCAGGATATACACCAATGCAGCTCGCAAGCGCGCGGGGGACCTGGGGTCGACCCCGGCCGCAGCCGCGATCGCGTCGGCCCGGCGAAAGCCGATACCGAAGATGTCCTGGGTGAGTCGATAGGGATCCCGCTGGATCACCGCGATGGTATCGTCACCGTACTCCCCGTAGAGTTTCACCGCCATGTTGGCGGTGAGTCCCAACCCGGTGAGATAGGTCACCACTTCCTGCAGGTTGCGGTGTTTCTGGAAGGACTGGACCAGTTGCTCCTTCTTCTTATCGGCGATCCCGGGAACCTCCAAGAGATCTTCGGGCCGCTCGCCAATCACGTCAAAGGTATCTTCCCCGAAGCGCTCGACGATCCGTGCCGCCATCTTGGGACCGATACCCTGGATCAGACCGCTGGAGAGGTAGGCGATCATGCCCCGCTTCGTGGTCGGGGGCCGGGGCTGGTAGCCCTCGGCACGAAATTGTTCTCCGAACTTGGGGTGGACGTCCCACCGTCCACGGAAGTCGTACTCCAATCCCTCTTCCACCTCGTGGAACTCCCCCACCACCGTGGCCACCCCGGCGTCGGTCTCTACGGAGAGAACCTTCCACAGCGAGTCGGGAGCCGAGAATCGTATGTTCAATACGCGGGCAGAAATCTTGTCGTGAACCCCTTTACGATCTGCCATAGGTTATTGTCGTTTCGACCTCCTGTCGGGTGGGCACCACTTCCGGCATCCTACACGTATTCGTTCCGGCCTACATCCACTCCTTTTGCCTTCTTCACATGTCCCACCCCAAGTGATAGCATATCCCTATTGAAATTCGAAGCCCGAACTATTTTGGGATGGAGGCCCCTCTCGATGGAACTGGTGGGAATTCTCGTCGCCTTCGTGGGCCTGATGGTAATGATCAGTCGCCGGGTACCACTGTACATCGCGATGCTCGCGGCATCCCTCGTCGTCTTGGTATCCGCCGGGGTCGGACCCATGGGGATCGCCCGGGTCGTGGGAGAAGCAGTAACCCACCGGGATACCATGGATCTCATGCTCATCGTAGCCTCCATCACCATCATGTCTCACGTTCTACAAAAACACGGATATTTCGATAAGATGGTCCAGGCTTTACGGGTCCTCCTGAAAAGCGATGCACTGACCCTGATGTTCATCCCCGGACTGGTGGGATGCATGCCCATGACCGGTGGCGCCATCGTGTCTGCCCCCATGGTGTGGGGCCTCGGAAAGCGAATCCAACTGTCCCCGGAGCGACAGTCCGCCGCGAACCTGATATTCCGCCACAGCTGGTATTTCGTCTTTCCCTTCCTCCCGACCTACATCATGGCCGCTCGCCTGGTCGACGTGGAAATCTACGAGATGATCGGGATGCTATGGCCCCTGACCCTGGTGATGATGGTGGCAGGGTACTTCTTCATCCTCCGCCCCGGTCTGGTGAAAGGCCTCCCGAAGCGAGAAGATTCGGAGACGGAGCGTCCTCGCATCGGTGCGGCACTCTACACCTTCCTACGATATGGCTTCCCCCTCATATTGGGGCTCGCGCTATACATGGGCTTCCGGGTCCACCTCGCCCTCTCGCTGATGATCGGCTTGGCCGTCGCCCTGTTTCAAATCCTCTTCATGAACGGCCCCGAGAGGCCGAGTCTCTCCGTGATACCCCGGCTGTTCTGGGATGGCATCGACTTCGCCTTGGTGGGAACCATGGCTGCCATAATGGTCTTCCGCGGCGCCGTGAACGAAACCACGGCCTTCGGCCAGATGGTGGAAGCCATGATGGGGGCGGGAATCCCCCTCTACCTGGTCGCCGGGGGCCTGGCGGTCATCATCGGGTACATATCCGCATCCCACGCCAGCACCATCGCGGTCCTGTTCCCGTTGATCATCCCGGCGGCGGCCGCCGCCGGGGCCAATCACCTGACGTACATCATGATCATCTATGCCTTCGCCTTCCTCTCATACCTGATGTCTCCGCTGCACCTCTGCCAGATCCTCACGAACCACTATTTCGAGGTATCCCTGGGGAAAGTCTATCGCATATACCTCCCGGTAATCGCGGTGGTGGCCGTGACAACGGCGATCCTGGCCACGGTACGGGGTTTCTAGCACCTTCTAATCGACTGTCACTTCATCTCGGATGCCGTCCAGGGTGACCTCCCCGATCCCCCGGACGTCCAGGAGATCTTCCACCGAAGAAAACCCGCCCAGTTCCTCCCGGAATCCCAGTATCCGTTCGGCCAGCACGGGACCGATACCGTGAAGGCGCACCAGGTCCTCGGCGGCGGCGCGGTTGAGATCCACCACGCATTCGGCGCTTTCTTTCCCGGGATCGGATTCGGACTCCACCCGGGGCACCTCGATCCGCTCGCCGTCGGTCAAGGGTGCGGCCAGGTTGAGTGCCTCGGGATCCGCCGCCGGTAGGACACCTCCCGCCGAAGCGATGGCATCCCATACTCGATCCTCGGGCCCGAGAACATACACGCCCGGTTCCGCAACTGCCCCGGTAACGTGTACCGCAATCGTCGTCTCGGAGTGCGAGATGGTGGAGCTCCCCTCCCCCACCATGTCCGCGGTGAGAGAATCCCAGCGCGGCCCCCGCATCTGGTGCAAGAAGCCCAGCGTCAGGGCCATCAGGGAAAGGGCGACCAACCTTCTTTGGAGGGGCGTCAAGTGGTAATACATGGAAACTAATTCGCGGGGACTGCGGGCATTTCCTGCCGGGGTGGCCCGAGGGCCACCCCGGAATGCGTCATTTCTCGGTGAACTGGTTGAAGGCGGGCTCGTGGTCGGCGGGCATCGCCGATTGGTATCGACGCCCACCCGTGCGGCGGGAGAAATCTTCCCGCGCCCGTTCGATCCACTTGGGATCCGTGAGGATTTCGTAGCCGGCCTCCGCCAGTACCCGCGCCGCGAGCTGCATACCCTTGCGGCCGATCCCCATCCCCGCCTGCGCGGCATATTGCCAGGAGTGACCCGGCGTCGCCAGCGCGAGGCATGCGGTGGAGAACTGGGCGGTGGGGGCGCACCAACTCACGTCCCCTACATCCGTCGATCCCTTCGGTTCCTCGGGGGTCTCCGCCCGCGGCAACACGGTATCGTTGAGTTCCTTATCCATCAGCGCTTCGATCTGTTCCTCCGTCAGATTCTGCGCCTTCAAGTACGACTCCACCCTACCCTCGGGCAAGGATGAGATAATCTGGCGGGCGAACTCGCGTTCATCCGCATCGAAGTCCGGTGGACCGATTCGCTTCATGCAGTCGTCCAGGAGGTCCTCGAGGGGGCGATTGGGCAGGACATTCCAAATCGCCTTGAGGAGCTCGACTTCGAAGTCGGTGTCGGTCATCTGGGCGGCGCCCCCCGCGCAATTGAGGACGCGCTGGTACAGATCGTCAACCTCGTGTCGCTCGGGACCCCGGACCAGGTACCATACCTTGGCTCGATCCGGGACCACGTTGGGCTGCGAACCCCCCTCGGAGATGACGTAGTGCACGCGCGCCCTGGGCGGCATGTGTTCGCGGAGAAACTCGACTCCCATGTTCATCAACTGCACGGCATCCAGCGCACTGCGGCCATTGTAGGGATCCCCCGCCGCGTGGGCCGATTGCCCGTTGAAAACGATGTTCATGGCATTGTTCGCCAGCGAGGATCCCGTGCGAACCCGGTTCAACGTCCCGGGATGCCAGGTAAGGCACACATCGCAGTCGTCGAAGATCCCCTCGCGGGCCATAAAGGCTTTACCGGAGAGATTCTCCTCCGCCGGGCAACCGTACAAGCGTATGGTGCCGGGCAGGTCCCCTTCCTCCATCTCCTTTTTCAGGGCAATGGCCGCTCCAAAAGCGGCGGCGCCCAGGAGATTGTGGCCACACGCCTGGCCCGCCGCGCCGGGAACAGAGGCTTCCCGGTGACTCACGGCCTTCTGCGACATTCCCGCCAGGGCGTCGTATTCACCCAGGATACCGAGGACCGGTCCCCCGCTCCCCCAGGTGGCCACGAAGGCGGTGGGCAATCCGCCGGCGCCTCTCTCGACTGCAAACCCCTCGGATTCCAGCTTCTCGGCCAGATACTCGGCGGACTTGAACTCCTGGAGGGCAACTTCCGATAGCTCCCAGAGGTGATCGGAAACCTCGTTAATCAAGTCCATTTTCTCGTCGATGTACCGGGCGGCTCTTTCGGCCTTGACCGCCACAGCATCACCCCATTCCTCGAATGATCACGCGATTTGACTACGCTTATCATTACGCCTATCGAAGGCAGGATCCTGCCCTCCACCCAAAGAAAAGACCCGGGGGAAGGTGCACCCCGGGTCAAACCTCCGCGATCTCCCGCTCCATTATATCACCGCTCTCTTCGACGTCGGGTCCCCGATCTCGCCGGTTACCCCGTGCTTTCGCCCGACGAACGTCAGACGGGATCGGTCCGACGGCCCCTGCCGTGCAAGATATATCCCTTTCGCTCGTCCGCGTTGTCCGTGCCGTACTCGGCTGGCAATAGGACGACGGTCCTTTCGTGCCCCGCTTCCGTCAATACCCAGTACCGGGTGCCATCATCGCTCACGTACGCGGACATGAGCGTGCCTCGCCGACTGAGGTTGTAATCATTCATCATACGGTCACTATCATTCACCTGGCCCCATTCGCCATTGATATGCCGGAACAAGCCCGATATGACCTCGTTCAACGAAAGGTGGTCCTGCGCCCCGGACGATAGTACGATAACCCTGTCTCGTGGAATGTTGAATCGAGGGACCTCCATGGGTCTGCCTCCTTCCACCACCGGGATCCGTCGCGCAACCGCATTACCTTGGTGTCATAAGTATACTTTCCCGGGCATGGAGTGTCAAAACCTGACGAATCCCCCTCTCTCCCTCCGCTCCCTCGTCGGAAAGGGCGCACACTGCCCGCTCCAAGGGGTGGAGCACCGCTTGCCCTCCCGGGGAATGGGCGCGATTTACCCACCCATTCCCAACCACCCCAAGAATCCATTTCCCGGTTCCGTTTGATCGGGCTCAGCCCTGTGGTAAAGATCTACCATGACCCGGACCGAAAGGAGAGGTATATCGTGGAGATCAACGTGATCGTGGGGGGAGCCGCCGGACAGGGGATGGACACGCTATCCGGTACCCTCGCGAAAATACTCGCCGGCGCCGGATACGGCGTGTTGTCAACCCGGGACTACATGTCCCGGATCCGCGGCGGACACAACTTCTCCATAGTGCGTGCCGCCCGCGAAACTCCCTGGACTTTCGCACCAGCCTGCAACCTCCTCGTATGCCTGGACGAAGCCACCCACCAAAACCATATTCCCAAACTGGACCGCGACGGAGCATTCATATACGACCCCGAAGATTTCGAACCCGAAGATGAACGCGGCGTGGCCGTTCCCATGAGGGAACTGGCCCGGGCCGCGGGAGGGCGTATCATGGCCAACACAGTGGCCCTCGGCGCCGCCCTGGCACTCCTGGGCCTGCAGACGGCATCGGCGGAAGAAATGCTACTCGATATCTTCGCCGACAAGGAGGGAGTCGGGGAACAGAACGTCGATGCCCTGCTCCGGGGATGGGAGACCGTCGGGGAGAGGCGCCTGCAGGTTGAGTCGCCCGGGGACGACGAAGGCGAACGCATCTTCCTCGAAGGTAACCAGGCCCTCGGTATGGCCGCGGCCGCATCGGGCTGCCGCTTCTTCACCGCGTATCCGATGACCCCGGCCACGGGCATCATGACCTATCTCGCCGGCCTGGAGGGCGATAACGTAGTGGTGGAGCAGGCCGAGGACGAAATTGCCGCGATCAACGCCGTGCTGGGCGCCTCCTTCACCGGGGCCCGCGCCCTGACGGCGACCTCGGGCGGGGGCTTTTCCCTCATGGCCGAGGGCGTATCCCTGGCGGGCATGACCGAAACGCCGGCGGTGATCATCGTAGCGATGCGACCTGGACCGGCCACCGGTTTCCCGACGCGCACCGACCAGGGGGACCTGGGTTTCGTACTCAACGCGGGTCACGGCGAATTCCCCAGGGCCGTCCTATCGGCAACGCACCTGGAGGATGCCTTCTACCGTCTGAACAAGGCGTTCGACCTGGCGGACCGATTCCAAACCCCGGTCATTTTCCTGTCGGACCAGCATTTCGCCGACACAGCGCGAACCATCGAACCCTACGATTTCGAACGGATGCAGCGGGAGCAGCACCTGGCGGACGATTCTACCGCAGAGTTGCCCTACCGCAGGTACCGGCTAACCGAGGATGGGATATCCCCGCGGTTACTCCCCGGGCAGGTCGAAGGCGAAGTGGTACTCGCCGACTCCGACGAGCACGATGAGCGGGGATTCATCGCGGAGGATGCCGAAACCCGGGTTGCGATGATGGAAAAACGCATGAAAAAACTCCGGGGCTTGATGGAGGAAATGGACGAACCCGTCTACCACGGCCCGGAGGATCCGGAGATCCTCCTGGTGGGTTGGGGTTCTACCTACGGAGCCATCCGGGAGGCCCGGGATCAGCTGGCCGCGGGGGACACTTCTGCGGGCCACCTCCATTTCGCCGACATTTGGCCGCTCCAGAGGAGTCGCCTGGATCACTATCTCGGGGTGGCAAAGAACAGTTTCTGCGTGGAGGCCAACTACACCGGGCAATTCGCAGAACTCGTGCGCCGCGAAACCGGCCTGGAATTCCATGGTTCCATACGGAAATACGATGGTCGCCCCTTCACCGCCGCCGACATCCTGAGGGAGGTAGAAGAACATGTCCAATGAGTTCACCAACTGCGTCGACGTTCCCGCCTGGTGCCCGGGATGTGGAAACTTCCCAATTCGCGAAACGCTGATCGAGGCGCTGGATGAATTGAAGCTGCAACCCCACCGAGTCCTGATGTGCTCGGGAATCGGACAGGCGGCCAAGATGCCGCACTACGTGCGCGTCAACGGCTTCAACGGGCTCCACGGGCGCGCCCTCCCCGTCGCCCTGGGATCCCGGGTGGCGAACCCGAATTTGACTTGCATCGTCGAGTCGGGGGATGGGGATACCTACGGCGAGGGAGGGAACCACTTCCTCCACAACATACGCAGGAACCCGAACCTGGCCCACTTCGTCCACAACAACCAGGTTTACGGACTTACCAAGGGGCAGGCCAGTCCCACCAGCGACCTGGGGATGAAGACGGGAGTCCAAACCCGCGGAGTCCAGTCGCATCCGCTGAATCCCCTGGCATTGGCCCTGGCCGCCGGTGCCGGATTCGTCGCCCGCGGCTTCAGCGGAGAGGGTGACCATCTCAAGGAGCTGATGAAAGCAGCCATAGAATATCGCGGATACGCATTGGTCGATATTCTCCAGCCATGCGTTACCTTCAACCGCATCAATACCTTCGGATGGTACCGGGAACGAGTACGCGAAATACCGGCGGATCACGATCCCACGGATTTGGCGGCCGCGCGGGCCCTGGCCGAGAAATGGGGAGATGAAATTCCCATCGGAGTCCTGTACCGGTTCGAAAGGGATACCTTCGAGGACAGCCTGCCCGGGAAGGCGGGAGATTCGTCGGTCCTCGGCGCGGGCCCGGATCCCAACCTCGAGCATCTCCAGGACGCCTTCCGCGTCTAGTTTCGCAGGGGATCCCGTGCCGATTGCAACGGACGATGTCAAGAGGAAGTCCTTGCTCTAGATCGACGGCCGGCCCCGGGCCACCGGTGCAAGGGGGCCGGCCCGTCGGCCTGTGTCGCGAATTTCCCCGGGCGAGGATGGATTTCCAGTCTGCATCCCCGTTCCCGAAATCGCCCGCATTCGGGAACGGGCGCGCGAGAAGATGCCCCGGATGGAGGCGGGAATTCTCGATTCGCCCGGAGGCAGTTGCGCGCAACCACTCCAGTACAGTACAATGGGTTCAGGCTGTACCGGGATGAAGCACTAGAGGTGCAGTGGATCCTAAAGGGATTCAAGAATAATTTGGGCGAGGTTGCCACGCTTCATCCTTCCAGAAAAAAGTGCATGGAAGGCAATTAGTCGCTCGTACGGAGGTATTGGGTTGCCAGAAGGAACAGTTAAGTGGTTTGACGCGGCAAAGGGTTATGGTTTCATCGAGCGGGAGGACGGAGACGACGTCTTCGCCCACTTCTCGGAGATCGATCAGGAGGGTTTCAAGACCCTCGAGGAGAACCAGCGGGTGAGCTTCGACATCGTCGAGTCCCCCAAGGGACTTCAGGCCACCAACATCAAGGTCGTCGACGGCGGCGGAGGCTCTTCTTTCCCCTTCTAATAGTGTAGACTTCGGACAAGACGGCGGTGCCTCCGGGCACCGCCGTTAATTTATTGGCACCACAAGGGCCCCGAGATCTCGGGGCCCTTGGCGCGTTTCCATATTCCGGCGGTCCGGCTTCTACCCGCCACTTGTCTCGACTATTACATACCCATGAGGCGCGCGGTTCTCCATACGACCACGACCGCCTCGGCGCGACTCAGTCCCGCAAGGGGGCGGAAACTGCCGTCGGGATAACCCAAGAGCAGTTCCTCGTCCACAGCGGCACGGACCCATCCCGCGAGGCCCGGGGCGATCTCATCTGCATCGCTGAAGGTGGGATCCTCGGTGGAGGCCGAGAGATCCGCGGCCAGGGCAGCCATAAGGGCCATCTCCTGGCGGAGAATGGTGACGTCGGGGCCGAACGTCTCTCCGTACTCCCCCTCCGGCATCCAACCCTCGGCGACAGCCCATCTCACGTAAGGCTCGATCCAGTGCCCCGCCACGTCATCGAAGGGCAAGACGATGGTCTCATCCGCCTCTGGCGCACCGTCCACCTGGGAGGCGACGAGCATCTTGAGAAATTCCGCCCGGGTTACCAGACCCCCGGGCCGGAACGTCCCGTCGGGATATCCGTCGATGAAGCCGGCGAGAACACCCCTCCTCACCGAAGCCTCGGCCCAGTGGCGGCGCACGTCAGCCAGGGCCCTGGAGGCGTTTCCGAAGGAAAGGGGTACGTAGGCCACCTCGACGATGCTCCCATCCTCGGCACTCTCATAGGACCCGATGACCATACCATTCGGGCTGGTGAAGTCCATGTACGGGACGGCAATCTCGAACTGCGCCCACTCCGGGCCCCCGGTGGAGGCCGTCAGGGTATCGTTGCTGAGCTGGTAATGCCCGTCCTCGATGACCAATTGGAAGGTCGCCTCGAAAACCTGCGCCCTCCCCTGGATGATCAACGGGTTCGGCGCCGTACCATCGGCGAGGGTGCGGGCTTCCAGTACGATCACCGGATCATCCTCCTCGATCTCGGCGATCTCACCGTCGAGCCAGTCCGCGCCGATGAAGTTGACCATGACGGTCTCCTCGCCGGGCTCCAAGGCCAGCAACTTGTGCGGGTAGGTCAGGGCCTGTGTCACCACGTCGTCGGGTCCGGGGGCCTCCAGGTTCACGTTGACCCGCACATTCTCTCCTAGGTGCCACCCGGCATCCTCGACCTCGACCACGAAGCCCCCGGTGGGTTTCTCCCCCCAGGCAACCAGTAGGTATCGGACATCGCCCGCCGGTAGCAGGTACACTCCGCGCTCGGCGATATTACCTTCCACCCAGGCCTGGATCTCGGCCGGTGTCTCCCCGGGTTCCACGACTTCCCAATCCAACTCCGTCTCAGCGGCGGCGGTCACTCCACCCAATCCCAGGATGAGTAGGGCACAAATGACTATGGCACTTACCTTTCTTCGCATCTTCGGCACTCCCCCAATTCGATGATACATCCACGAAACTCCTGCCATAAACGAACAACACCTGTATAGACGCACCGTGGACGAATTAGTTCTGCCAAGTAGTGGGGAATTCCTGCCACCGCCGCCCCTTGGCTCTTCCCCGGTGGACCGATTTCTGACCCCCGGGATGCGTGAAGTCGCGCAATCCGGCCCGGTGTCTCCATACAGAGATTCCGACGGTGGCACTGTTGAATTGATACCCCGAATTGAGGATAGAAAATCGTTTCCCCGGTTTCGAGATGTTGACTCCAGAGGGAACAGTTGGCAAAATAGATAGTGGATTAGCACTCTCCGATTGAGAGTGCTAATCTCAACCAACAAACTATCCACTACCGAGGAGGGATCACCACATGTCCAGGCTACCGAGCCTTTGGGAAGACGCATTCAAACTGCCGGAGCGATTCGGTCGGATGTTCGGGGACATGGCGAACGAGACATTCTTCGGAGGTAGCTTCGGTCGAGCCGACATCTACGAAAAGGACATGGCGATCCATTACGAGATCGAATTGCCGGGTCTCAAGCGGGAAGACATCAGCGTCCGCCTGGAGAACGATCGCCTCATCGTCAAGGGCGAGATGCACCGCGAAGAAGAAGTGAACGAAAACGATTATATGCACATGGGCCGGCGTTATGGGAGTTTCCAGAGCGCCTTCCCCGTTCCACCGGAGGTGGACGAAGTGGACAGCGTCAAGGCTCGATTCGAGGACGGGATTCTGAAGATCGCGTTGCCCCTTCGCAAGTCCCTGCGGGGCCAAGTTGTGGACGTGGAAATCGAATAGGTGAAGATGCATAGATGGGCCCGACTTCCCACCGGGCCCATCTCCTTTTCAGTCTTTCGCATCGCGTTGCAATCCCCGGGCGGCCAATGCACCCATCGGAGTACTCAGGATGGATAACATGATCGGAGCGTAGAAGGCGCGCCAGGTTGTCGGCCAACCCCCCAACGCCGCCATGGCCGGGCTCAAGTCCGCGCGGACGATCTCCACACCCACCACGAGCAAGGGTAAGACCCATATGGCCAAGGCAACCAGGGCGAACTTGGCACCGCGCTCGCCGCCGGACGTCGGCGCGATGATCTCGGAGATGGAACCCGCTGCGAGGAGGGCAGCCGCTCCCCCGGCCAGGCGCAAGAACGCGAATCCCGGTTCCGCGGCGAGGTGCGCTTGCCACCCCCCGGCGAGAAAGTGGTGTAGGTACCCGGCAACGAGCGCGGTCCCGAGGAAGACCCCCAGCTTTGCGGTGCTCCGGTCCCGGGGCCGTAGCGAAGAACTCCGCCCGGCAAACCAACCCAGCATCGAAACGATCCCCGGAACCACGGCCAAATGTAAACCCCCCGCCGGAACAGGTAAAAGCGGGACGACGAGTATCGCCACCCAGGCTGCGGTGAAGACCCAAAAGAGGAGGGTCCCCGGAAACGATTTCGTCCGCGGAGATCCGATACGCGCCGCGGCCGTGCTCGCCAGCGCCGGCAACAGGAGCCGCAGAACGTTTACATATCGCGCGGCGCGGTGTCCCCCCGACAGTAAGGTTGTCCACAGTCCGGATAGGTAGAGATAGGCCACACAGGCCAAGAGTAGCAGGAGGAGTCGGCTCGGAAACTCGGTTTTCGACCCAGCGGGACGTTCGAAGATCGGCATCACTCCCTATGTATTGGTCATCCCCATCATATCGGTCGGCTGCATCGGGGGGAAAGCGAGATGCGGGCGAGGATGAGATCGGTGCGTTTCCCGGCCCATGGTAGGGGTACGACATTCAGAAAGTCGACTGGGAGGTCATAACATGTCCGCGCACAACAGGTTTTTCATGATTACATCGATCACCCTGATCACGCTGCTCGCCCTGGGTGGCAGCGTCCTCGCCGCTTCCAACTTTCCCGACGCGAATAATCATTGGGCCGAAGACGAAATCGAGTACCTGGAGAACCTGGGACTGGTGAGCGGACTGCCGGATGGTACCTACGGCGTCGGGAATCCGATCACGCGGGCACAGGTCGCGCAACTCATCGCCAATGAACAGGGGTTGGCGAGTACCCCCGCTCCCTACCCCGACGTCCCGGCGGGGCACTGGGGGAGCGGTGCCATCGGCGCCGTGACGGCAGCGGGTTTGATGGGTGGATTCCCCGACGGGACCTTTCGACCCGATGATTACCTGACGCGGGCCCAGGCGGCCACCGTCCTGGCGAATGCCTACCAAACATCCGCCAGTCCGGCCTCTCCCACCTTCCCCGACGTCCCGATCGGGCATTGGGCCTACGCCGCCGTGGAGGGCCTGGTGGCGGACTTCGTGGCCGCCGGATACCCCGACGGAACCTTCGCCCCGAACACGGACGTCACCCGAGCAGAATTCGCCGTGTTCCTCGCCCGAGTACTGGAGCCAACCTTCACCACACCCCTCCAGCTGCTCGCCAAGACGCAAGACGTGGTCACAGCGCTGGATGCCGAGGATATGGATGCCTTCAGTGACTTCGTTCATCCCACCCTCGGCGTTCGCTTCTCTCCGTACAGCTACGTCTTGTCGAGCCACCTGGTCTTCACCGCATCCGCGGTCGAGAACCTGCTAACCGACCCGACCGTCTACAACTGGGGCACCGAGGATGGAACCGGCGATCCGATAATGAAGACGCCGCAAGAATATTTCGATCGGTACGTGATCGACAAAGACTATACGAGTCCCGACGACATCCAGTACAACAACGTCGTCCAACGGGGATCCATGCTGGTCAACATTCCCACCTTTTACCCGAATGGGATCTTCGTCGAGTACTACGTCGAGGGAACGGCGCAGTACGTCGGGATGGACTGGGGTAGCCTTTACGTCGTCTTCGAGGAGGATGGCGGCGACTGGTACGTGGTGGGCATCGTGCACGGTGAGTGGACCACCTGATCACTGCATTCTCCATGGCAACGGGGCGGATGAATTGCACGGCCGACCCGTTGCCGTGGAACTCCTTGAAGGCCCGGCCCCACTATCCCCCATTCCCCAGGACGCTACCTCGAAAGAAGCTATATACTGGATGCGATGCGTTGAGAGAAGGGGGAATGATCTGTGAAGGCAAGGGACATGTTCTTAGAAGGTGGCTACAACTGCGCCGAATCCGTCCTGGGAGGCGTCCTGGGTGAAGTGGACACTCGTCTCGCCCTGGCCTCTGGATTCGGTGGAGGAATCGGTGGGACCAAGGACGTTTGCGGTGCGGCGACGGGAGCGGTTATGGCCCTGGGCGCCGTGGCCAATGTCCGGGCCCACGGGGATCGCACCTCCGACGATCTCAAGAAACTGGTGGCGCAATTCCTCCGGAGATTCGAAGAGGATTGCGGGGGGCTGGATTGCGCTGACTTGGTGCCCCTCGAGAGTCTCTTCGACGATGAAGCGAGTCGCAAAGAGTACTTCGCCGGCCGGGAGCGCAAGCTGAAATGCGCGGAGTTCGTCGCAGGCGCAGAACGCCTGGCCCTTGACCTCCTGGCGGAGCGAGGTTGGGCAGATCGATAGGCTCCCCTCGCGCCCGCGGCCGACGACAGTCCAACCTAGGTGCCGACGCGGTACGAAGATCTCAGTCTTCGAAGGGCTGCGAGGCCGCTTAAGCAGGCCATGTAAGTGGTCTTGGGATTCTCGGGAACGGGTGCGTTTTCCATAATCACGGTGAACCGGCCGGACTGCGCCTCGCAGATGATCTCGTGCTTGTTGATGGGGACGGTGGGAT
>PWSR01000202.1 GCA_003563985.1 Clostridia bacterium | reverse complement strand
GCTACCTGGGCTGGATCGCCCTGGGAATATCGATGGGCTTTGGTCCCTGTTTCGCACACAACACCCTGGTACTGGTACCGTACGTGGGCGTGGCGCGGGAGGATGCCGAGGGAGCACTGCTCGAAGTCCTCTCCTATTCGGCAGCCCGGATCACCGCGTACGCGCTAATCGGTGGAGCCGCCGGGGCGTTCGGAAGGATCTTTCACGATCTGCTGGACAGCGCCCTCGCCAGGTCCGTTCCCCCCGTACTGTTCGGGGCGGTCCTGGTGGCGATTGCCCTGGGTGCCCTCTTCTATCGGGACGGTGGCCCGTGTGCAGGTCTGCACCAACTCCTGGTACGACGAAGAGGTGGGGCCATGTTCACGGCGGGGCTCATGACCGCCTTGATGCCCTGCCCGATACTTCTGGCCGTCGTCAGCGTCGCCACGGCTTCGGGCTCACCCCTTTACGGGGCCCTCTCGGCCGGGGCCTTCGGCCTGGGAACCGCCATAGCGCCACCCCTGCTCGTAGGCCCGCTCCTGGGGATGTTGAAGGCCCGGGCGATCGCCTCTCGTCTGCCGGAAGCGTTGCGATTCCTCGGTGCAATCTTCCTCTTCGGCTATGGCCTGCACCTGATCCTATCCGCCGCATTGTGACACCACGTCTTCCCCCTGCCCCGTGTCACCGGAACCCGGGGAAGAGTATACTTTGAAGGTCGAGACCCCTTCTGATAGCATACGGTTACGCAGAAGTTGAGAGGATTCGCCATGTACCGAGAGTATTTTGGCCCCAGTTCGCCACCACTCTACCTCGATGGAGCGGCCACCTCGCGGCCTCATCCTGAGGTGAGAGAGGCAATGCTGCAAACCATGGAGGACCTCTACGGAAATCCATCTTCACCCCACCTGGAAGGTGTGCGAGCAGAAACGTCCCTGGAAGGGGCGCGCAAACGAGTAGCCCGCCGCCTCGGCGTGGATCCCCGAGGGATATACTTCAATTCCGGTGCCACCGAAGGGAACAACACCATCATCGGAGGCGTCGCCCGGGCCTTCCGCAACCGCGGAAGACACGTAATCATCACGGGCATGGAGCATCCCTCCGTCCGCGAACCGTGCCGCGCCCTCGAGGAACTGGGCATCGAGGTGAGCCTGGCGCTCCCCGACACGAAGGGATACGTACGCGCCGAAACCATCGAAGAGCTCCTGCGCCCGGAGACGATCCTGGTATCGGTTACTGCCGTGAGCGGAGAAGTGGGAACCATCCAGCCCCTCGCCGAGATCGGCGAGATCTTGCGCCGTTACCCCGAGCCCAGGCCGGTCTTCCACAGTGATATTGTCCAGGCCGTGGGTCGGATCGAAATCGATATAGAGGCCCTCGGACTGGATTGCGCCACGATTTCCGCGCACAAATTGCGGGGACCGAGGGGAGTTGGGGCCCTCTACCTGCGCCCCGGATTGCACATTCCCCCGCTCATTCTCGGAGGCGGGCAGGAGCGCGGATTCAGGTCGGGTACGGAGAATCTTCCCGGGATCGTCGGGATGGCCCTGGCCCTGGATATGTTGACCGATGAGCGCAGCGCCTGGCGATCCGCAGATGTTCGCACGCACCTCGCCCGGGAGATCCAGGCCGCCCTTCCCGGCGCCCGGGTCAATGGGTTTGGCCCCGAAGACACGGGCGGGCGAAGTGCTCCACATATCCTGAACGTGTCCTTCCCCGGGATACCGGGGGAGGTACTCGTTCACGCCCTGGAAGAACTCGGTATCTTCGCATCCACCGGTGCCGCTTGTTCTTCGCGGGAGCGACGAACAAACGCCGTATTGAAGAACATGGGACTGGACCGCGGGCGCGCGGAATCGGCGATACGCTTCAGCTGGTCGGAATCACCGACCCCCGAAGAGGCGGATCGCCTGGTCGCAGGCCTCCGGGACCTAGTACCTGTTTTGGCCAACATTACTTCCTAGCATTCGGTTGTGGAAAGAGGACCATCACATGGATCGACCGACCCAGGAAACCGTTCTCATCCGCTACGGGGAAATCGGGCTGAAGGGGAAAAACCGAGCCCTGTTTGAGAATCGACTCATGGCCAACCTGCGGGCGACCGCCCGGGATGGTTCCCTCGCAGCCATTCGCAAGACCCGAGGTCGCATCCTCGCGGACATTGCTCCCTGCGCCGATCGCGAAGAGGTTCTCGCCCGACTGGTTCGTACCTTCGGCGTCGTGTCGATCAGCCCGGCCCGTGTGGTATCCCTGGAGGACGACACCATCGCGCAAGTCGCGACGGAGGTTACTCGTGAAGCGCTGCAGAAACTACCTCCCTCCGCTCCCTCCACGTTCAAGGTCGAGGCGCGACGGGCCAACAAAGACTATCCTCGCACCTCGCCTCAAATCAACGCATGGCTCGGAACGGAAATCCTGGAGAGCATCCCCGAAGCTCGCGTCGACGTCCACGAACCCGCTGTGCGCATAGGCGTGGAAATCCGCTCCGATTCTGCCTACGTTCTCGGCCGCACCATCCCCGGACCCGGGGGACTCCCGGTGGGTTCCGCCGGCCGCGGTTTGCTCCTCATGTCGGGGGGCATCGATAGCCCCGTGGCCGCCTGGCAGATCATGAAACGGGGCCTGGAAATCGAAGCGATACACTTTCACACCCCTCCCTTCACCGGACCGCGCGCCCGGCGCAAGGTAGAGGAGCTGGTCGAAGCCCTGGCTCCCTGGGGCGTAGGGATAACCCTGCACCTCTGCCACTTCACCGAAACCGCCGTGGCCCTGCGGGAGAAGTGCCCCCGCCGGCTACACCTGACAATCATGAGGCGACTCATGTTCCGACAGGCGTCCGCCCTGGCGCGGGAACTCGACATACCCGTCCTGGTAACCGGGGAGAGCCTCGGCCAAGTGGCGTCCCAAACCCTGGAAAACCTGGTAGCAACCGACGAAGCCGCCAGCGTGCCCGTGCTTCGCCCACTGATCGGCTTCGACAAACAGGAGATCATGGATCGAGCCCGCAAGATTGGTACGTATGACATCTCCATCCAACCCCACGAGGATTGTTGCAGTGTCTTCGTCCCCTCCGATCCCAAGACGACGCCGGCCCTCGAAGACGTACTCCGCGCCGAGGCCCTTCTCCCGGAGAGATTCCTGGGCGACACAGCACCACCTGTACAAACGATCGCATTCGGACCCGACGGCCTCCGGCGAGAGTAGGCAATCGGTGCGCGTGGATCACTTCGGGGACAGCGCCACGAGCCGCCGTTCGTCGAACCCGAGGACGCGGGACATGTGAATTGTCGATGGGGTTCCATTCGAGGAGAGCTACTTCGTGTGTCTATCGGCTACGTTTGATGCGCCGTAGGAATCGGGCTTGATCTTGGCATCGAAACCGCTACCCGTTACCATTCCCACTACTTCCCTTATCATCTCGCGGGTCTTGCCCTGTTGACCCACGTCGAGATGGATTTCGACGTTCAAGTCGGCGTGCCCGTTCTCGGCGAGCCTACCGGCCAGGAGCCCCGCCAGCTGGAGGCTGAGGGAGGTTTCGTAGAATATCTTCTGGCGAAGACTACTCAGCTTGCGATGATACTGGCGCTGGTAGTAGTATCTGGCACCCTTGCCCGTCCGGTGAACGATCACCGCGCTCACAAAGCAGATCCGATTGCCCAGATGGGAATCGGTGCCGACGATGATACTGTAATCGGCCTCGGGATCCTCCTCCATGAAGCCGATGATGTGACCGAACATCGAATCAAAGGGCATGGGCCCGTCCGTCGGGCTGATGAAGATGCCCTCATTATCGGCTTGGGTGGGATCCCCTTCAAAAACTGCGCGTTGCACCGCGAAGGCTCCTTTCAACGGCAACTGAGCACGTTACCCGACAATCCATGCAAACATTATAGCACCAAGGTTTTCGCTTACATAGGCCCCCGGGCGGGGCCCCATCGAGGGCTCGACAGCTGGTGCACGAGTTCCATCGATCATCCCGTCTCGGAAAGCCCCGACCCGTGTTGACGGGGATGGATCCAACCCCACCGAGCGACCCATGATTGGGCGGGCCAAATCTCGATGTTCTTTTTTGCCGGTCGGCATCTACACCAGGCCGTGGTATCGGGGATCGGCAGGGAGATCCCTTTCCAGCACACCCCGGCCTATGTTCCGAGGGGATGTCCACATTCCCGAAGCACCCTCTGTTGCGGGATAGTGGGTATACCAAGAGCCATGGGCTAGGGGTCCCGGGCCACCATGAACCGAGCGATTGTCGCAAACTCCTCCATCGAGAGCGTCTCACCACGGCGCCCGGGATCGATGTCCGCACGAGCCAGCAGGTCATCCACTTCGTCACGGGACAATGGCAGCTCACCGGAGCCGAGCAGGGAGTTCCGCAGGGTCTTGCGGCGTTGCGCAAACCCAGCCCGGACGACCGCGATGAAAGGAT
>PWSR01000154.1 GCA_003563985.1 Clostridia bacterium | reverse complement strand
TTCCGCCGAGACCATGGGCCGCGACCTGGTATCCATCGCCCGGGGCGAACCGATCGGGCGAACCCGAACCCGCCGGGATGACCGCACGAGGGTGCTGGACGAATCGGATATGGCCGCCGGGTTTGGCGGCGGCATCCGCGGGAACCCGCCGGGAGACGACGATTACCTACCGCCGGATGACGGATTGGATGATCGCTTCGATCCGGAGGAGGATTCTGGGGGTGGACGCGGTCCCTCCGCGGCCCTCGTAGTGCTCCTGGTCCTGGCCATCGCCGCCCTCGGCGTGGTGGGATACGCGGGCTATCTCGTCTACGATTGGTTGACGGTGCCCGAGGTCGATGTGCCCGTGGTGACGGGGGAGCGCCTCGCCACCGCCGAGTCCATACTGGAGGAGCACGGCCTCAATTCCGAAGTGGTGGCATCGAGACACGATGATGAGGTCCCGGCCAATTACGTAATCGAACAGCAACCCGTCGCCGAGCGCCAGGTTCGCCGCGGCCACACCGTCCTGCTGACCATCAGCGAGGGCCCAGAGTGGATCGATGGTGGCGTTCCCGAGGTTCTGGGGATGACGCAACAGGAGGCCGAGGTGGCCCTGGCCAACGTCGGGCTTGCCGCCTCGGTGGAAGAACGACATCACGAGGAGATCGTGCGCGGTCGCGTGATCGACCAACTCCCCGATCCCGGGGCGCGCGTGCAGCGCGGTAGCACGGTGAATCTAGAGGTAAGCCTCGGACCCGAACCGCGTCCCTTCGCCCTGGGCGGATTCATCGGCAAGCGGGAATCGGTAGCGGTGGCAGAACTGGCCTCCGCCGACCTGGAATTCAACGTGGTCCGAGAGACCGCCGACTTCCCCGAGGGCATCGTTACGGCCCAGGATCCTCCCGCGGGTCGCGAGGTGACAGTCGGGGACACGGTTACCCTTGTCGTAAGTAGTGGCAACGACCGGGAAGCCAACCGCGAGGTGATATCGGTCCAGCTCCCCGCGGAACCGGCCATCCAGAACCTCCGAATCGAGCTGATCGATCAATACAGCCAGCGCGTCGCCTACCAGGATCGACTCGCAGGCGGAACCGCACTCGACGTCGACGTCTACTGGTACGGCATCGGCGCCCGCGCCTACGTCTACAGCGACAATGTCCTGCTAGAATCGGTCATATTCGAGGCCCCCGAAGAAGAGCAACCTCCCGGGGAGGAAGAGCCCGCAGACGAGGAACCCGTGGAGGAAGAACCCACAAACGAGGAACCCGAAGAGGAAGAGCCCGACGAAGGGGCGGATCCCGTTGGATAGGACCACTTGGCGTGACCCGAAACGAGTTCTCGTGGCCCCCTCCATGCTCTCCGCCGATCCCCTGGAAGTGGCGCGGGGGATGGAACGAGCGCGGGGGGCCGGCGCGGATCTCCTTCACATCGATGTCATGGACGGGCACTTCGTACCCAACCTGGGGTTTTCTCCCGCCGACGTGCGGGCACTGCGGGCGCGATGCGATTTGCCACTGGAGGTGCACCTGATGGTGGATCACCCGGAGGCGTTCGTGCCCTGGTTTTCAGATGCCGGGGCGGACGTGTTGATCGTTCACCGAGAGACCACCCACCACCCGCATCGACTCCTCGAGGAGATCGGAGCCCGGGGAATTCTCGCGGGATTGGCCTTCGCACCTTCGACTTCCGTAGAAGACCTACCCTACGTGGTCGACGTCCTGGACCTCGTCATGATCATGGGGGTGGATCCGGGGTTTTCCGGTGGGAGTTTCGTCCCCTCCACCCCGCAGAAGGTAGCGCGGGTTCGCCGGTTGATCAAATCGGAGGGAATTCGAATCGGCGTCGACGGCGGCGTGGGCCCGACCACGGCACCCGAACTTCGCGCGGCCGGCGCCAACCTGTTGGTATCGGGTTCTCATTTCTTCGCCGCGGAACATCCCGCGGAAGCCATCGCAGAACTGCGCGGATAGCCCGTCTCGCCCTCGACGGGTCCGTTGATTTCGATTCGATCGGTCCGGGGGGTTGCATCGAGGCGGGGTGAGACGGCGACCCCGGACGGAGCCGCCGACCCCCGGTAATCCTTCAGATCGCCTTGGTTACTTTGCCCGAACGCAAGCAGCGAGTACACACGTTCATGCGGGACGTGGTACCGTCCCGGGTGACGCGGATTCTCTGCACGTTGGGCTTGAAGGTTCGCTTGGTATGGTTGACAGCGTGGCTCACCGTGCTGCCCGAAACCCGACCTTTTCCACATACATCACAGCGCCTGGCCATGTTCTACGCCTCCAGCCGTTGAAGTTTTGTTCCCATTACGCTAGCTTAACTAACGGTATTGTATCAGGGGCGGCATTGCCCGTCGAGCGGGCATCCGGGGAGAACAACCCCAGTTCGCTCCCGTTTTCCGCACCGTTTGCGCGAGATCGAGCCCGAGGTCACCGAGAAGCCACGATCGAGGAGGACTGGGATGACCCAACACATCGACACTCCCGAAGGCCGGATTACGATTACCGACCGGGTCTTGAGGGACTTGGCGGGCATCGCCACCACCGAATGCTACGGCGTCGCCGGGATGGCCGCGAAGAATATCCAGGATGGACTTTCCGCCATTCTCGGTCAGGAGAGCCTGGGCCGCGGTGTCTCACTCTCCCATCTCGAGGACGAGGGCACGCTGGATGTAACCGTGAACATCGTGGTGGGCTACGGCGTCAATATCGGACAGGTGGCCCGAAACATAAGACAGAAGGTCCGATACGTCCTAACGCACTGCACGGGCCTCTGCATCCGCAAGATCAACATCAACGTGCAGGGAGTGAAGGTGACTTCCCTCGATGAATGATGCCACGCCGTCGAGACGCAAGAACCTGTCGGGACCCACGTATTACGATATGCTGCTCGGTGCCCTGGATCTCCTCAGATCGAACCGGGAGGAGGTCAACCGCCTCAACGTCTATCCCGTTCCCGACGGGGATACGGGCACGAACATGCTCTTGACCCTGGAATCCGCCATCGGCCGGATCGATGACCCCGCCGCACCCCTGGGGCAGCTGGCGGCGCAGGCATCGGTGGGTTCGCTGATGGGGGCCCGGGGCAACTCGGGCGTGATCCTGTCGCAGTTTTTCCGCGGGATGGCAGCCGTCCTCGAGGAGGATGCCACGGCATCGCCGAAAACATTGGCCCGCGCCTGCAGCTCCGGGGTCAGGGCCGCCTACAGCGCCGTGATGCGTCCGGTAGAGGGAACGATCCTCACGGTGGCCCGGGAGGCCGCAAAGGCCGCGGAAGAGGCGGCAGAGGTGGGCGGCAACGTCGGAGAGGTGCTGGAGAGCGCGTTGATCAAAGCCCGTCGGACGCTGGCCCAGACACCGGAGATGTTGGATGTCCTGCGGGAGGCCGGGGTCGTGGACGCGGGAGGACAGGGATTGGTGTACATGATCGAGGGCGCGCTGGTGGCCCTGGGTGGAGGAATCGTTCGGATGCAACGCGAGAGCGCCTCGGACATCGGGAAAACCGTGCCGATGGGAGAAGATGTCGTCCTGGAGTTTCCCTTCGATGTGGTGTTCCTCATCCGCACCGGCGAACCCCGGGCCACCGCCACGGCGACCTGGGAGTCATGGGGTGACAGCCTGGTCATCGTTGGAGATGAAGACCTCGTGAAGGTCCACATCCATACGGATCGGCCCACCGAAGTCCTTTCCCTCGCTATGGAGCTCGGTGAACTGGTGGAAAGCGAGATTCATAACATGCAGGCGCAGGTCGCAGAACGGCGCCGCGGGGGATCCGAGGCCACCACGGGGTTGGAATTGCCCGGGGAATTCCGCGGTGATACCGGGGGGATATGCCTCATTCCCATCGCCATCGGTGAAGGGATCATTCGGACCTTTGAAAGTCTCGGCGCCGCGACCGTAGTCCGGGGCGGGGCCACCATGAATCCCAGTACCGAGGATATTCTCCGGGCCATCGAGACGTGCCCGGGGGAACCCGTCGTGCTGCTGCCGAACAATTCGAACCTGATCCTCGCCTGCGAGCAGGCAAGGGACATCAGTGATCGCAACGTAGAGGTGGTTCGTACGGTCACGGTCGCCGAGGGACTGGCCGCGGCATTGGCGGCCACCTCGAACCGGGGATCCGCAGACGAGGTTATCGCGACCATGCGTCGCGCGGCGGACGCGGTGGTTTCCGTCGAAATCACCTACGCCGTGGAGGATCGTCGGTTCGCCGGGATGGATCTGTCGAGGGGGGATGTCATCGGGTTCGTCGATGGTGAATTGAAGGCAGTGGGTTCTTCACCGGCGGCCGTGTTGGTGGAGACCCTCCGCCCACTGTTCGCGGATTCGGATCGTCGCGTCTCGGTATTCGTCGGCTCAGAAGTGAATGCCGAGGAACTGGGACAGCTGCGGCGCACCCTGGCTACCGACCTACCCCGGGCGCAGGTCGATCTACTGCCCGGGGAACAGGAATACTACTA
>PWSR01000129.1 GCA_003563985.1 Clostridia bacterium | reverse complement strand
GGTCTATGGCGATGTTGAGAAGGGAAGAACCGATCATGACCACCATGGGATACATGGGATTGCCCTCGGAGCGGACGGCGTTGTTCATCATCATGATGCCGTACAGGAAGATGGACCCGGCGATGACGATGCCCATGTACTCCACCGTGTGCGGGAGGATCTCCGGTGTGGCGCCGAAGGTGATCAATAGCGGCTCAAGGAATCGCAATCCCAGCCCGGCGGTCAGGACGCCGAAGAGCGCGGTCAAAAAGAATACCTGCCCGGCCGTCCGGGAGGCCTCCCCCCGGTCCCCCGCCCCCAAGGAACGGGAGATCAGGGAGCCCGCCCCCACACCGGTCCCGATCCCCACGGCCCCGAACAACATCTGCACGGGGAAGGACACCGAAAGGGCCGCGATGGCCTGGCTCCCCAGGCGCCCCACGAAGATGGTATCGGCGATATTGTAGGAGGCCATGACCATCATGGCCAGGGTCGCCGGGAGCGAAAACCGCACCAGCAGGCTCCAGATCCCGTCCGTCCCCATGCTCTCCGCCCGGTTCGCCGCTCGCATCCATCGTCCCCCTCCGCATTCTACCCATGGGAACAGTATCCCGAAACCGGGTCGAGGGGTAAAGAGTATCCTGGTCAGAGCCGTGGGAACGGGGGTGACTTCGGATCATCGATCCCGGGTGGGCCGGGCTGATGCGCACGGGACGAAGAGAAAGGAAACCCCCGGGGCGGGTGGGCAACACCCCGCCCCAGGGCGATTCGTTTCACTATCCTATCCGAGGATCTCCGCCAGGTCGGCGTCCACCTCGGTGATGGGTGCGATGTCGAAGGTCTCCACCAGGGTATCCAGCACCCCCGGGGAGAGGAAGGCCGGCAGGGAGGGACCCAGCTTGATGTTGCGCACCCCCAGGGCCAGCAGCGACAGCAGGATGACCACGGCCTTCTGCTCGTACCACGACAGGATCATGCTCAGGGGCAACTCGTTGATGTCGCACTCGAAGGCCCCGGCCAGCGCCTCGGCGATCTTGACCGCCGAGTAGGCATCGTTGCACTGCCCGATGTCCAGGAGCCTGGGAATCCCGCCGATGTCCCCGAGATCCATCTTGTTGAAGCGGAACTTGCCGCAGGCCAAGGTCAGGATCACCGTGTCCTCCGGCGCCTTCTCCGCGAACTCGGTGTAGTAGTTGCGCCCGGGGCGCGCCCCGTCGCAGCCACCCACCAGGAAGAAGTGGCGGATGTCCCCCGCCTTGACCGCCTCGATCACGTCCCCGGCGACGCCCATCACCGCGTTGTGACCGAAGCCCACGGTGATGCGCTTCTCCTCCTCGTCCTCTTCCCAGCCGCCCAGCTCCAGGGCCTTTTCGATGGCCGGGGAGAAGTCCTTATTCCCGTCGACTTCCGGTATGTGCTCCACGCCCGGCCAGCCGGCGGGTCCGGTGGTGAATATCCGGTCCACGTAGGAGTCGCGGGGCTTTTGGATGCAATTGGTGGTCACCAGGATGGCGCCGGGAATGCCGTCGAACTCCCTCTGCTGGTCCTGCCAGGCACCGCCGAAGTTCCCCACCAGGTGGGGGTATTTCTTCAGCTCGGGGTACGCCAGCCCCGGCAGCATCTCGCCGTGGGTGTAGACGTTCACACCCTTGCCCTCGGTTTGCTCCAGGAGGTCCGCCAGGTCTTTCAGGTCGTGCCCCGATACCACGATGAAGGGGCCTTCCTTGACCGTGACGGGCACCGACGTGGGCTCGGGGTGGCCGAAGGTCCCGGTGTTCCCGCGATCCAGTATCTCCATGCACCGGAGGTTCGTCTCACCCAGTTCCATGAGCAAGCCCAACAGTTCGTCGGCGTCCTCGGAGGTGGCCGCGGCGTCGAAACCCCGGTAGAAGAAGGCATCCACCCCGGGGTCGGTCTCGCCGAGGATCCGGGCGTGGTGCGCGTAGGCCGCCATGCCCTTCATCCCGTAGACCAGGGTTTGCCGCAGCGAACGGATGTCCTCGTCCAAGTCGTGCTCCGCGAGGATCCCCACGTTCATGGCGTCGGCCAGGCGCTCATCCGGGTCCGCCGGGGGACGGTAGGTCACCGCGGGGTGATCCCCCGGATCCTCGCCCACCAGGGAGCGAAGCCGTTCCTTGGCCGCATCCCCCTCATCCAGCAACCGGTGGAAACGGTCGGGGTCGAAGTCCACGTTGGTCAGGGTCTCGAAGGTCGCCTCCTGGACGAAGGCAGTGATGTCCTCGGGGATCTCGATACCCCGCTCCAGCGCCCGGGACCCCAGGACACCGATCCCCTTCAGCTGGTGGACCACCAGGTCCTGGAGGCCGGCCAGTTCCGGGTCCTTGCCGCAAACCCCCATCCGCGTGCACGCGCGTCCGCCGGCCACCTGTTCGCACTGGTCGCAATACATGTGTTCTACCGTCGCAGTCATCCTACCATTCCCCTTCCGATCTCGAGTTCATCTTCTCGAATCAAGCCGTCAAGACTTCTCCGTCGGTACCGATAATGACCTCGTCGTAGGGTACGATGACCCCGGCCTCCAGCATGGCCGCCCGGGTGGCACCCACGATTCCGCCGCAGCAGGGAACCTCCATCCGGACCACGGTCACGCTCTTGATATCGTTTTGGGCCAATATGGCCGCCAGCTTCTCCCGCTGCGCGTCCGCGTCATCTAACTTCGGGCACCCGATCAGGGTGATGCGTCCCCGGATGAAATCCCGGTGGAACCCGGCGTGGGCGTACGCGGCACAATCGGCGGCCACCAGGAGGTGGGCGCCCTGCAGGTACGACGCCCCCGGGTTGACCAGCCGCAGTTGCACCGGCCACTGCGACAACTCCGACCGTTGCGCCCCGACCGCCGGGGTCTCCTGCCCGGCCTCCGCGCGAACCGTCTCTTCGTTCCGTCCCAGGGCCATGGCGGCGACGCCGGGGCAACCCCCCGGGCAATCGCCCGCTCCGGCCGCCATCTTCCGCTGCACCAATTCCTCGTCGAAGGGCTTCGCCTCCCGCTCGACCAGGGATATCGCCCCCGTCGGGCACTCGGGCAGGCAATCCCCCAGGCCGTCGCAGTACTCGTCGGAGACCAGCCGGGCCTTCCCCTCCACCAGTTCGATGGCTCCCTCGTGGCAGGCATCGATGCAGAGGCCGCATCCGTTGCACTTCTCTTCGTCTATGTGAACGATGGTGCGTCTCACGAGACCCACCTCCCTTCCCTCATCCACCTGCATTATAATGGGAGGCGAAAGGCCGATCGGTAACATGTGGTACAGGAAGGGAAGGTGGGTGCATTGGTTCCCAGCGTTCGCGCCGTCCTGGCGGAGTCCGAGCTGTTTTGCGGCCACTCCCCGGCGGAGCTGATCGAGGTCACGGATCGGCTGCGGCACCGTATCTCCGAGTTCCCCCGGGGGACGATCCTGGCCGTGGAGGGCGCGCCCTGCTCCCACGTCGGGATCATCCTGGAGGGCGCGGTGGAGATCCAAAAGGTCATGGCCTCGGGCCGGGCCACCACCATCGACCGCCTGGAGGCCGGGCAGATCTTCGGCGAGGCCCTGGTCTTCTCCCCGGCGCGAAGCTATCCCGCCACCATCACCGCGCTCCGCCGGACCGTGGTTATGTACGTCTCCGGCGACGAGATCATCCGGTTGTGCCGCGAGGACGCCGCTTTCCTGCGGCGCTTCCTGGGGCTCTTGTCCGGCAAGATCCTGATGTTGAACCGGCGAGTCCGGGACCTCTCCTATGCCAGCATCCGCCAAAAGGTGGCGGCCCGGATCCTGGAGCAGGCGGGGGCGGATGATGCGCGGGAGATCCGGCTCGGCGTCACCCGGCGCGAGATGGCCGAGGAACTCGGCGTACCCCGGCCCTCCCTGTCCCGGGAGTTGGCCCGGATGCGGGACGACGGCCTCATCGACTTCGCCGGGGACCGCATCCGCATCATCGATCCCGAGGGCCTGGAGGACGTCCTCTTCGAGTGACGCCGGGACGCCCTACTCCAGTTCCCGCCCGATCTCCCGGGCCATGCGATCCAGTTCCTCCCGCGCCGCCATCTCCCCCGGCCAGTCGAAGACGATTTCATCGTCCCGGAAGCGGGGGAAGAGGTGGATGTGCAGGTGGAAAACCGTCTGCCCGGCGGCGGACCCGTTGGACTGGAGGATGTTCAATCCCTCGCAGCCCGAGGCTCGCTTCACCGCCCGGGCGATCCGGGGTACGGCGGCGAAGAGCGCCCCCGCCTCCGCGGCCTCCAGTTCGAATACATCGGGGACGTGGCGTTTCGGCATCACCAGAACCTTGTGGGAACGGGGCTGGACGATGTCCAACACGGCGAAGACCTCGTCGTCCTCGTAGACGACGCTGGCGGGCGCCCCGCCCTCGATCATTTCGCAAAATATGCAATCCAAGGTAATCCTCCCTCGGCGTCGCAAACCGGCTCCCCGCGCCAAATCGCGCAAGGGGTTACCCCTCGCCCCCTTCGGCGGCC
>PWSR01000211.1 GCA_003563985.1 Clostridia bacterium | reverse complement strand
CCCGCCGCTTTTTTGCGATCGATCGAGGGAGATGCATTCGAATGCGGCTCGGAGACTTCGAGTTCAGCCTCAAGGAACTATCCGGGGCGCTGGGCGATTTCGGAACACTGCTACCCCTAGCCATCGGATTCATAGTGGTCAACGGCATGAGCCCTGGAAGTTTTATGTTGGTCTTTGGAGCCAGTAATGTGGCCACTGGGCTCATCTATCGCGCTCCCATGCCGTTACAACCTATGAAAGCAATCGCAGCGGTTGCCATCGCCCAAAGGTGGAGTCCAGACCTCATAACGGCCACCGCATTATCCATGGGCCTGTTTTGGCTCCTGATCAGTGCATCCCCCGGTATCGATCAATTTATCGCCCGCACACCTAACGCCGTCGTGCGGGGCATTCAGCTCGCTCTCGGCATATCGTTGGGGTGGACGGGGATATCGATGGTCCGTGACGACGCCATTCTCCTCGGCCTGGCAGCTGTCGCGGTTATTATCCTGCTCAACCGCGGCGGTCGGAGAGGGCCCAGCGCTCTCCTCATTCTCACCGTCGGCGTGGGTATAGCGCTGTACCGAGGCGCCATCCCCGATCCACTATTCCATTTCTCGGCACCTAGACTGGCGCCTCCCGATATTGCGCTGGCTTGGGAGGGATTCTACCGCGGCGGGATCGCCCAAATCCCCCTGACCTTTACGAACGCAGTGATCGCCTGCGCCGCCCTGCTGGCGGAGTACTTCCCAAAGCGTCGAGTAGGGGAACGACAGCTCATGGCAAACATGGGCGTGATGAATGTCGCGTCCTCCCTATTGTCGGGCTTTCCCATGTGTCATGGCGCGGGCGGACTGGCAAGCCAGTATTACTTCGGGGCCCGAACCGGGGGAGCGAATATCTTGGAAGGTACCCTCGAAGCCCTGGCGGGGCTCTTCCTGGGTACTGCCATGGTCACGATATTCTCCGCCTTCCCGGGGGCGCTCGTAGGCGCCATGATGCTCATGGTTGGAGTGGAACTCGGAAAGTTCACCCTCGGCCTCGGCCGCGAGGTTTGGCCCGTTGTACTCGCGACCGTCGCCGCCGGGCTCTACTGGAACCTTGGGGCCGGATTCGCCCTGGGAATTCTCGTTCACTTTCTAACGCTGCCTTCAGCCGAAAGGGATCCGGGCAATTCAAACGAAGTATGATATTGTTGCAATATTTTGCGCACGCAGGGGAGTAGCAGGAAGGCTGGTGCCGCCCGCGGACTTCAAATCCGTTGGCGGGCGGGGAGGACCCGTCCGCGGTGGGTTCGATTCCCTCCTACTCCCGCCAAGTCCCGAAGATTTCAATTGAGGTGAGGGGATTCCGTTGAAGAAAGAAGCGTTACTCCTTGAGATCAAAGAACTGTTCGAATGGGTCAGTTCCCGGTATTCCGATGATAAGGACAATCTAACGGCAAAGGATATGGAGGAGCTCCGGTTGCGCGTTCGCTCCCTGCAGATGCACGTGGAGAAGTAGGGGCGGATGAACGAGGACGTATGAACAAGCACTTGGGGACCCGCCTTTCTTGAGTCCCCAAGTGCCCACTGATATGTCGATGTGAGAGCGATCGGCATCCCTTATTCCGACTGGCTCTTCTCCACGACCTCGCGCCACATCTCCAGGTACTCCTCCTTGGTGTACATCGGCTCGAACTCGTCCTTGATCCTGGCGGCTTCAGCAGCGTCGTCCCACAGGAGATCGATTACGGTCATCGCCATGATCTTCGCGGGAATGATACTGGTCATTTCCTCGTCTACCATGCGGTAATCCCTGGCGTGGGCGTTCCCCTCTACACCGCCGACCATCGGATGTATGGCGGGCATGATGTGGCTGATGTCACCCATATCCGTGGACCCGCCCATGAACTTGGCTACCTTGACGCCCTCTTCACCCAGGAGCTCGCGGGCGTTGGCGTTAAAGGCCTCCATGATTCCCAGGTCGGTTCGAACCGGTAGGTATCCGGGAAGCTCCGTGATTTGCGCCTCGGCGCCGATTGCCATGGCACCTCCGCGCAAAGCGCGATTTACTTTGTTGTTGGCATCGAGGATCGCATCGATACTGCGGCCCCGGACGTAGGTTTCGATGGTCACGTCTGCCGGGACGATGTTGACCAGGTCTCCACCCTTGGTAATGATGGGGTGGACGCGAATGGAGTCTTCGTCCTTGAAGGTTTCCCGCTGAGCGTGAATGCCCATGAGGCCCAGCATCGCAGCGTTCAAGGCATTTACACCCCGGTCGGGCGCCCCGCCGGCGTGGGCCTCCTGGCCGACGTAGCGGACCGTCTTACCCAGGAACCCGTTGGTTCCCTCGGCCACCTGTATGACCCGCTCTGGCTCGTCCGCCTGCAGGTGAATCATGGCAGCCATATCGATGTCGTCCAGCACACCGAGGCGTATGAGTTCCTGCTTGCCCCCGAAGAACTCTATTTTGCCCTCGGCCTTGATCTTGGAGCGATAGTCGAGTTCGACGAACTCTTCGGCGGGCACTGCAATGAAAGCGACGTCGCCACCGAGATGTTCCATCAGACCGGTCTTGGTCAAAGCGACGGCAGTACCGAGCATCACGGCTAACTGCGAATCGTGCCCGCAAGCGTGTACCGCGCCCGTATCCGGGTCGGCATCGGGGTGGTCTTGGCAGGTCACGGCGTCCAGTTCCCCGAGGACTGCCATGCGGATGTCGCTCTTCTTGCCCTTTACATCGGCCCGAACGCCCGTCACGGCAATCTCGCTCTCGTATTCGAGGCCCAGCTCATCGAAGAACTCCTGCACCTTCTTGGCAGTGCGATGCTCCTTGAATCCCAGTTCGGGGTGCGCCCAAATGTCCCGCCTGAACTCGTGGATACGGTCGGTGTATTCATCGATGGCGGCGATAGCGTTTTGTTTGGCAGTTGCTTTGTCCATGGTAGTTCCGGTGTCAAGATGACACCGGTACGACCTCCTTTCCGTGACTGACGCCGGCCCCGGGATAATCCCATGGACCGGCGCCGTCGGAGCTGCTATGGAACTTGCGACCTCAGATCTGTCCGGTTAGCCTGAGCATTGCCTGGGCGATAACGGCGGAACCGAGGAAGGTGCCGGTGAATACGACGAGGGCGACGACGATAATGCGCCAACCCAACTCGGCGAACTTGTCGAGATCCTTACCGATGGAGATACCCGCGAAGGCCAATACCGGGGTCGTCGTGGCCAGGAAGTTCACCTGGGTCGTATGCGATACGATCCATTCGCTCCCCGGAGTCCAGGGCATGGTCAACAGGATGCCCAGGAGGGACACGAAGACGATGGGCGGAAAGGGTACCGGTAAGACCCTGGCGAGCCACCATCCGGCCATGACCATGGCGACGAGTATCAGCATACCAAGGGCTGCGTCGACGGGATTGATCTGCTGCATACCAACCCAGTTACCGACGAGAGTGATGACGGCGACGATCAAGAATATCTGAATTGCATGTATAGGTCTAATCATTATTGTCTCCTCCCGATCGACTCAGTGTAGGATAGCCGCGTGAAGGGCGCACCCATCACTCCCGACCCCCGGTAAGAATGCGCAGGTACAAATTGGCCAGCGGTATGCTTATGAAGATCATCATGTAAAGGCCAGTCGCACTCGTCACGAGGTTGCTAGCTGCAGCAAACGTGAGAATCGTATCCGCTGCTTCCGGTATGGCGGCGGCCGCTGCTCCACCGGCGGCACTCATCATACTGGCAGAACCCACCCCGGAGGCCATTCCAATCGCCATGGGATGGAATATGTTGAGCGACGCGATGAACCCGCTCATGATACCGTTGTAAATGGCGCCAAAAATGGTACCACAGATATAGACGCCCAGGACGCCACGACCCTCGGGACTGTCCAGACCGTATACATCACCGATGATGGCCAGGGCGCCCTCCCGGGCGTTCGAGAAGGTTGCTCCAATGGCTTCTCTCTTGAATCCCAGGAGAACGGCAACGGGCATGGCGAGAATCAGGGTCCCGAGGTTACCGAATTCCTGCATGAGAAGTGCGGGACCGGCCCCGATCAACTGCGGTACGTTGGGTCCGATGGTCGTTCCGAGTTTCGCCACAAGTATGAGGACTGACAGTACGATTAGGGGCGATGCATCGCTCATGTCCTTTTCCGATACGACCTTGACGAACTTGGGGCCGAGGAACATACCGATGACCAGGGCGTATAGCATGGGGAGAAGCAGGGCGGTGCCCGGACCCACCTGAAAAGTCCGTACTCCAATGAGTTCACCGATGATCGTTAGAATAAGTACGATGCCATACAGTTTCCAATTGTGTTCGAATTCCCTTTCGACGACTTCGTTTTCGGCCATTACTACACCTCCGTATTCAGACCAGAACTACTCAGCATTACCGTTTGACTGTGGTTGCCGTATTCATGCGTTGGGCATCGACATATTCCTACGCGGCGATGACAGTATCTTCCGACATCAAGGCCTGTGCGAAGAGCAAAGGGCCACGCTGATAATATTCGTGTATCGATTGTGAAACCCTTTGTGCATCCCAAAGGTTCTTGCCCTCGCCGTGCACCTTTTGCTCCATCTTCTCTTCGAGGCGTAGGGAGGGTAAAATGACCTCAAGATTCTTTGGTTGGGGATGATGGACTGTGGAATGCCATCTGAAGTATGGGCACGGCGAGGTCGCAATTCGCATGCCGGATGCGCTGTCGCCTCGGCTCCAACTGATTGGCCTGCCAGATCCGTCGAGCGACGGTCCCACCCTGGCGGCAAGAGACGAGGCGCATATCATTTCGGATGCCCTAGATCATCCCGTCGGATCGCCTCCCCTGGAGGATATCGTCAAAGTGGGGGAGCAAGTTGCCATCGTAACCAGCGATATCAGTCGTCCGATGCCGACAGAACGAGTACTCCCCTCGGTGCTCCAACGCCTCCTGTCGGCAGGGATAAAGCCCGAAGACATCACTGTAATTTTCGGACTGGGTATTCACCGCGGACATACCCTCGAGGAACAGCGAAGCCTTCTTGGAGAGTGTGCAGACTCCGGCATCTTGTTCGCTGACAGTAACCCCGACAACGTCATGTACCTGGGACACACAGCGGCCGGAACACCCGTTAACGCAACCCGGGCTGTGGTTGCCGCCGATCGAATCGTGTGCATGGGCAATGTAGAATATCACTATTTCTCCGGCTATTCTGGAGGGTACAAAGCCTTACTCCCGGGTATCTGTGATGCGGAAACGGTGGCCCACAATCATCGGATGATGACGGATGCAGCCGCCCGCGCCGGGATCCTGGAAGGCAACCCGGTGCGCCGTGACATCGATTCGGTGGGCGACATCCTCCCGGCAGACTTCCTGATTAATGTAGTTTTGGATTCGTCTCGGAAGATCACATTTTGCGCGACCGGCCACCCCATCGAAGCGCATCGCCGCGCCGCGAAGGAACTGGATACACGAAATCGCGTCGTAATCGAGCGCCGGGGAGATCTCGTGGTCGCCGGCGCCGGGGGACACCCCAAGGACATGAATTTGTATCAGGCTCAAAAGGCCCTGGAGTTCGCGCTGGACTTTGCTCGTCCCGGAGCCCCGATCCTGCTCATCGCCGCCTGTCCCGAGGGGTATGGGAACGAAACCATGGGGCGGTGGCTCACCGATGCGCATGATCCAGACCACCTCCTGGAGCGGTTGCAAGAACAATTTGAACTGGGGGGACACAAAGCAGCGATGATCGCCAGGGCGGTAAAGAGGAATCCCGTTTGGATTGCAACGCAAATGGGAACTGATTTGGCCATCGGGGCCTTCCTCGTACCCATCCCCACCTTCGGGGAGCACCTCACGCTGCCCCCCGAAATCCTGGATAGGGTAGAGGGATCCGGGGACTCCGATGGACCCATCTACGTGCTGCCCAATGCCGCCTCCCTACTGGCATCCATCGATGAATAGTGTTTGCGTCGGCACGCCAGTCGACCTCGCCCAGGCATGTTACTCAGGAATCCCCCAACCGCGCATCAAACGATTCCTCAATCCGGCAAAGGGCATCCTTCCAGGTGTCCCGTCGAGTGAACATGTGGGCTTCGTCGGGATAGTAATGCGCGTCGTGAACCTTCTCGAGGCGCAAGCAATCCTTCACGATCCGGTCCATCTGGGCAAAATCTACGTTCCTATCCGCGGTGCCGTGTAAACTGACCAGGGGCTTGGTCATGTCTTCGATGTAGTTACACGGTGACCCGGCGAAGTACGTATCCGGATTGTCCTCGGGGTCTCCGTCGAAGAAGACACTGAAATTCCCCGTCCAGGGCCCCTTGGCTCGCTGGATCCAGTGCGTCCACTGTACGAAGTCGTACACCCCGGCGACGTTGATTCCCATGGCGAATTCGTCGGGATACTTCGTCAGGGCGGTGAGGGTCATGTATCCACCGTAGCTCAACCCCCAGACTGCCACCTTTTCTTCATCCACATAGGGGAGAGACTTTAGATAACGCCCCCCCGCTACCACGTCCGCGACATCATCGACACCCATCTTGCGGAAGAGCGCGTTGCGAAATTCCCGCCCATACCCGATGCCTCCACGGAAATTAATGGCCAGGGTGATGTAACCCCGGTGTGCCAGATACTGTGAAAAAGCGTGGAAGAAAGCATACGATCGGCTGGGATGAAACCCCGGCCGCATCTGTCGAACGGGACCGCCGTGAACCCACACCAGGGCGGGATACGTCTTGCCCGAACCTTCATCGAGACCCGGGGGCTTCATTAGATAACCCGTTATTGAAAGTCCGCCGGCGCCCCGATATTCCACTTCTTCGGGTTCGATGGAGAGTTCATCCGGCCAGGAGTCGGGCTGCGTGCGCGTCAGTTGCTTGGTGGAACTTCCTTCCACGATCCGGGCTTCACCGATCCAGGCTCTCATCGGGACATCGAGGACCCACAGGTCGGCACTGCGCCGGGAATCACAATGCACGAATGCGAGGGTGGGGGAGCCATCCGGGCTCCACCGGGGAGACACGTTGGTCCCCGGGATCTCGGTAAGCGGTAGTGCAGATTCTTCATCGGCATCAAGAAGCCAGAGCTGCCTCTCTCCATGACCTTCGAGGTTTGAGGCATAACACACATAACGCCCATCGGGCGCCCACACGGGGACATCACCCACGTAGCCCATATCCTCGCCCTCGCCGAAAGTCATCTGCCGCATTCGCTTCGTAGTGCGGTCGTAGAGATACAGATGCGCCCATCCATCGGCCTCGCCGCGGAATAGAATTCGATCTCCGCCCGGCTCGGGCCAAGCACCGGCGGCTCGGAGGCTTCCCGGGGTTCCGAGGGCGCGCTCGATATGGATGACCTCGGTTTCCGGAACTTCCTTTGGGCCCTGGGAGCCGGAAAAGCGCAGTGTACGAAATTCGGCAACGGTGTTTCGATCTCGGCACGTAACGGTCAACAGGCTCCGTTCATCCATCCAGGACAGGGCGCCCGACGCCGCCGCGCGATCGTTGGACCGCCACAGGATCTCGCCCGTTAGGTCACACAATGCAATATGTTGAGCCAGAGTCGAGTCGGCGAAGTGGAATGCGATCAGAGTCCCGGAAGGGTTCCATACCAACCCCTCCTCCACCGGGAATCCGCTGGCGACGACTTTCCCTTCCGGGGGCGCGCAGGAGGATTGCGTTCCCCCCTCGAGATTCCAAAGCCACAGTGCTTCGTCCCGAATGAAGGCAATGTGGTCCCCGGCGGGAGAGAACCTCGGTACCTGCTCATCGGCAGCGGTTTCGGTCAATCGATATTGCGTCCATCCCGCCCCGGAGCGTTCTGCCATGTATAGCGAGCCCTCGGCTGCGAAAACTATCTTGCGCCCATCGGGATGCCAGTCGAAAGAAGACACGTTGATCTCCCCTGTGACGGCTTCACGCGCACTTGCGAATCGATCCAATATCCAGAGCATGCCGACACCGCCATGATCCAGGATACATGCGAGGCAATCTCCCGCGGGAGACCAATCCCATTGCGATAGATACTCCAAATCCAATACTGATTCGAGGCTGAGCCCCGTTTCTGCGGTCATCGCAATACCCCTTTCCCTCGAGTTACCCCTCTCTTCTCGGCCCGCCGGAATCATCCCTCCAAGGGGTCGAGAAGTCGAGAAAAGGAGAAATTTCGCGAACTGGTGGCGCCAATTTCCGACAACATCCTCGCGGCCGATATGCTAGCTTATCTCTTACCACAGCTGCCGATTGCGTGTGATACTTCGCACTCATGTTTCGGTATCGGCGTTACAACATCGCGCTACATCTCGGAAGGAGGACACCAGGTGCAACCGAGATACCGCTTCCTGCAGACCGTCGTGAGGGAGCCAAATGGGGATGAGAGGGAAGACGACAACCGATATCGCTATGATCTAGTGGCCCACTGCCCATCGCGGGATCGACATTACATCATTAGGGCACACAAGACCCGGCCCAACTCCCGCGATACGGAGGAGACACGAGAAGAGGTCGCAATCGCCCGGGGGATCCGCGGGTGCGAGGAGTCGATTTGCGAAGTGTTCCTGGACATCGCCCACGCGAGGGATCCCGTCGACCCGGTCCATCTCCCGGAGATATTGGAGGATAGGTCGGACGAAGCGATGCCCGGCGGGATGCATTTCGAGCGGAGTCACTGCCTGAGCGAATACTACTACTACGACCAAATGCTGGGAATAAGAGAGGGATAGGGGCAGAGGAAGGATACACTCGCGGAGGGGGAGTGGGGGTGCGCAACGGGGCACCCCCACCGACCTAATCAACGGAACTACGTGGAATTGCGCAAGCGTGGATCGAGGATATCCCGAATCCAGTCGCCCAACAAATTGATGCTCAGTACCATTATCATGATTGCGAACCCGGGATAGGTCGCCAACCAGGGTGCGAGGCTGAGGTACTCCCGGCCGTCGGCCAACATTGCGCCCCAACTGGGTATCGCCGGAGGCACGCCCAACCCGAGGAAGCTGAGAGATGCTTCAGCGATTATCGTTCTGGCGGCCGAGAAACTGGCCAGGACGATTACGGGACCCCAACAGTTGGGAAGAATGTGCCGGAATATCACGCGGAAGTGACCGGCTCCGAGGGCGGACGCCGCCTCGACGAATTCCTGTTCTCGCAAGCTCTTTACCTGGCCGCGCACGATGCGTCCATAGGGGACCCATCCGGCAATACCCAGCACCAGGATCAGATTAATCAGCCCGGGGCCCAGTACAGCCAACACCGCGATTGCAAGTAATATGAATGGAAAGGCAGCCTGTATGTCCGCCAGGCGCATGAGTACGTCGTCGATGTATCCACCGTAAAACCCCGAAATCAATCCAATAATCACGCCCAAGCTACCGGCGACAAAGGTAGCAGTCATGGCTACGAGGATGGATACCCGGGACCCAAACACGAGCCGGGTCAGAATATCCCTACCCAGCGAATCGGTTCCCAGGAAATGCTCGGGCACACCGCGTTCATGCCAGGAGGGCGGTTTCATCCGGTTCCCTATAACTATCTCGGCGGGATCGTGGGTGGTCAATTGGGCAGAAAAAATGGCCACGAAGAGAAAAGCGACCAGCACCACGAGGCCGAGGGTGGCCTGCCAAGAGAGTTTCTTCGCCAGTTTTGATAGTCGCTCGCGAATTGTCATCACCGTCCTATGAGTAGCGAATCCTGGGATCGATCAAAGCGTAAGTCAAATCGACGATGGTATTGACGATTACGAAGGAACTGGCCAGGACGACCACGCCGGCCTGAACCACCGGAAAATCCTTCGCGCCAATGCTCGTGACGACCAGTCTTCCAACTCCGGGCCATGCGAACACCGTTTCGATGATCACGGTACCACCGAGCATCGCCCCAATTTGAAGCCCAATCAAAGTAATTACCGGGATGAGGGCGTTCTTCAAAGCGTGCCGATAGATGACCGCTCGGTTGGCCAAGCCCTTCGCCCGGGCCGTTCGAATGTAGTCCAGCCCCAGGACTTCCAACATGGACGAACGCATAACGCGAGCATTCTGGGCCAAGTAAAAGAATGCCAGGGTGGTAGAGGGAAGGATGAGGTGCTGTATGGTACCCCTACCGGATATCGGCAGCCAGCGGAGCTGGACGCCAAAGAATAACATGAGCATGATTCCGATCCAAAAGGATGGCATGGATTGTCCCATGAGCGCAAACAACATCGTAACTCCGTCTATCGGTGTATTTCGTTTTACTGCAGCCACAATGCCCAGCGGAATCCCCACCACCACGGAAATGAGCAGAGCGAGGGAAGCGAGCTGCACCGTGGCGGGCATCCGCTCGACGATCAATGACATGGCGGAGCGTCCGTGCCGGAAGGATGTCCCGAAGTCACCGCGCACGGCATTTCCAGCATATTCTACGTATTGCACATACCAGGGGCGATTGAACCCCATGTTCTCGCGCCACTCTTCAATTTGATCGGCCGTCATGACCTCGGCTGCCGGTCCCAGCCACAGCTCTGCCGGGTCGCCACTGAGGAACATCAGCCCGAAGGAAACGACCGTTACTCCGAAGAGTACGAGCACGAGTTGGGGAAGCCTTCTAAGAATGTAGTTGGTCATCTTCAGTCCTCCGATTCCGCGGGGGCAGGGCGAAGGAGGGGAGAGGCCTCCCCTCCTTCGTGGCTCCGGATTCAGGGGTTACCGGAGTGTGGCTTCCGTCATCCGGATGCGCTCATCCGCGCGGGGTTGCCAGTCGAGGCGATCTGAAGCGGCGTAGATATCTACCTGGAACCAGGTGAATATGCACGGAGCCTCTTCACGGACGATTTCTTCCAGTTCCCAGAGCAGTTCTCTCTGGCGATCGGTATCGAACTCCTGGGAGAGCTCCGCATAAAGTTCCTCGAAGCGCTCGTTTTCGAATCCGACGCGGTTGGATCCGGACTCGGCAGCGAAGAACGCGATATCCATCCAGGTAAAGGAGGTACCCGAACCGATGAGGTGCAAGTCACCGAAACCGGCACCCTGGTTTGCCGCCATGCCGATGAAGATCGACCATTCGACGACCTGGAGATCGATCTCGAAGCCGACGGCCTCGAGGTCAGAGGCTACGACTTGCGCCATGTTGCGATCCTGGATATATCGGCCATCGGGGGTGTGGAAGACGAGGGAGAGTTTCTCTCCGTCTTTCTCGCGAATGCCTGTATCGGGATTCAGCGTCCATCCGGCTTCATCCAGTAGTTCCGCAGCCTTATCGGGATCGTAGGGATAGGGTTCGATATCGGGATTGCTGTTTGGCGGGTTCACGATCGTGCCCGCGGGTTCACCCAACCCACCCAGGAGTGATTCGAACATACCCTCGGCGTCGAAGGCGTAGTTCATGGCTTGCCGTACGCGCTTATCCTCGTTGGCCGGATGTCTCGGATTGCGACCGTGCCCGATGCCGATGATGATGCGGCGGCCGCCGGCGACGGTGCGCACTTCGACACCGGGGTGAGAATCGACATCGTCGACCAGGTCAGGGGGGACGTTGACGATCAGGTCGGCCCCACCGGCCTTCAACTCGGCGATACGCGTCGCGGTCTCGGGAACGGGCCGCCACATGATTTCTTTGACGGCGGGAGCGCCATCCCGATAATCTTCCCAGGCCTCCATGCGTACGTACTCATCGGGAACCCACTCGACCAACTTGTAGGGACCGGTTCCGACGGGATCCAGTCTCGTCGCATCTTCGAAGGATACATCTGCGAGGACGTTGGGAGATAGGATCCACATGGAATTGACAATCTGGGGTACGACGGGATTCGGACTGTTGGTGGTCAAGTGAACCGTGTACTCATCGACCGCAACGATGGATTCCATATCGAGGATTGCATGCGTGTGATTGTCGGCATCGACGCCCGCTTGGATCATTTCGTCGAGGCGTTCAAACGAGAATACGACCGCGTCGGCATTCATGGGATCGCCGTTTTGGAATACGACATCCTCGCGCAGTTTAAATTCCCAGGTGCGGTTATCCTCGGTTACGATTCCCCACTCGGTGGCGAGCATCGGTTGCGTCTCCATGTTTGCGTCTCGATCCGTGAGAGCCTCGAAGACGTGGAGGTGGATATTGGTACTGCTTAGGGTCTGTCCTTGATATGGATCCATGTTGTCCATATCTACGCCCTGAAGGATTACCACGGGCTCGTGGTCGACCGGTTCCTCGGCGGGCTCCTCGGCCTCTGCAGGCTCTTCAGTTTCCGCTGGTTCCTCCGGTTCCTCGGCCGGCTCGGTCGCGCCGCCACAGGCGCCAACCACCAAGACCATAGCCAGGAGTAGAGCTAGGAGCGTAAGCTTCGTCCATCGTGTCAATCCAATCCCTCCAAAGTTTCCATTTTTTATTCGATCTGTGCGTCGGCGCAGAAGAGGTGTTTCGACGCCCGAACGATTATCGAATCCTTCGGGGATCGAAATATCGGTATCCGCGCATACGCTCGCCGTGAATAACGATTGTCCAATTTTAGAGCCTGACACCTGCTAATGTCAACCGCAAAGGGGCCTCACCCGCGCATATTCGTCGCCGCGGGGCCTTCATATGGAGCGCAAATTGTCCCAGCAGGGGCCCGGGCACCGATTTATCATCCCTCTCAGCGGCGTTCCGACGAATTCCCTCCCGGACCGAGTAGATCGTAAAACGTAGGCGTTCCCCACGGGGGAAGGGTCCGAACGGGCACGTGCAAATTGTGTTACCACCTGCTTGGGACGAATGAGCACGAGGTGCTAGCAGGAAACAAGGATCCACGCTGCCTTCGCCACTTGAAATTGCCGAAGGCGAGATCTGCTATCTCCGAAGAGAGAAAGGGGACTCTCTTGATGCGAACCGGCGGACGAGGGTATCACGTCATTTATTTGGTTAACTTCCGATAATGGATATTATGTTAACCTATAAATTCGGCAAATTGCCATATCCGCCCAAACGCGTTATCTTTCAAGGAGTTCGATCCCTTGCTCTGGCGACGAACAACGGCTCCGGGAGGATGCAAATCAGATGAACGGGAACGATGTCCCAACGAATTCAGAAGCGTCCCAACATCAACTCGGTCATACCGGGATCACCACGTGCCTCCGCCGCGCACTCGGAGACCTCCGCTCCGGGTCCGGGATCGTATTGGGTGCCATCATCGGTAGTTTCGCGCCCGCCCTGGGTTATGCGATGTATCTTGGGAGCAGCCTCGAGACAAACCTCACTGCCTTCGATACCCCACTGGTTCCCATCGTCGTTGCTATAGGGATGGCCATTGTCGCCTCATGCTGCGTAGTTTTGATCTGTGCTTTCCACCGCATTCCACCTGTCGTTGTCGCTGTATCCGTGGCGGCACCCCTGTCCCTGGTGACCCTTTCCATTTGGGTACATCCTGGGCCCTTGATAACCACGCTATTTACCATTCCCTTGATCGCATTGGGCTTGATCCTGGGCGCGCTAATTGGCCTCGCATTTCATTTGCTTAGGATTAGCGACTCGCAGGTTGTTTTCGCCGCTGCACTGGCACTTTTCGTTGGCAGCGCCGTATTGGGAATTACTGCCATATCGTGGCTCGGCGGCGAGGGTTCCGACGCACACGTCTTGATTTCCCCGGAAGCTTCCCCCCTATCCGCCGTCGATGCTGGCCTGGAGGATCCTTCCCTTCCGGGGCCCCACGAGACCCAATTACTCTTCTATGCATCCGATGATGATCCCCATCGCCCGCAATACGGACCTGTAGCGGATGAGATTACTCCATCTCTTGATCTCAGGCCGTACCTGCCGGAGATGTCCCGCCGTGTGGAGCACATCAAGAGGCGTTTCTGGGGCGTCGACTTCGATGAAAGCCCGCTAAATGGCCGCGTTTGGATGCCTGCGGGTCGCGGACCTTTTCCCCTCGTCCTGATCGTCCACGGCAATCATCCCATGCACCGGACACCGGACGCCGGCTATGACTACCTCGGCGAACTTCTCGCCAGCCGGGGATTCATTGCGGTATCCGTCGACCAAACCTTTCTGAATGCAGCCTGGGGAAACGACGATTTGCGGGGAAGGGAGAATGGGGCCCGTGCCCGTCTCCTGCTTGCCCATCTCGCATTGTGGCGCCGCTGGCAGGTGGACCCCACTTCGACCTTTTTCGGGAAGGCAGATATGTCTCGAATCGCCCTCATCGGGCATTCCCGGGGCGGCGAAGCTGCATCCATCGCTACAGCCCTAAATGATATGGAACGCTTCCCAGACAACGCGAATCTCACCATGGATGGGGGTTTCTCGATTCGCTCGGTGGTTGCGATCGCACCAAGTGATTCCTTTTTCGAGCCGGGAGGGAAACCGACCAGACTCGAAGATGTAAACTACCTTACGATCCACGGCGGACACGATGGAGACGTCTCGGCGTTTCTGGGATTGCGGCAATTCGAGCGGGTCTCCTTCTCCGGGCAAACCGATGATTTTTACTTCAAGGCCGCCGTCTATCCCTACCGTGCAAATCACGGGTATTTCAATACGGAGATGGCACGGCGCGATATGTCGATCCCCGCCGGATGGCTCCTCAATACGCGTGGTATCATGGAAGCGGAGTTGCAGAGGAAGATCGCTGCACTCTACGTATCGGCATTCCTGGAGACTACCCTCCGCGATGCGCGGGAGTACCTACCCATGTTTTCCAGTCCGTCGGCGCCCCCTCGGTGGCTTCCCGGGGAGATTATCTTGCATCGATATAGGGACTCGTCCCAGGTTATTCTCGCCGATTTCGAGGAGGACGTGGTGCCCACAACGACGAGTCTTCCGGGTGCCCAGATCCATGCCGCGAACTTGCGCGAATGGCGTGAAATCGATCTCCCCCTACGGGCCCGTATGCTGGCGGGCACCCAATCAAATCGTGCGGCGATACTCGCCTGGAATTCATCAGACGAATCCGACAATTCCCCCTCCTATTACCGGATCGATATCGATGGCGGCAGTATTGATGTCGTCGATGACTCTAAAGGATGGGGATTGATATTTTCGGTGGCCGACCTACGGACTGAAGCAGACGAACCCATCGATTTTCGCGTGATTCTCACCGAGCACGATGGGAACCAGGTGGAAGCATCCCTAGGGGATTACGCCGCAATCGCACTGCCGCTTCACCTCCAAACTTACAAGATCCCGGCCCTGGAAAAAGTCTTGTTCGAGCGCCGAGAAATCATATTGCAACCGGTCGTCATCCCCATGGACAGTCGAGCGGGATGGGACACGCCGATCGATCCAACGATGATCACGCGGATCTCTTTAGTCTTCGATCTCACCCAACGAGGGCGAATCGCCATTGATGAGATCGGTTTCAAGCCACTGGAATAGTTGCCATCGACCACCCGCGCCCTCAATCGCTTCACGAAACGCCTTAGGGGAAGGCAACTTGCGGTAATCTTCTCGCTTGGAGAAAATGGCCTCTGGAGAGTACAGTATGGACTACATGATTCCCCGTTTCATTGTAGTTGCTCCGTAAAGACGGAAGGGCGCAGACCAGGTTTGGGGGCTCCATGGTAGAGATGGACGGTGCAACCAAGACGAAGCACGTCCCGGGACTCCTCGTTCTCCTTATGATGGGTGCGTTCGGCGTCACGGGAGGTGCCTTGATTGCCCCCGCGTTACCTTCCCTGATACAACCCTTTTCGGTGACCGAGGATCGGGTGGGCCTGGTGCTCAGCGTGTACACCATGTCTGCTGCGATCTCCCTACCGCTGATCGGGTTTCTCTTGGATCGACTCGGGCGCAAGACCGTCGGAATTACATGTCTCTTACTGGACGGCCTGTTCGGGGTCGCCTGCGCTTTTGCACCCAACTTCCGAGTACTTCTCCTGCTTCGATTCTTCCAGGGCATCGGAATCGCCGGATTGATTCCCGTGGCGATGACCATCATCGGCGACTACTACAAAGAAAGGCGTCTCCGGCTGCACTTGATGGGTATACTCAGCGGCACGATCTCCGGAAGCGCAGCACTCATCCCCTTGTTGGGCGGTGCCCTCGCGGGACTCGATTGGCGATATCCCT
>PWSR01000184.1 GCA_003563985.1 Clostridia bacterium | reverse complement strand
GAAAGCCCCGACCCGTGTTGACGGGGATGGATCCAACCCCACCGAGCGACCCATGATTGGGCGGGCCAAATCTCGATGTTCTTTTTTGCCGGTCGGCATCTACACCAGGCCATCGTATCGGGGATCTGCGGGGAGATCCCTTTCCAGCACACCCCGGCCCATGTTCCGAGGGGATGTCCTCGTTCCCGAAGCACCCTCTGTTGCGGGATAGTGGGTATAGCCAAGAGCCATGGGCTAGGGGTCCCGGGCCACCATGAACCGAGCGATTGTCGCAAACTCCTCCATCGAGAGCGTCTCACCACGGCGCCCGGGATCGATGTCCGCACGATCCAGCAGGTCATCCACTTCGTCACGGGACAATGGCAGCTCACCGGAGCCGAGCAGGGAGTTCCGCAGGGTCTTGCGGCGTTGCGCAAACCCAGCCCGGACGACCGCGACGAAAGGATCAAAGGGAACCCCCAGTGGTTCGGGCCGCGGCGTCAAGATCACAACCGAGGAAGCGACCTCCGGGGATGGATAAAAGGATCCCGGGCTGACCTTCTTTAGGACTCGTACCTCGGCATGATAGCGAACCGCCAGGGTGAACACACCGTAATCCTTACCGCCGGGGGGCGCCGTCAATCGATCGGCTACCTCGCGTTGGAACATGAACACGCCCCGCCGCCAGGGAACCGAGGATTCCAGTACCCGGTTCAATATCGGCGCAGCGGCGTAGTAGGGCAGGTTCCCGAACCAGGTAACCGGCGCGGGCGCACCCGACGATTCCAGCACTTCTCGCCAGTCGACGATTCGCGCATCGGCCACCACGATGTCTACCCCGGGACGATCCGCGACGACTTCCCGCAGCACGCCAATGATGCGCTCATCGATTTCCACGGCGATCACCCGGGGATAACGATGGGACAGCGGGAGGGTAAGGATCCCGGGACCCGCCCCGATTTCGATGGCCGTCGTCACGCTATCGCCGGCCTCGACGATCGCTTCGACGATCCCGGTGTTGATCAAGAAGTTCTGGCCCAGCCCGCGATCCGGGCGCAGACCGGCCGACGCCATGAGTTCCTTCAGGTGACCCAGGTAAAGGTATTCCACCAGAGGCCTCCTAGCCGAATTTGAGTCCGTAAAAGTCCTCGGCCGCGGCCGTCGTTTCCCGGGCAACTTCCTCGATATCCATGCCCTTGAGTTCCGCGATCTCGCGCGCAATGATGGGCACGTAGGCGGGTTCATTCCGCTTCCCGCGGTACGGATGGGGTGTCAAGTAGGGAGCGTCCGTCTCCAGGATCAACCGGTCCAGGGGAACCCGGCGCGCCACTTCCCGGGTCTCCTGTGCATTCTGAAAGGTAACGACGCCGCCCAGGGAAATATAGTAACCAAAGTCCATGGCTTCCTCCAGGAGGTTGGCGTCTCCGGAGAAACAATGGAGGAGCACTTTGTGTCCCGGCGGCATGTTCTCGAGCATGACGAAGGTGTCGGCGTCGGATTCCCGGGAGTGCACGACCGCGGGCATCTCCAACTCCACCGCCAGTTCCATCATGCGCTCGAATACGGTACGTTGGGCATCCCTGGGCGAGAAGTCGTAATGATAATCCAACCCCATCTCGCCCAGGGCAACGACCTTGGGATCCCGGGCTAGAGAACGTATCCAGTCCAACGGATCTTGCAGGTGATCCTTGGCCTTGTGGGGATGAACACCGGCGGTGGCCCACATTCCCTCGTTGGCGTGGGCTAGGTCCCGGGCGCGTTTCGCCGTCGGGCCATCGCTCGCACCATTGATCACCGCCACCACCTCGGCATCCCGGGCGCGACGGAGGCACGCGCCGAGATCACTGCGAAACGCCTTATTATCGAGATGGGCGTGACCATCCACAAACACCATCATTTCACCTTGCTTCCCGGGGATACACCATCGTGGGCGCGTATCAGGTTCAACCCCTCCGGACCCTCCGAGGACAGGATCATGCCCTGGGACTCTACACCGAACAGGCGAGCGGGCTTGAGGTTCGCGACCACGACCACGTTCTCTCCCACGAGGTCGTCGGGCCCATAGGCCTCGGCGATCCCGGCCACCACCTGTCGTGGGGCCTCCTCGCCCACATCTACCATGACCTTGAGCAACTTATCTGCGCCCTCGATTTCCTCGGCAGCGACGACGGTGCCCGTCCTCAGGTCCATAGCACTGAAATGTTCGTAATCGATCATTGGAATCTCTCCTTCACTGTCTATTGTACTCTCTTCTATCTCTGCGACATCCCCGAGGACTTCCTCGGGATCCAGGCGCGGGAAAAGTGGCGCACCCCGGTCGATGGCGATTCCGGAGGGTAACCCACCCCAGCCTACATCCTTCCAACTCGATGGGCGCGTTCCTTCGTCCAAGCCGAGCTGCCGCCGCATCTCGACGGGCGCATCCACCAGGAAGGGAGATAGTAGGATAGACAATACCCGCAACGACTCCGCCAGGTCATAGAGCACCGCGTCCCGTTCGATCCCCCCCAGCTTCCACGGGGCCATGTCTTCGATGTACTTGTTGGCCGCCGACACGAGAAGCCAGATCCCGGCCAGGGCGTCGCTTAGGAGGCAACTTTCCATGGCCTCTTCGACCCGACGGATGGCCTCCTGCGCCACCTCGCCCAGATGGGACGGGCCCGCTGGGCGCTCGGGTATGCAACCCTCGTAGTAGCGGTCTATCATGGCGGTTACGCGACTCAATAGGTTGCCGAGATCGTTCGCCAGGTCGACGTTGATCCGATCCACCAGTGCCCGTTCCGTGTAACGGCCATCGGCACCGAAGGGAATCTCCCGCAGCAAGAAGTAACGAATGGCATCCCGCCCGTACTTTTCGGAGAGCACCAGGGGATCGACGACATTTCCCCTCGACTTGGAAATCTTCTCACCACCGATGGTTAACCACCCATGACCGAACACCTGCTCGGGGAGTGGCAGATCCAAGGCCATCAAGATGATGGGCCATATGATGCAGTGAAAGCGCAGTATTTCTTTGCCGATGAGATGAACTTGGGCGGGCCAATATTTCTCGAAGAAGGCCTCCCGGGCCGGGTCTCCGTAACCGATGGCCGTAATATAATTGCAGACGGCATCGAACCACACGTAGATCACATAATCCCGGTCGAAGGGAACCTGGATTCCCCACTGCAGGGCATCCTTCTTGCGGCTGACGCACAGGTCTTCCAGGCCGGACTTCAGGAAGCTGACCATCTCGTTCTTCCGAATATCGGGCTGGATGAACCCGGGGTTCTCTTCGATGTAACGGAGGAGCCGATCGGCGTAGGCAGTCAGGCGGAGAAAGTAGGCGTCTTCCTCCACCCAGGACACTGCACGACCACAGTCGGGGCACGCGCCCTCGACCAACTTGTTCTCCAACCAGAAACTCTCACAGGGTGTGCAATACCAGCCGTAATAGGAGGAGGGGTATATGTCGCCCGTTTCGTGGAGCCGAGCGAAGATTGACTGCACCACGGAGACGTGATCGGGATCGGTCGTTCGTATGAACCGATCGTAAGAAATCCCCAGTTCGCCCCAAAGCCCCTTGATCCACTCCACCATCTCGTCGAGGAATACCTGCGGCGATACACCCCGATCCCGGGCCGCCTGCTGGATCTTCTGCCCGTGCTCGTCGGTTCCGGTCAGGTAGAAGGTGTCGCGACCCCGAAGGCGGTGAAACCTCGCCAGGGCATCCGCCGCCACCGTGGTATACGTGTGGCCGATGTGCAACCGATTGTCCGGATAGTAGATCGGAGTCGTGATATAGAAGGTATCTTTACAGCGATCGCCCACTTCTCGGTCTCCTCTCGCAAAAGCAAGAGAGTCTCGCCCCTCAGAGGCGAGACTCGCGGTACCACTCTGATTCGCTCCGACCTCGCGATCGGAGCCTCCCGGGGAGATGGCTCCCCCATGATAACGGATACTTCCGCCCCGCCTACTATCCCGTTGGAATTCGACGAGGGGCTCCGGGGCCATGTTCTCCACGTCTTCGGTCGTCGGCTCCCACCGTCCCGACTCGCTATCGACCTCCAACCGGGGTACTCCTCCCCATCGACGCCGCAATATTCAACTGGTGCGTCGCCGCTCGGCGACTTGGTCTCGAATATACCTTTGCATCCGCTTCTTCGTCAAGGGAAACGGTCTCTGAGGCATTTGCGCTGTGCCCTTGTCGGGTGGTTGTCGGCGCTGCCGGAGGTATGGTCGGATGGTCCGACGCGCTGAAGAGAGCGCAATCCCCCGGGAATCGAGCGCCAAACTGGCGCGCAAGCCCCACCGAGCCGATATCCGGGCACGCCCGATCCGTCCCGATCCCTCTTCGTCTTCCCCTGTGTCCTGTTACCCTACGCCGCCTCCACCAGGCTGCGCATGTGATCTAAGCGCCCCTCCCGGATATGTCCCAGGGCCATCGATAACATCACCGCCAGGGCCATACCCATCCGCAACTGCATCTTCCGTAAACCCCGGATGTAGTGCCGCTCGAACCCGAAGGAT
>PWSR01000148.1 GCA_003563985.1 Clostridia bacterium | reverse complement strand
CGGATCCGAGGGGGTAGGGTAGAAATCGTCCCCGGGACGGAACCGAAAGGTGACGCCCGGGGGTTGATGGGGCGCGAATACGGGGAGCAAGAGGCTTGGGAGGGATGACATCGATGCACGGAGCCGAGATTCTCGTGAAGATGCTGGAAACCCAGGGCGTGGAGGTGCTCTTCGGACTCCCGGGGGATACCACGATGGCTTTCTACGATGCCCTGCGGGACTCGACGATTCGACACGTACTGGGTCGGGATGAACGATCTACCGGCTACATGGCAGACGCCTACGCGCGCCTCTCCTCGAAACCGGGCGTGGTGGAGGCCCCCAGCGGTGGGGGAGCCACCTACTTGCTGCCGGCGGCGGCGGAATCCGACGACAGTTCCATCCCCGTCGTCCTGCTCACCAGCGATACACCCCTGTCCAGCGACAACCGCGCCTCCATCACCTCCCTGGATCAAACCGCCCTCTACGGCGCGGTGACCCGTAAGAGCGTCCGGGCCCTGCGTCCGGAGTTCATCCCGCACCTGGTTCGATTGGCCTTTCGCTCGGCCACGGCACCCCCGGGGGGTGCGGCGCACATCGCGTTTCCCGAGGACGTTCTCTCGGCCGGAGTACCGGACGACCTGGACATGGGAGCTTGTTTGCCCGCCACCCGCTACCCCGCCTGGCGCGCCCGACCCGACGCCGACGGCGTGACGAAGACCTTCGAGCTGGCCCGGGGGGCAGAGCGCCGCCTCATCCTGTGCGGCGGCGGTGTACACCTGTCCCGCGCCGGCGGGGCGGTGCTCACCCTGGCGGAATACCTGGGGGCGGGGATCGTTACCAGCATGGATGGGAAGGGTTCGGTGCCCGAAGACCATCCCTCGGTGCTGGGGGTGATCGGTGGCAACGGCGCCAAAGAAGCCTGCAACCGGGCGGTATCGGAGTGCGACTTTCTCTTGGCCATCGGAACCAAACTCAATTCGACGACGACCTGGGGAGGACAGCTGTTGGCTCACTCACCGACCCTGGTCCACATCGATGTCGACCCGGAGAAGCTGGGCCTGAACGCGGATCCCGAGGTAGCCATCCTGGCGGATGCGCGGCTGGCCGCCGAGGACCTATTGGCCGCCGCCCACGACGCCGGATCTCCCCGCGGTTATCCGGAATGGCTAAAGGCGCTCCGGGACGAGGCCGATGAGGAAATCCGTGCCGCCCATTCGGAGGATCTCACCGCGACGGGTCACCTGCACCCCGGGGGCGTCTTCGGCGCCCTGGAGGCAACCTTGCCCCGGGAATCCGTGCTCATCGCCGACGCGGGAACCCCTACGCCGTACATGATGGCGTATTATCGGACCCGGGGGAGCGGCCGCACCGCGTACGCCGCTCGCAGCCACGGATCCCTGGGTTACGCCCTGCCCGCCGCCCTGGGGGCGCACCTGGCCCGACCCGGCGATCCGGTGGTGGCCCTGGTGGGCGATGGCAGTCTCAACATGACCCTGGGCGAACTGGAAACCCTGGCGGCCTTCGAGGGTCCGACCATCGTGATCCACTTCCGCAACGAGGCCTATGGCTGGATCAAGATGTTACAGAAACTGTATTATGAAGAGCGCTACCTGTCGGTGGATTTCTCCGGGCGCAGCTCGTACGTGGAGGCTGCCCGGGCCCTGGGTGCGCGCGCCGTCGCCGCATCGAATCGCCGGGAGTTGAGCCAGGAGATCGAGCGATCCCTGGAGACCAATCTCTCCTTCATCGAGATCGCCGTGCCGGCGGAGACCGAGTTGACGCCCCCCGTGGCGGCCTGGAGACGCGACGAGGCCCTATCCCCCGAGGCAAGGCGACGTCGCAGTTACTGAGGTAAATCCCACCGGGGACAGACAGGCCCGGTGCGCAAATGAAGGTTTCGCCGATCGTTGAGAGGACGAGTGCATGGAGAGGACCAGAGAACGTTTTCGGGAGGCCCTGTTGGCCGTGGACGGCGTGGCCGCGAAACGGATCGCCGCCGAGGCCGTGGACCCCGATCATCCCTTGGAATTTGTCGAGGAAATCATGGTCCCGGTGCTGGAGGAAATCGGTGCGGGATGGGAGCGCGGGATCTACTCTTTGGCCCACGTCTACATGGGCAGCCGGATCTGCGAGGAGATATCCGATTCCATGTTGCCCCCCTCCCCCGGGGAAGGGCCCACCACATCGAGGATCGCCATCGCAGTACTCAACGACTATCACCTGCTGGGCAAGAAGATCGTGCGCTCGGCGCTGCGGGCGGCCGGATTCAACCTCCTCGACTTCGGACGGTGCTCCCCGGAGGTTCTCCTGGAGCGGGTTCTGGAGAATGGGACCGAGATCCTCCTGATCTCCGTCCTCATGTTACCGTCGGCCCTGGACGTCGCCGAATTCCTGGCACTGGCGGAGCAAGAGGGCATCCGCCTTACCGTGGTAGTCGGCGGTGCCCCCTTCCGATTGGACCCCGAGCTGTGGCGTCGGGTGGGCGCCGATGCCGTAGGACACTCGGCCTTCGACGCCCTGAAACTTGTCCGCGATTTGAGTGGGGAGGCGAAATCATGAGGGCGGCAGAAACCATGACATCACTGCAGCGGACGCTGACCACCCTGGGCCACGCGGAACCGGATCGGGTCCCACTGTTCCTGCTCAACAATCTTCACGGCTCCAAGGAACTCGGGCTGACGCCGAAGGAATACTTCGCCAATCCCGAATACGTGACCGAGGGTCAGCTACGCCTGCGCCGCAAGTACGGGGATGATTGCCTGTACAGTTTCTTCTACGCCGCCGTGGAAGTCGAAGCCTGGGGCGGAGAAGTCATCTATATCGACGAGGGTCCCCCCAACGCTGGACAGCCGATTGTCGGCCACTTCGATGACATCTTCGACCTGCACGTCCCCATCATCGGCGAGATCCCCGCCCTCAATCGGGTTCTCCGGGCCACCGAGTTGATGAAAGCGGAGATCGGTGACGAAGCCCCCATCATCGGCGTGGTGATGTCTCCCTTCTCGCTTCCGGTAATGCAGATGGGCTTCGAGGATTACCTGTTGCTCCTCTTCGAGCATCCCGAGGCATTCCGTCGGCTCATGGAAGTCAACGTGGAGTTCTGCATCCGTTGGGCCAATGCCCAGCTGGCCGCGGGTGCCACGGCGATCTGCTATTTCGATCCCGTCTCCTCCCCCACGATCATCCCGCGGGAGATGTACGGCGACACGGGCTATCGAATCGCCCGCGAGACGCTCCCTCGCATCGAGGGACCGACGGCCACGCACCTGGCCTCGGGCCGGGTCCTGCCCATCGCGGGGCAATTGACCGAGACGGCTACCGCCGCCCTCGGGGTGGGTGAATCCGAGGACCTTTGTGACCTCAAGGCAACCTTTTCCGGAAAACTCTCGTTACTCGGGAATCTCAACGGAATCGAAATGGTGGGTTGGAATGAGCGCGGCGCCCACGCCGCCGTGGCGGACGCCATCGCCCGCGCGGGCGCCGGGGGCGGGTTCATCCTGTCGGACAACCACGGGGAAATCCCCTTCCAGGTTTCCTCGGATACCATGATGGCCATCGCCGATGCGGTCCGGGAATACGGCAGGTATCCCCTGGACGGGGACGTCCGAGATGCCTAAACACCTGTTCCTATTCTGCGATGACCTGGCCGACGAAATCCAATCCCTGGACCGAAGGAACCTGCCCGAAGACGAGGTGACCCTGGCCACCTTCCGGGGGAGCTGCACGGGGCCGCCGCGGAACCTGCTGGAGTCCCTCCCCGGGGAGATGGATCTCTCTATCTTCGATAGCGTCGATGTGCTCTGCGGGCCCTGTATCGAAATCCCCGAGGGCACCGAGAACCTGCACGTCCGGCGCCTGGGATTGTGTTTCGAGATGCTGTTAAATCCCGAGACCCTGCGCCACTACGTGGATCGCGGATACTATCTCTGTACGTCCGGGTGGGTCTGCAACTGGAGGAGCAATATCGATCCGTGGGGATTCGACCGGGATACCCTGGTGGAGTTCTTCTCCCACCTCCCCGCCGGCGTTCTCCTGCTGGATACGGGATCCCGGGTCGACGCCCCCGCGCACCTGGCCGAGTTCGCCGGGTACATCGACAAACCCCACGACGTTCTCCCCGTGGGCACCGACTACCTGGAACGGACCCTCGGCGAGATGTACCTTCGTAGGCACCTGCAGGTCAGCGAAGATCATCGTCGCGAGGAAATCCTGGAGCATCAGCGCCAGTTGTCCAACTACGCCATGGGGCTGGAGTTCCTCCGGCAGGTGGCCGCCAGCCGCGATGAAGGGGACGTGCAGGATTTCGTCCTGGAGATGTTCACCATGCTATTCGCCCCCGAGGACATCCGCTATATCCCCGCCCGGGAGCTTCCCGCGGACGAAGACCCGGCGGTCTACCGCGAGGATGGATTCCGGCTACCCCTAATCTACGACGACACCCTATTCGGGGCGGTAGACGTCAGGGGACTGGCCTTTCCCGAGTACCGGGATCAATATCTCAGTACCGCCCTGGG
>PWSR01000189.1 GCA_003563985.1 Clostridia bacterium | reverse complement strand
TCCAGGTACACGATCAGGGGGGCGGGTTCGCGGATGGTCTCGCCCCGGATCCATTCCAACACCGCCGCAAACGTCGCGCCCGGGGGATTTGCGCGGGATCCGAAGGGACTCGTGTTCCCGTTCCGGAGGGCAACGGCCGCCATCGCAGCAACCGGGATCTCCGCCGGGTATAGCCGCAGCCTTCCCCCGGCGTCGTACTCGACGCGGGCGTACGTCCAACGGATGCCACCGGGGCCAATGGCTCCACCGGTGTCATCCTCCTCCGGGGTGGGCGGGAGGAAGGTGAAGTGGTCGTCGCCGGGGACCCGGCTCCAACCGGCGGCGGGTTGGATGGGCTCGAGCCGCCGACCGTAGAAGTCGGGGGCGAGGTCGGATGGGACCGGAGGGGGAGATGGCAACGCGAATCCGACATTCGCATGGGCCGCGATTCCCACGAGGCGCGGTCTCCCGGGGTCCACTTCGTCCCGGAGACTTGCGGGCGCGGTCCTCGCGGGTGCGGGGAGGAGGGCGACGCAAAAGGTCGCCAGGAGGACCAGGGCGCAAGACCGATATGCATTCGCCATCCGCCCCAACAAAGCGCCTCCCCCTTCCCGCCATCTGCTCCCTGAGCGTATCATTCGTCGAGGGTTGGTTCCACGGGATATCCGGGTTCGGTCGCGGCACCGACCGCAAGGTTACAAGAATCCAACATCGATGATCCGCGCAAGGATACACGTTGTACGGAAGCGAAAGCATTGAGAATAGGTGCATAGTGCGCTTATATAGATTTGGTTCGGTATTGCAACTCAATTCTTTCGAGGAGGCTGAAGATGAAGTTGACAAAGAAACTGCTGGCGATGGTATTGGTGATCGCACTGAGTCTGGCGACGATGTCGCTTGCCTTTGCCCACGAACATATGACCGCAGGGGAGCAGGCCGAGGTCCTAAACGAGCTGGGCTTGTTCCTCGGGGTGGACGAAGAGGTATTTACTCCGAACTTGGAGGGTGCGACGGATCGGGCGGCGGCCATGGTAATGGTTGCCCGGGCCCTGGACTGGGTCAACGCCGAGGACTTCGATGAAGCCGCTGTCAGCGGTTTCGAAGACGTCCCGGCGTGGGCCGAGCCCCACGTGGCCTATGCCGTGGAGATGGAAATCACCTTCGGCGTCGGTGACAACCTGTTCGGTAACGACCTGCCCGTGACGGAGCGCCAGCTGCAAACCTGGTTCGACCGCGCCCTGGGTAAGGGCGATACCTGGGAGGACAACGCGGACCTGGATAACGTCACCCCGCTCATCCGCGCGGATCTCGTCTCCGGTACGTGGGATACCCTGATGGAGACGCCCGTCGGCGCCGAGGAGACCCTCATCGAGACCATCGTCGGTGACGATGATGACATGATGTACAGCGCCATCGTAGGCGGGCTCATCGAGCCCCGGGACGTGGAAATCGACCCGGACGACTACGATGTTACCATCGACGATGTCGCCATGGGTTACTATCTGTCCAGCGACACCCTGGAGGTCACCCTGCGCGGACTCGAGCCCTTCACGGAGCAGAAGGTTTCCTTCCTGATTCATCACGGTGGGCCGCCGTGGCCCTTCCTCAGCCCGATCCTAGAAGAGGCAGATGAGGACGGCAACCTGATGGGTATCGTCGCGGGAGACGGCAGCCTTACGGTGTCCGGAGTGCTCCTCGAAGATCTACCCGAGGGCCCCATCGTGGCGACGGTTCCCGGTTACGGGATCGGAATCGATAATACGATGAACCTGATGTTCGGAGAGCGCACGGTGACCTTCGGCATGGACGAAGACGACGTCAAGGCCGAGACCATCGTGTTCGACGCCGGCGAAGAGGCCACCATCGCCGTGGGCGAGTTCCTGGAACTGGGTGAAGACCTGGTCATCCTCGACCAGTACAACCATCCCTACGCCGTCGAGGGCGAGTGGGAGAGTAGCGACGAGGCCGTGGCCAGCGTCGACGCCGACGGCACCGTGGAGGGTCTCTCGGTTGGCGTGGCCATCGTCACCTTCACCACCGAGGATGGCGCTTCCGCCGACTTCGAGGTCACCGTCACCGAGTAGGATGTCGCAGGCGTAGGACGAGAAGTCGAGGGCCCGGGGCGAGGATTCCCCGGGCCCTTTCCCGTCCCGGATTAGCGAGCCGGGCGGCCCGGGCGCGCATCGAAGGCCCGCAGCAGGCTGTCCACGGCCCCGGGTGACAGGCCGAAGTGGGGTAGCTCGGATTCCAATTCCGCCCGGGAACCGAATCCGCCCAGGTACCCGTTTAACCGGGCGGCCTCCCGGGCGTCCACCGCATCCCAGAAGGATCCGTGGATCTCCTCCAGTTCCCGCCACACCCCTTCTTCCCGCTGTAGGTAGAATTTCTGGTGGTAGTCCTCCGCGACGTAAAAGGTCGCATCGAAGATGACCTCCGTGCGGATGGTCCGCCCCAATTCCTCCTCCAGCTCCCGTAGAAAGATCTCGGCGCGCTCCCGCTGTTCGGGATCCCCCGGGAAGACCGCGCTGGCGTATTGCCGGGAGAAGGCCGGGGCCGTGGGGTCGTGGACCGCGGCGAATACCTCCAGTAGTTCCGCGTAACGGACCCGCTCGGGATCGTAGATCACCTGTAACGCTTCCATGTGATCGCCGATATCGCGGTAGGTCGGTGCAGGGGTCGTGCCCCCGGCGTAACCCGTGCGGGTGGATAGGACGCCGTCGACGAGCCCGAACCGGGCATCGGGTTCCCAGAATCAGCCCGCGGCGAAGAGGGCAACCCCCATCCCCTCGAGATCCGAGGCACCGGGGAGTGGCTCCGGTTCGGGGGCTTCGGGCTCGGTGAATGGGGAACCGCAGCCGCCCAGGAGTAGAAGCATCGAGGCCAGGAGGATCCCGGCGAAATGGTGTTGCAACGATCCGTGGTTACGCATTGTCATCGACCACCTTCATGCGAAGCTATTCCCCCCGGAGATCGTTTTGAATCACCAATGATCCGCACGGGATGACCCCCGGACCGGTGAAATCGAATTCATATCGGCCCGCTCCGGGCCTTTTCAGAAGGAACCCCGGGCGTGGCAGGAGAAATAGAACCCTTAGCAACACGGCCGGGAATGGGGGGAGTTGGGGAAGAAGTTGGATGCCGAGGAACGCACGGAGACCCTGCAATATCGACCGAGTTTTCGGATGACCCGGGGCGAAGAGGAGATCGCCTCGGGCGAAGATGCCCGGGTGGAGCTGGATGTCGACCACTTCACCGTCGGGGGCGGGTTTGGGCGCGCCCACGTCATCGCCTATCGCAACGTGGCGGGACTGGAATCCCGGGATTACCGGGTGCGCGTGCCGCTTGTGACCGGCGAGGAACTCACCTTCTATCACCTGGGGCACGATCACGATGGGTTCGTCCGGGACCTAAACGACCGGCGCAACGAAGGAATCATACGTGATCTCTTGATGTACGAATCCGTGGTGGTCGAGGGCGTGCGGGCCGATTACGTCCTCGAAGACGGGGACGGGACGCACCGCGGATCGGGTCAGCTCCGGCTCTACGCTAGCGCCCTGGTGCTATCGAGCCAGGGAGAGGGCGTCGTCCGCATACCCTACGGCCTGATATCCGACGTCTCGCCGGGGGACTACTCCCTGGCCGTGACGACCGAGTACGGGACCTCCATCACCTTCAGTGGCATGGGGAAGGCCCACCGTTACTTCGTAGACGAGTTCTCGAAGATCCTAGACGGACTGGCGGCCCGGACCGCCGAGGAACTCGACGAGATGCTCCCCGAGCTGGGTCCCCAGGCCATCGGTCGCCTGACACCGCATCTTCGCGACGGGCGGGCGGGGCGACGGAGCGAATTGGAATCCCTGGCCCCGGGGATATGGGATGCTTTCCGCCGGCGAATGGCGGAGCTGGAATGCCTGGAGTATTACGACTTTCTCCGCTCCCTGTCGCACACCGAAGAGGCCTACCTGGGGACCAAGCGGGGACTCATGGGGAATCCCGAGGACCACTACGTCTGGTTCCTGATGCCCTTCCTGGGGCCGGCGCCGGGTCCTGGCAACGCCGTGGCCATGGAGGTGGCCGGCGGGGAGGGTGGACGGGCGACGTACTTCTTCCAACTGGTGGGTCGGGACGCCTACCCCGACCTGTCCGGGGAGGCCCTGGAGGATGCCGTGGAGGAGGCGGTGGCGGAGATCAACCGCTGCATGATGTCCATCAACTTCCGCCGGGAGCCCATCTACCTGCCCGCGGATCGACTGGGGGAGCCCCGTTATGCCCGCTACGCCGCCGCGGTGGCCAGCATGCCATCCCTCCGGCACCTGCGGGATCGCTTCATCGGTCGGGTCATCCACCGGTCCACCGAGGGCTGGCAGCGAGATGTCCTGGACCTGTTGACCTTCAATACCAGTACCCGCGATGACTCCGCCCGCTGGCGGGGCGATCCGGAACCCGAAGGGGGATCGGCGTGCTAGGTTCCCAACAACCCTGTCGATACTGTGACGAACTCATCCCACCGATGTCCGAAACCTGCCCGCAGTGCGGGCGGGTCAATCCGCATACCCAGAGATGCCCCCGGTGCCGGAATCCCGT
>PWSR01000031.1 GCA_003563985.1 Clostridia bacterium | reverse complement strand
GGGCAAGGCATTCCCCTCCTGCTCCAGGATCAGCAGCAATCTCTCGATGCCCAGGCCGAATCCCACCCCGGGCGAGGGATCGCCACCCAGGGTCTCCACCAATCCGTCGTAGCGCCCACCGCCGCAGACCACGTCCTGGGCCCCCAGGGCCCGGTGGGTGATCTCGAAGACCGTCCCGGTGTAGTAGTCGAAACCCCGCACCAGGGAGGGGTCCAGGCGGTAGTCGATCCCCAGGGAGACCAGGTATTTCTGCAACTGCTCGAAATCGGCGCGACAATCGTCGCAGAGGTGATCGGTGATGGCCGGGGCGGTGGCGATGAAGGGCGCGCATTCCTCCCGCTTGCAATCCAGGAGCCGCAGCGGGTTCTGCCCGTGCCGGCGCCGGCAATCGTCGCACATGGCGTCCAGGTGGGGTTCGAAGTGGTCCCGCAAGGCCTCACGGTAGCCCGTCCGGCACCCGGGGCATCCCATGCTGTTGAGGCCGACGATCAGCTCGTCCAGGCCCAGCTCCCCGAGGAAGTCCCGGGCCAGGGCGATGATCTCGGCGTCCACGGCGGGGTCGGCGCTGCCGAAGCACTCCACCCCGAACTGGTGGTGCTGGCGGAGGCGACCGGCCTGGGGTCGCTCGTAGCGAAAGATGGGCCACGAGAGGTAGTAGATCTTGGAGGGGCCGGCCTCGGCGTACAACCGTCCCTCCAGGTAGAGGCGGGCCGCCGGGGCCGTTCCCTCGGGGCGCAGCGTCAGGCTGCGGCCGCCACGGTCGTCGAAGGTGTACATCTCCTTTTCCACCACGTCGGTGAATTCCCCGACGGAGCGGCTGAAGAGTTCCGTATGTTCGAATATCGGGGTCCGTATCTCGCCGTATCCGTAGCGGCGGCACACGTCCCGGGCGACGGCCTCGATGTGCCGCCACCGCGGGGATTCCGCCGGCGTGATGTCCAGGGTGCCCCGGGGCCTTTGCGTGATCATGGTCTCCGCCGCCGTGGCGGCGGAACTCACTCTCCTTTCTCCCTCGTGGGGATGTTCAGAACGTCCCGTCGGTGTCCAATAGCAGGGTGACCGGACCCCAGTTGTCCAGGCTCACGGTCATCATGGCACCGAATTCCCCGGTCTCCACCCGCAGGGGGTGGGCCCGGAGGGCGTCGACGAATTCCTCGTACAGGGCGCGGGCCCGGTCCGGGGCCGCGGCGCGGATGAAGGAGGGTCGGCGGCCGGCGCGGCAATCACCGTACAGGGTGAACTGGGAAATGACCAGCAGGTCCGCCCCGGCGTCCAGGCCAGAGATGTTCATTCGGCCCGCTTCGTCGGCGAAGATCCGGAGATTCACCACCCGGTCGGCCAGGTAGTCCACCTCCTCGGATCCATCGTCCTCGCCGATCCCCAGGAGGATCACCAGACCCGGACCGATGCTCCCCACCACCTCGTCCTCGATGGACACCGACGCCCGGGTCACCCGCTGCACCACTGCTCTCATCGCTTCACCCTCCCGAATGTCCGTGGGACACCCGCTCCACGCTCAGGACGTCCCGCACCTTCTCCACCCGCTGCTTCAGGTATGCCAGCTGCTCCAGGTTATTGATCTGCAAGACCATGTTGATGATGGCGTGGCCGTCCCGGGTGCTGCGGGCCTTGGCGTCCAGGATGTTGGTACTCAGGCTGGCCACCGCCTGGGACAGGTCCGAGAGCAGCCCCGGTCGATCGATGGCGGTGACCCGGATCTGTATGGGGTAATACTTGGCGTCCACCGACTCCCAGGAGACCTCGATGACGCGCTCCTCGTCGTCCAGGTAGCGGGTGATGTTGGGGCAGTCGTCCCGGTGGATGGTCACCCCGCGGCCCCGGGTCACGTATCCCACGATGGGATCGCCGGGCACGGGATTGCAGCAGCGCGCCAGTTGCACCAGGATGTTGTCCATCCCCTTGACCCGCACGCCCTGGTCCCCCGAGGCCCGGGGGATCGGCTCCTTGATGGCGCCCGTGTCCAGCGAAACTTCCTTGCCCCGGTGGTCGTCGTCGTACATGTCCCGCAGGCGCCCGGCCACCTGGCCCGCGGTGAGGCCGCCGTACCCGATGGCCACCAGGAGTTCTTCTTCGCTGCCGAAGCTGAAGCGCTGGCGGATCTTGGTGAGGTATTCGCCCCCCATGATCTCGTCGGGATCCAGGCCCGCGTCCCGCAGTTCCGCGCGCAGCTGCGTCCGTCCCCGCTCCAGGTTCTCCTCCCGGCGCTCGCGCTTGAAATAGCCCCGGATGCGGGAGCGGGCGCTGGAGGTCTTGACGATCTTCAACCAGTCGGGACTCGGACCTCGGCTCTGCTTGCTGGTAAGGATCTCGACGATGTCCCCGGTTTCCAGCTGGGTGTTGAGGGGGGTGATGCGGCCGTTCACCTTGGCCCCCACGCAACGGTGGCCCACCTCGGTGTGGATCCGGTAGGCGAAGTCGATGGGGGTGGAGCCGGCGGGCAGGTCGATGACGTCTCCCTTGGGGGTGAATACGAAGACTTCGTCGGAGAACACGTCGATCTTCAGCGACTCCATGAACTCGTGGGGATCCGGGGCCTCGTTCTGCCACTCCAGGATCTCTCGCAACCAGGTCAACTTTTTCTCGAAATCCTCGTCGCCCCCGCTGCGTCCTTTGTAGCGCCAGTGCGCCGCGATGCCGTACTCCGCCACCCGGTGCATAGACCAGGTGCGGATCTGGATCTCGAAGGGTTCCCCCTTGGGGCCGACCACGGTGGTGTGCAGGCTCTGGTACATGTTGCTCTTGGGCATGGCGATGTAATCCTTGAATCGTCCCGGGATGGGGCGCCACAGGTTGTGCACGGTACCCAGGACGGCGTAACAATCCTTCACGCTCTCCACCACCACCCGGATGGCGGTCAGGTCGTAGATCTCCCCGATGTCCTTGCCCTGCTTTTCCATCTTGCCGTAGATGCTGTAGAGGTGCTTGGCGCGCCCCTGGATCTCCGCCTCGATTCCCATCTCGGCCAGGGACTCCCGGAGGACGCCGATGAGCTGGTTGGTGAACTCCTCCCGCTCCTTGCGGGCCTGGGGCACCTTGGTCGCCAGCTCCCGGTACGCCTCGGGGTCCAGGTAGTGCAGGGCCAGGTCCTCCAGCTCCCACTGGATGCGGGACATGCCCAGGCGGTAGGCGATGGGGGCGAAGATGTCCAGGGTCTCCTGGGCGATGTCCCGGCGCTTGTCCGGCTCCAGGTACTCCAGGGTGCGCATGTTGTGCAAACGATCCGCCAACTTGATGAGGATGACGCGGATATCCCGGGCCATGGCCACGAACATCTTGCGCAGGTTCTCGGCCTGCTCCTCCACCCGGGTCCGGGCCTCCAGCTGGGTCAGCTTGGTGACGCCGTCCACCAGTTCCGCCACGTGGTCGCCGAATTCCTCGCGAATCTGCCCCAGGGAAACCTCGCTGTCCTCCACCACGTCGTGCAGCAGGGCCGCGGCCAGGGTGTCGGCGTCCATGTCCAGGTCCGCCAGGATGGTGGCCACGGACAGGGGATGGTTGATGAACTCGGCGCCGGAAACCCGGACCTGGCCGCTGTGGGCGCGGGTGGCGTACTCGTGCGCCCGCTTCACCCGCTCGATGCCCTCCTCGGACATGTAGCCGATCAGCTGTCCCCGCAGTTCTTCAAAACTCATGGACACACCCCCCATCTTCGCCCTTTGCCCGCACCGGATCCCCGGGAAACGCCCGCCGCCGCGGGGGAATCGCCCCCGGGGCGAAAACCGTACAGGAGCCGGGCCAGCTCCGGGGGTTCGATGGCCCCCGGCGCCCGCGCCGCCCTGCGAATCTCTTCCAATCTCTCTCGTCCCCGACGATACCGCAGCGAACCGCCGAAATCCAGCGGTTCCCCGGACCCGGGCAGGACGATCCATACCCGGTGGTCTCCCCGCTGCATGGGCGCGACGGCACCGAGCTCCGAGAGCAGGGTCAATACGCGTTCCAGCGCGGGACGATCCATCTCCAGTTCTTCGAGGAGTCGCGTTCCCTCTTCGCCCGCGGGATCGAAGAACCCACCGGCGCCCTCCGGGTCGGCGGAGCGGCATCCCAACCACCCCAGTACGGACTCGAGGTCCGCCGGATCCGGGTTCCCCGCGGCCAGGTCGCGATACCGCCCCCGGAGGGCGGCCAGCACCGATCCTTCAACACCCTCCCCCGCGGGGCGCAGGGACTCCAGGCGCAGTCGTACCCGCTCCCGGCCCCGCCAACGATCCACCTCGGGAGTAAAGGCCAGGTCGACGCGACGCCGATCATCCAGGGACTGCCAGAGGGGCCCCAGGTTGAACCCGATGGCCTCGGTGCCGCGACCGGCCAGCTCCAGGATCAGGTGGCGGCGCTCCGCCCCGGCGGGACGGGCCCGCTTGATCTCCACGTCCCGGGCCAGGAACACGGGCCGGGGATTGCCGGACCCGAAGGGGCCCAGGGACTCCATCTCCAGCACGGAATCTCGATCCAGGGAGGCCAGGGGCAGCTCCCCCAGGACCTCCAGGGAGGGCAACACTTCCTCCGCCGGAAGGTCTTCCCGCGCCCGGGCGTCCAACCGATCCGC
>PWSR01000204.1 GCA_003563985.1 Clostridia bacterium | reverse complement strand
TAAGCCCTCCTGCGCCGATGGTACTTGGGGGGCGACCCCCTGGGAGAGTAGGTCGCCGCCGGATACCTTCTAACTCGATACCCCGATCAATCGCGATCGGGGTATCGCTGCGTCTGGAGGGGGATTATCGTCCCCGCGGGGAGAATGGATTGGGTAAACGGGTCCCCGGGAATCGCCACCTCCCGGTGACCGCCATACATTCTCGCGGGAAGGGGAGATCGTCATGACTCGGCACATCGTGCAGACGACGAAGATGTCATGGTTACTGGACCCCGAAGAGGAGATGCTGGGACCCGTCGCCGACGGTGGCACCATCATTGCGCGCACCAGCCCCGGTTGTTGGGGGCCGATGATAACCCCGGACTATCCCAGTGGACACGAAGTCACCCACCCCGTGGCCGTGGAGGGAGCGGAAGTCGGCGACGCCATCGCCCTTCGCATCCGCGGCGTGAACATCTCCTCCTCGGCCACCACCTCCGGGACCGACGTCCCCTTGGAGGGTAACTTCGAAGGGGATCCCTTTGTCGCCAAGCAATGCCCCGGCTGCGGGGCGGATAACCCGTCGACGTACCTTTCCGGCACGGGCCCCGAGGCAGTGCGCTGTCGCGCGTGCGATTCTCCCATTACACCCTTTCAACTGGAGAACGGATACACCATGCTGTTCGACTCGGATCGCAGCATGGGCGTGACCGTGTCCGCGGAGGTGGCCGAGGAGATCGCCCGCTCGGCGAGTGCATTCAGCGCCCTTCCGCCCGAGTCCCTGCAACACTCCGCCAACCTCCTGGCCAAGGCCGACCTGCCCGGTGTGGCGTCCGTAGTGCGCCCCATGGTGGGCAACATCGGATCCTGTCCCGCCGTCCCCATACCCTCTTCCCACAATGCCGGCGACTTCGGCGGATTCCTCGTCGGAGCACCCCACGACTACGCCCTGACCGAAGAGGAGTTATCCGGGCGGACGGACGGGCACATGGATATTAATGGGGTCACCGAGGGTAGCGTGCTGATCGTTCCCGTTAAGGTTCAAGGCGGCGGCATCTACATCGGCGACGTCCACGCCATGCAGGGGGATGGAGAGATCGCGGGGCACACCACCGACGTCAGTGCGGAGGTCACCGTCGACGTCAATGTATTGAAGGGATTCGCCATCGATGGCCCCATCTTGCTGCCCCGCGCCGGGGATGTACCCCCGGAGGCACGTCCCCTGGGCGCCGCCGAAATGCGTATCGCCACCCGGCTGGCGCAGCGCGGTGGATTCCGGCTGGAAGAACCCTGCTATCCCGTGGCCTTCGTCGGGTCGGGGGCCACCATCAACGAGGCCGCCGATTGCGCCCTGGCCCGCATCGTCGAGGCGACCGGGTACGACCTGGGTGCGGTCCGAAATCGTTGCACGATCCGGGGTGCCGTGGAGATCGGTCGATTGCCCGGCGTCGTCACCGCCACCGTCGCCCTCCCGGCGGCGAAGTTGGCGGAGATGGGGATCTGGGAACTGGTATCGGAACAATACGCAGGCGTCGAATGAAACCCGGAACAAGGGGGAATCCCGGAGGGGGATTCCGGGTAGGAGATGGACCGGGAATGTAACGCGTTGGAGACCCGGACGGGAAGGTGGATGGATATGGTGACGCGGCTCGAATCGGATGTCCTGGTCATCGGCGGCGGGGGGGCTGCCCTGGTGGCAGCCATCGCGGCGGCGGAAGGTGGGGCGAAGGTGGCCCTCGCCAGCAAGGGCCCGGTGGGCCTGCTTTCCTGCACGGCGTACGCCGGGGGTGGATTCACCGCCGCGGTCGAAGGGTTCACGCCCGCCAGGCATCGAGAACTTACCATGGAGATCGGGCGTGGGGTGAATGATCCCGACCTGGTGCACATCCTATCCGAAGAGGGCGCCGGGGCATTATCCTGGCTCGAGGAGAGGGGGGTTGCCCTGGCGTACCGCCGCGGCGGGGCGTCCATGGCCGGCCCGAGCCTCGGGAAGCTGGTGAAGGGCACGGCCATGACCATGCCCCTCGTCGATCGATGCCGGGAGCTGGGGGTCGAGTTTCACCATCCCGTCCGGGTGCACACCCTCCTGCAGGAAGACTTCGGCGGGCGGGGGTTCGGCGCCCGTGGTGATGCGCGCCGGGGCGAAGTGGAGTTCCGTTCCGGTGCGGTAATCCTGGCGACCGGCGGCGGCGCCTGGACCTTTTCCCATACCGACAATCCCCGCGGGTTGACCGGGGACGGGTACCTCATGGGTTTCGCCGCCGGATGCTCCCTTCGGGACATGGAGTTCGTACAGTTCTATCCCCTGGGACCCGGTCCGGATGTGGAACGGACGTGGTACATGGATGCCCGCATACTGGATCGCGTCCGGCTCACCGACGGCCATGGCCGGGACTTCCTGACGCCGCTCCTGGCGGAATGGGGCCTGTCCTCGGGGCGGGAAATCAACATGTTGGCGCGGGATCGATTGTCGCGGGCCATCGCGCAAAAGCGGGTCGAAACGGGGCGGGTGCTCCTGCACCTGGAGGACTTGCCCCCGGAGGATCGACGGGATGCGCGCATGGCCCACCGGGCCCGCCTGATGGCCGGGCCCGATCCCCGGGATCCGTGGATGCCCGTGGAGGTGGCCCCCGTTTCGCACTTCATGTCCGGGGGCCTCGTGGTGGATTCCCGCGGGGAGACGGGAATCGATGGATTGTTCGCCTGCGGGGAAGTGACCGGTGGCGTGCACGGCGCGAACCGGGTGGGCGGCAATGCCCTCACGGAGTTGACGGTTTTCGGGATCCGCGCCGGTAAAGGGGCCGCGGAGGCGTCGGAATTGCGAAGGGATGCGGACCCGTCGGCGTATCTTCCCCCGATTGCCGGCATCGATCTGTCGGAGCACACCCAGGGTAGGCATTTGGGGGAGGCGAACTTCCGCAAACGAGCCTATGAACTGGTGGGTCCGCTGCGGACCCCGGAGTCCATGGGGGAGATGCTGGGCATGACCGCCGGATCCCTCGCGGAGATGGGCCACCACCGCGATGCATCCGGGGACGATGCACTCCACTGGACCGCCGCCGCCGTCGCACTGGCCGGCCTCGCCCGCGAGGAGAGCCGCGGCACCCATTACCGAACCGACTCCCCGGGCGAAGTGGATGGGCAGAGGGGCAGCTATCGCCTCATCCCGCGGCGCGACGGGGATCTCTTGGTTCCGCGGCTGGAGTTTGTGGCGGCGGGAGAGATCTGATCGGTGAATCCCCTGGCGCGTTGGTTCTATCGCTTGTTGCATCGGTGGTCCGTGGCCAGCTCGAGGCGTTGGCTCTGGATCGCTGCCCTGGCGGCGGCCATCGTCATGTTGCTGCCGCGCCCCGCCGGCCTGGAGGTGGAAGGGCAGCGGATGATCGGCCTGCTGGTGTTCTTCGTGATCACCTTCGTGAGCGAAGCGATCCCCGTGGGGGGCAGTTTTCCCCTGGTGCTGGGATGGGTCATCTTCTTCGGGATACGTCCCCCGGCGGAGGCCGTTATGAGCATCGCCCACGACGCGGCGTTGTTCATGATGGGCGCCCTGATGATTGCGCGGGTGCTGGTGGGGCGAAACCTGCATCGCCGGGCGCTGGCCCTGATACTCCGCGCGGTACCACCCAAGCTCCCGTGGATCATGGGAGCGATGGCCCTCTTTTCCGCCCTGGCCTCGACCCTAATATCAGATCATACCGTGGCCGCCCTAATGCTGCCCGTCGGCGTATCCCTGGTGGTCGCCTCCGGCGGCGTGCGGCGGAATCTTCGCATGGCCAAGGCCCTCATGATGAGTATCGCCTTTGCCTGTGCCCTGGGGGGACTGGCTTCTCCGTCCGGAGGCTCGCGCAACGTGGTCATGATGGCGTACCTGCAGGACATCGCCGGTACAACCGTCGGCTACGGAAGCTGGGTGTTGATGGCGTTGCCGATTACGCTGCTGTTGATTCCCCTGGCGGTGGTCATCCCCTACCTCGTGTTTCGTCCCCGCGAGGCGGATGTCGTCGCGGCCACCCAGCAATTGAAGGACGATGCCCGGGACGAGGGACCCATGCTCCCCGAGGACTGGGGAACGCTGGCCGTCTTCGCGGTGGTCCTCGGGGGATGGGTATTCCTGGGCGATCGCTTTGGGATCGGGGTGATCGCCATCACCGGGGCCTTCATCTACCTGGTGACGGGTTTGGCCGACTGGGAGCAAGACTACCAGCACATCAACTGGGGGATCGTCTGGCTCTACTTCGCGGCCATCACCTTCGGCCGCGCCCTGGAGTCCTCCGGGGCCGCGCTGTGGCTGGCGGACTCGGTGATGCGGTCCGTCCAGGTTCGCCTCGGGATGGACGCCGGCCTGGGCCTGGCGGCCTCCAGTTCCGTCTTCATGACGCTTTTCAGCCAGGCTATGTCCGACGGTCCGGCGGTGGCCCTGATGGGCCCCGTGATCCTGGAGACGGCGCGCATCTCCGGCACGTCTCCGATACTGGTGGGAGTTTCCAGTGCCATCGCATCGTCCTTTGCGTATATGCTAATCATAGGGACTCCTTCCAACGCCATCATTTACGCCAGTGGCTACCTGGAATCCCGCGATTTCATCCGGGC
>PWSR01000036.1 GCA_003563985.1 Clostridia bacterium | reverse complement strand
TGCCGCCGAGCATCGCCAGGGCCATCTGCTGCTCGGACTGTTCCTCTTCGTCGGTCTTGAACTGGTCGAGGTGGTTGATGATATCGTCGTGGACGTTCTCCAGGTAATCGACCACCTGTTCGAAGCCGGAGTATTCCTCCTGGAGTTGATCGATCAGGGGTCGTATGGCGAAGGAACCCATCCGTTCCTCGAGATCGCGGATGGCCGCCTTGGCTTCCTTTTCCTTTTGGCGAACCTCGCGCATCGCCGAGCGAATGAGTTGCTGGATCTCGCTGCCCTTTTCCTCCAGTTCGTGACGTCGCTCCTCCTCCAGCCCCTGGTACTCTTCGGCACTCATGGGTTCGCCGTCTTCCTTCAGGGGAACCGGGGCGAAACCGCCGCTGCCGCGCTGGAGGGCGAACCCGCGGCTGCGGACCTCTTCCTCCAGGGCCTGGAAGGTCTTGCCGATGGCCTTTTGGAATTTCTCGGCCACTTCCGCCCGCCGTTTTTCGAAGTCACCACTTTCGAACTCGTGGCCGATGGCGGTGCGGGCATCTTCGATCAACTCATCCATGTCGCGTTGGAGTTTCCCACCCTTGCCCGCGGGCAGGCTGACCGCTATGGGGCTCTCGGGGTCGGAGAAATTGTACAGGTAACACCAGTCGTCGGGGGTCTCCTCTTTTTGCGCCTTCTCCGAGACGGCGGTGTTCGCATACGTACTCTTGCCGGTGCCCGTGGCGCCCGTCATAAATATGTTGTACCCTGGTCCGTCGACGCTGAGGCCGAACTCGACGGATCGAACGGCCCGCTCCTGGCCGATGATGTCGGTCTTCGGGGAGTGCTCATTCAACTCCTTGAAGGTGTCCGGGGGACAGGTCAAACCGAGTTCTTCCGGTGTCAGTTTCCTAAGATCGGGTATGGAACCAGTTGCCATCGATATCTCCTCCCAGTCATGCGGCAAGCGGGTGCATGTCGCCGTAAGGGACACCCACCCAATAGGTTTTCTAGGGCTGCCCGGGATTACCTTCCGATATCAGACCCCGGGGGACCGGCGATGACCGCGTGCAGTCCGCCGTCATCCAGGGTCCGCGAAAAGGCCACCCGTACCGCCTCGGGTGAGATCGCGGCCAGGGTATCGGGTAGGTCCCTCAGGTAGTTCATTCCCAATTCATGTCGTTCCATGCCCAGGAGCGTCGCGGTCAGTCCTCCGGCGGTTTCCAGGGCGAGCCTGGAGCCACCAACCATGTACCCGCGAACCTCTTCCATCTCCGCGTCCGTCGGGGAAGCCGCGGCCAGTTTCCGGAGGTGTTCCCGGATGGCATCCAGCGCCCGTCCCACGTCGTCGGGATCCAGGCCGGCGGCCACGCTCCACACCCCGGTATTCCCGTCGCAACGGAGGGATGCGGAGACATCGTAGGCCAATCCCTGGACCTCCCGCAGGTCGTCCCCGAGACGTCCCCCGAGACCCACGCCCCCGAGGATGAGTACGGCCATGCGGAGGGCATCGTATCCTTCCTCGCTTCGCGCCGGGGCGAGCCCCCCGAGATGCAGATCGGCCTGGCTTTTCCCCTTTACTTCGACGATCTGTGGCGATTCCTGGCCCCTCCTCTGTATGGGGGGCGGGGTGTGAAGTGGCACGAGATTTCCCTCCCGCTCCAGCCAGTCGCCGAGGGTCTCGCGGATCTCCGCGGTGACCTGCCCGGGATCCAGGTCCGAGGCGATGGCGATCATGGCCCCGCCGGGATGCCAGAAGGAATCCCGGAAATTCATCACGTCTTCGGGGCGGAGAGAGCGCAGGGTAGTCCGATCCCCCGCCGGGGGATGGTGGTAGGGATGTCCCTCCGGGTAGAGGGCTCGGCGAAGGGCGCGTCGAGCCAGGTAGCCGGTGTCATCCTCGGCCTCCCGCAGGTGGGAGAGGAGCCGATTGATGGAATTATCTACTCGGTCCGGGGGAAAGATGGGCTCGTAGAGGATCTCCCGGAGGATCGCCAGGGCCTCCCCGCGATCGGTGCGGCGACACTGCAGGGAAACCGATGCGTATTCGAAGTCCAGGCCCGCCGAGAGTACGATGCCGGAGGCGTCCAGGTCCCGGGCCAGCGCGCGATGATCCCGGGATCGCGTCCCGCCGACCAACAATTCCGCCGCCAGTCGGGCCAGTCCCGGCTCTCGCGGCGCCCGGATGCTGCCTGCCGGAACCAGCATGTCCAGGCGGAACCCCTCCCATCCGCTACGTCGATGGGCGAGCAGGGTGGTCTTACCATCGATCACCTGCCGGTGGGTCAGCGCCTCGTCCGGCAGGGGATCCGCCTCGGAGGGGCGGAACATCGCGGCCGGCGATTCCCGCCGTGGTCTCGGTCTCATCGGCGGGTAGGATGTGATTCGTCCCGACTCCTCGGCGGGCAGGAACCACCCGGCGGTCTCGTTGTCGCAGTGCAGGTATTCTCCGGCTACGCGCGCCACGTCCTCTTCGCTTACGGCCGAAATCAGGGCGGGGAAGGAATCCGGGAGATCCGGGGCGCCGACCATGGCGCTCGCACCGGCGGCCAGGGCGCGCGACGGTGCGTCGTCGGCGAAGGTGAACTGGGCCAGCAACTGCGTCTTGGCACCTCCCAGGTCCTCCTCCGTCGGTCCGCGGCGGGCGAGGTCGTCGACGATGCCCGCGATGGCCTCCTCCAACCCCTCCGAGGACGTCGCATCCGCGGGGACGGCGAAGATGGTGAAGAGGTGGGGATCCCGGGCGTATCGGCTGGAGGCTCCGACGTCGGACGCGATTCCGGTGTCGACGAGTTCCCGCGAGAACCGGCTGCTCCTGCCCATGGGATGGTGCGCGAACCCGAAGGGCCAGGATCCCCCGGACAGGATGGCCTCCAGGACGTGGAGGGCGGGTCTGTCAACGTGATCGGCGCGGGGGATGTGATAGGCGGTCTGGTAGTACCGGGTGGTCCCGGGACGGCGGACGATGAGGCTCCGTCGCCCCGCCTGGGGAGGCTCCACCGGGATGTTTCCCGGGACGAGCGGTCCGGGTTCGATGCCTCCAAATTGACGAATGATGTCCTCCATCGCCCGGTCCCCGTCCACGGCCCCGGCCAGGGTGAGGTGGGCGCCCCGGGGCGTGTAACGGGTGCTGTAGTGCGCGAGCAGGTCTTCCCGGGAAATGTTCGCGATGTCCTCCCGGCTCCCGATGATGCCCCACCGGTACGGGTGCAGGGTAAAGGCCGCCCGCTGCACCGCTTCGGACAGCCAGAACACCGGTTCGTTTTCCGTTCCGCCCCGCTCGGCGAGGATCACGGTGCGCTCTTGCTCCACGTCCTCCGGATGGAAGGCGCAGTTGGTCATGCGGTCAGCCTCGATGTCCAGGGCCAACTGGAGGTTGCCCCGTGGGAGGACCTGGTAGAATGCCGTGCAGTCGTCGTCGGTGAAACCGTTCCAGCGCCCCCCGATCCCGGAGATCATCCGATCCAACCGGCCCGACGGGTAGCGGGGCGTTCCCCGGAACATCATGTGTTCGACCCAGTGGGAGATGCCGGTGCGCCCCGGCAGTTCGTCCCGCCCTCCAACGGGATACCAGAGAAAGAGGGCCAGGGCGGGCGAGCGGTGGTCCTCGGATATGCTTACCTGCAGGCCATTACGGAGTGTCTGCACTTGCGTGTTCGGCACGGAATCTTCCTTCCAGGAGGGACGCGTGGGCCGGTGGGGGCGGGGAGCATCCCCGGCGGGATACCTCCCGAAGGGTCGAGGTTCGTTCAGACGTGGTATGTCCTGCCTTCGACGGCGGCCTCCACCGGCCGGTCCACCTCTCCCGCGGCGACCATGGCGGCTTCCTCGGGGTCCGCCTCGGGCCAGAAGTGGGTTAGGATCAAACGGGCTACCCCGGCTTCCCGGGCCATTCGCCCGGCCTCCGAGGCGGTCATGTGGCCCCGAAAACCCCGGCATCCCTCGGGCAGCGATGCCTCGGCCAGCAGGAGGTCCGCCCCCCGGGCGAGCTCCAGGATCGCGTCGCAGTACGCGGTGTCCGCGGTGTATACCAGCGTCTTGCCCCGACATTCGATCCGGCTCGCCAGGCACGGCAGGGGATGCTCCGTGCGGGCAAAGGAGATTCGGAACGGACCGATCTCCAGGGTATCCCCGGCGTCGATTGCCCGGGAGAAGAGGGCTTCTTTGTAGGCAATGCGCGCGAAATCTTCTTCCGGTTCCCCGGGGGCGTACACCGTGATGCCGCGGCCCGGGGGCTCCTCGTCGCCGGGCATCCCGTTCCGTGCCGCCCGGGCATCGGCCCGGACGTCGTAGTCCGCTGCGTAACGGAGGATCGCCAGGTCGGCGCAGTGGTCTCCGTGCAGGTGGGATACGATCACGTGGTCCAGATCCGAGAGTGCGATGAACTCCGCCAACCGGGAGAGGGTACCGCTACCACACTCCAGCAGCAGGTTCGATTCGCCGGAGCGCACCAGGTAACCCGGGCAGGCACCGCCCGCCCGGGGAAAGGGCGAATAACGTCCCAGTACGGAGAGTTCCACGTCAGCACCTCAACTCGCCCAGGAAGGGCGGCTCACCCAGGAGGGCATCCACCACGGCCCGGGCGGCGGCTACCTCTTCGTCCGTCCCCTCG
>PWSR01000134.1 GCA_003563985.1 Clostridia bacterium | reverse complement strand
GAAAACGACAGTAGAACCACTGCTGGCGACGCGGAAGACAAATATACGCAGAAGGGGTGAATGCGATGGCGAATTACCGTGTGGAAGACGTAGAAGGAATTGGTGAAAGCCTGGGCAAGAAACTACGTGACGTGGGCATCACGGACACCGATTCCCTGCTGGCGGCCTGCAAGACGCCCGCGGACCGGAAACGACTCGCCGAGAAGGCCGAGATCTCGCCCAAGAGGATTCTCAGTTTCGCCAACATGGTCGATCTCTACCGCGTCAGTGGCGTGGGATCGGAGTTCGCGGAACTGTTGGAGGCAGCTGGCGTGGACACCGTTCCGGCCCTGGCGCGTCGAAATCCCGGAAACCTCACCAAGTCCATGATGGAGATCAACGAGACGAAGAAACTCACTCGCCGCCCGCCCACCGAGAAGGAAGTGACCAAGTGGGTGGAGGAAGCGAAAACCCTGCCCCGGGTGTTGACCTACTGAGACTTCTGGAGAACATAGGTGCTGCTCCCTGCAGCGTATCCATTGAAACGCGTGGCTGACGTTACTCGCAGCCGTGACGTATCCACCGGGCGGGAGAAGGCCGTGGCTCAACGAGAGCCATCCTTCTCCCGCAATAGTGCCCGGGGTCGGGACCCCCATCCCGCCTTCGGTCCTACAAGATCCGATTATCCCGCCGCTATTCCTTCGAGATGATCTTCACCCCGCCAAGCATTGCATCGGGATCGATCTTGACGTCCACCAGTGCCGGTCCGCGATGGGACAGGGCCCGGTTGATGGCGTCGTCCAGTTGTTCCTCGGACTCCACCTCGATCCCGAGCCCGCCGGCACTCGAGGCGAATTGGGCGAAGTTCGGATTGGCGAACTCGACGCCGTAGTCGGGATATCCGTCCCGGCGTTGTTCTTTCTTGATGTTCTTGAGGCAGTAGTCGTTGAATAGGATGACGGAGATGTCGAGTTCGTTCAGAACCGCCGTAGTGAAGTCCGCCATAAGCATGCCGAAACCGCCGTCGCCGGCGAGGCAAACCACCTGGCGTTCGGGCATGGCAAATCCGGCGGCCAGGGCCGCCGGCAGCGCAAATCCCATGCTGGCCATGGATGCTGACATGAGGGTCAGCTGCGATTCGCACTGGAACCTCTGGTAGAACCAGTAAGTGTGATCCCCGACGTCTACCGTCACCACTGCGTCGTCCTCCAGATTCCGCTTCAGCGCCTGGATCACTCGATTCGGATGGACCGACTGCTCGCTGGAGTCATCGCTGAGGATGTCGGATTCCCATCGGGATCGAGCCCGTTTCACTTCCTCTTCTAATCCGACGGCATCGGCGCGCTCGGAGAGTCGCGGCAGCAGCGAGCGGATGGTCGCCGGGACGTCACCGACGAGTCCAAGTTCGACGGGGAAATTCCTCCCGAGCCGGACGGGGTCGTGATCGATTTGGATGATGGGTACATCGGTGAGCAGATTCCTTTGGCGGAAACCGCTCCCCAGGACCAGCAACAGATCGGCTTCGGACAGTGCCCGGGGTGAATAGGGGTTGCCGATGGATCCGAGTACTCCCAGGGCGAGGGGATGCGTCTCCGGGAACACCCCCTTGGCCCGGGATGTCGTGGCGACGGGTGCGCCGAGGGTTGTCGCCAGTTGGTAGAGGGCGTCGGGATCACGCCTCGATCCCCACCCGGCGAATATTGCCGGCTTCTCGGCAGATTCGATCATCGATACCGCCCGCTCCATGTCTGCATCCTCCGGAAGAGATGTCCGTCGGAATAGGCGCGTCGCCTTGTCCCACTTCTCCTCCACCGGACGGGCTGCCAGGGTGTCCGTCGGCATGCTGAGTACTGACACGCCGCAGCGACCATACGCCGCCTTGACGGCCATCCCGAAAAGGCGGGGAAGCTGCGAGGGCAGACTCAGGGTCTCCGCGAACACCGCGAAGGGACGGAACATCTCGATCTGATCGATTTCCTGGAAGGCTTCGCTGCCGAGGAAGATTCCGGACACCTGGCCCACCAGGGCGAGGACGGGTGCCCGATCCGCCGCGGCGTCCATGAGGCCGGTGACCAGGTTTGTGGCCCCGGGTCCGGCTATGGACAGGCACACGCCGAGTTCCCCCGTCAGTTTGGCGTGGGCACTGGCCATGAAGGCCGCCGTGGATTCGTGACGGGTGAGTACGAGTTCAATGTCGGGATTCGCGCGTAGGGCTTCCACCAGGGGAAGGTTCGAATCCCCGGGGATGCCGTAGACTTTCCGAACACCCAGGTCCACCAGCCCACGGGTGAGGGAATCGGCTACGTTCCCCTCCTCGGAGTGCTCCCGGGAGACCGGTTCGAAGGCGGCTTTGGGCGCACCGCAAACGGGACAGGTGTAATCGGGTGGTAGGTCCGCAAATGGAACTCCCTCTTCTTCCTCGTCGTAGATCCAGTTGCATACTGTACATCGCATTAGCATTTGGTGTTGCTCCCTTCTTCTCGCGGGCCGGCCTCCGGGCTGGATCCCAATTCATCGGGTTCCGGTGCCGCAGACCTAACGGTCTAAACATCGTGGGTTGATGGATCCTATGTTGGATATTAGCAGCCCTGCAGAGCTTATTACCCCACAACGCCTCGCGTATCCATCGATTCGGCGAATCAATACCATGGATGGCCAGTTGCTGTTCGGACCGCAGATTCACCTCTCCCGGTGACCGGGGTCGGTGCGGATGGTTCGATCCCTCATCTGTCCAAGGTCCGAAAGTTTGCGTCCCTCGACGGAGGGCTAAACTATGTCGTGAGTGGAGCGGAGGCGCAATCGCCGAGACTCGAAGGGGTCAATTTCATCGAGGAGTACGGGAATCGGTTCCCGTTCCGGCGAGCTGAGTGCGTCCCGAGGACGGAACTTGGCGAATGGTCTGGGCGGATTTGTGCGTTCGGAGGGCGAATCTGGAATTTGGAACGGATCATCGACGGAGGTCCCCCATCGACGGGTGTCGCGGGATTGGCAGTGGCCCCTATTGCAGTAGTTGCCCGATCGCACCCGGTTGCGGTCCGTCTCGTCCGATGGTCCCACTGATAGGAGTGATGCTGTCTTGCCAGAGACGAAATGTGCAGAATGTGGAGTCGTAGCCGGAGAATCGACCAAGGGTTGGACGCACTGCGAAGAATGCGATACGCACTATTGCCCCAAGTGTTCCGATACGTTTCGCCAGGAGAAAGAGGATATCGAGCAACTGAGGAAGGGGAGTGCGTGGGATCGTATGCGCGTTCTCTGTCCCAGGTGTCGAGCGGAGATGGGCTATATAGATAGCGTCTAGCTGGAGTGAGTTTCCCCAATCTAGCTCACCGGGGTGTCGGCACGCGGGTTGCATGCGACGCCGGGGATCTGTGGCGGGGGTATTCCAGACTCGAGATAGCCGGCCCGGCCCGGCCATCTTTCTTATCATCCCGATGGGGAGATAGCGTTTGACCGATTCGGCTTTCCAATCCATCCTATCGCCCGGCGAGCGACGGTTCTAAGGGAGTTCATCCGGGGCCTCCCCAATTCCATATCACGACACAACCCGAAGTTGTACAGACATATCGGCTTCGCCGAGGCCGGGCTTTCGACCTCGCTCGAATGCCGCCGACGCGAAAGGCGAGCACCAACGAATACGCCGCCGGTGGGATGCCGGTGTACGGGACCCGGCGAAACACACGGAATACGAATCACTGCTCGTGCCCTTCAGCGCGGGATCGGCGGTCTCCGTGGTGATCGGTGCGGCGGTGGGTGGGAGGGGTGGGTTCGTCCGGCAGAGTACGTGAGTGAAGACGACGCCCGGAAGATGCAGTCTGGGGGCCCCGGTGCGGTGGCCTTGGATCGATTCTTCCAAGGCGAATCGTGGCGACTCTTCCTCTCGAGAGGCTGGGATCACCGGCTCCGTCGACACATGGGATGGTGATCCGCCGCCGGGTGGACGGATATAGTTGTTAACAACGGGTCGGGATAGGGTATGGATCGATCTTCGATCCCCGCGGGAGACGCGTCCTCTATCGCGCGATCACGACTTGCAACCGCCCGTCAATCGATCTCGGATCCGGGTGGAAGTGTTGATCAGCGACGCGGGACGGACGACTTCTTGGGCGCAGTGGTCCCTGTCCACCGGGAAATACGGTGGTACCTGGTGTTTATTGGGTTCGGCGACCTCGGTCTCTTGCGCGGGGACGGCGGAGCCCCGGACCCGCCGTCCCCGTCCGAGTTGTGGATGTCGTGGATACATACCACCCGGGGGAGGACGGGTACCCGTATTTCGAGAACTACGAAGAGGGCTGGCGAGAGTGGTTGCCGGATGATGTCGAGCCGCACGTCGCGGATCCGTTCCGAGAAGGGAAAACGGAACGGAGGGCATGACTTGCGAGAGCTCCGGTAACCGGCGAGGGTTGTCCGGGGGCCCGGGGGTCATGTCTGCCATGGGGTCCCGGCGACCGTCCGCCCGGTTCGCGGCGGTGAGTTAAGAGTGCGACGGGAGTCTTGGGCCCTGGAACCTACGACGTGTCGGCACCGGCCGGCGGCGCCGGACACGAATGGTCGAGAACGGACGTGGTGATTATAGACGAGCGTAGACCAAGGGGAGGCGATCGAGGTCTGTTCTGGTTCCTCCTCATACT
>PWSR01000060.1 GCA_003563985.1 Clostridia bacterium | reverse complement strand
GTCGTGGATGTCGAAGTTGGCCGGGTCCTCGGACCGCACCCGGGACCGGTGCACGTCGGACTTGTCGCCTAGGATCAGGGCCGCCGAAATCGGGTTGACGATCTTCCCGTATTCCTCCTCGTGATTGCCCACGGCCCCCGCGATCAGGGCCAGGTGCTCGGGCGCCATCCCCCGTTCCCGGAGGAGGTTCCAGACCAGGATACCGCTGGCGGTAGCGTGATCCCGCCGGTTGACCATGTTCCCGATGTCGTGGAGGTAGCCGGCGATGGCCGCCAGTTCCTGCTCCACCTCGGTTCGTTCCAGGCGGATCATGACGTTGCGGGCGATGTCCGAGACCAGGCGGCAGTGTCGCAGACCGTGATCGGTGTAACCCATCTCCCGCAGGTACTCGTTGCCCTTGAGGAGGTAGGTGGTGATCTCCTCGTCGTCCTTGATGGCATCCAGGGTAATTGCCACTTCTTCAGGCACGATTCTCTCCTCCATCGATAAAATGCAAAACCTCCCGCAACACCTCGGCGGGCGTCTTCCCGTCGGTTTGGACCACCAGGTCCGCGTCCTCCCGGGCGGGGGCCAACCGCGCCCGGATGGCCTCCAGCCGCGCCGGGCCCCAGGATATGGGTCGGCGTCGGCGGATTTCCCCGTAGCTGACATCCAGGTAGACCAGGTGTTCCGGGTTCCGCCGCGCGTACATCCGACGGATGCTGGAGTGTTCCTGGGCCACGCTGAAGGCCTCGTACCCGAGCTCGGCCAACCCCCGGGCCAGGGTCGTCTTCCCCGAGGCGCACGGCCCGACGATGACGATCCGCCCGGGACGTGCTGGTCGATCCGGGGAATCAGAGCGGGAACTGGATGTCAATGGAACGTATGGCCACCTCTCCCAGGGCGACGGCGTCGGAGCGAATGCCGATGACCGCCAGCGACATGTCGTCGGCCGGGCGCCCGGAGTAGACCTCCAGGGCCCGGGAAAATGTACCGTCGGCCAGGCGGGCCGCGTCGGGATCCGCGCCCGGGCCATGGAATTCCGAGGCCACGGCGACGGGACCGCCCAGGCGATCCAGGGCCTTCCCCACGCCGTCGGTGAACATCATGGCCCAGGTGCCGGCGGCCATGGGGACCTCCGCGATGGACGGGCGGGTAAAATTGTGGACCCCGATGGCGGGGACCTCCCCGAGCATCGCCTCCACAGAGCCGTCCCGGTACAACAGGGCCCCGGCGTTTCCGTTGCGGGATATGACCAGCGTATCGGTCCAAAGGTCCACCGAGATGGTGGTCAGGGTGCAGAGCACCTTGCCGCCCCGCAGGGCGAAGAGGTTGTCGTGGACCGCCCGGGCCACCGCGCCGTCCCGCACCCCCTCGGCGATCAAGGCCATGGCCTTGGCCACCACCAGGTTGCTCATTCGCTTGGCGGCCGGGCCGCTGCCCTGGGCGTCGGACATGACCACGGACAGCCCACCCCGGGGCCGTTCCACCACGTCCATGCTGTCGCCGCTGGTGGAGGTCCCCGCCTTGGGGACCTTCCGCACCGCCACCTCGACGCGATTCCTCGAATACTTGCGATTCCCCTCCGACACCGCTCTATCCTCCCCTCGAGACCCGCAGGGATCTCAGGCGGTTCAATGCCGCCGCGACTTCGAGCATCCGGGGCCGGGCGTAGTCCCCGGGGTGACCATCGAAGGGCGATATGGGGTCCAACCCCTTTTCCTCCAGGTCACTCTCCACGCGCTGCAGGGCCTCCGCCAGGGTTCCCTTCAGGTACTTCCTCGCGTACACCAGTATATCCCCCACGGCCCGGGTTTGACTCGGGTCCACCAGCTGTTCCACCGCCGACAGGTCGATGTCCTCGGTGCCGAATTGGATGGTGGAAACACCCCGGGTGCGCACCCGGATCCGGCCCCGCCGGCGGGGATCGATGCTCCCGGGATCCGGGCATCGCCCGGCGATCTCGGGAAAGGCCGTCCCGGATTCCAGGACCCGTCCCGTGGGATGCCCGGCGGCGACCCGGGCGGCGGCCTCGGTGGCGTCGGCGGGACGATACGTATCCATCATGATCACCGTGTCCGCCACGTCGAAGTAGTCCCCGGAGCCCCCGAGGACCAGGACCGAGGAGACGCCGCGGTCCCGGTGCAGCTGCCGGATGCGATCGATGAAGGGGGTGATGGGTTCCCGGTCCCGTCGCACCAGCAGCTGCATCCGCCGGTCCCGGACCATGAAATTGGTGGCACTGGTGTCCTCGTCCACCAGTAGCGTCGAGGCACCCATCTCCAGGGCCTCGGAGATGTTAGTCGCCTGGGAGGTACTCCCGCTGGCAGCGGGAGTGGTGAAACGGGCGGTGTCGGTGCCGTCGGGCAGGGCCCCGATGAAGGGACTGATGTCGACGCCGGCCACGGCGCGCCCGTCCTCGGCGCGGATCTTCACCGCCCGGGGGTCCGCCACCACTAGTTCCCGCCCGTCCCCGGGGACGTGGTCGTATACGCCGCGGTCCAGGGCGCGGAGCAGGGTCGACTTGCCGTGGTACCCGCCCCCCACGATCAGGGTGACGCCCCGGGGAACGATCATGCCCGAGACCGCCCCGGCGCCGGGGAGTTCCACGCGGCGACGCAGGGAGTCCGGGGATCGGAAGGGTACCGCCCGGGAGGAATCCAGGGGGCGGTCGGAGACCCCGGAGGCCCGGGGCAGGAGGGAGCCGTCGGCCACGAAGGCCACGGCACCCAGGTCCTCCAATTGGGCGCGCAGGTGGACGGAATCCTCCTTGGCGCGGACGTGGGTCGCGATATCCTCGGGATCGTGGCGCCGGAAGTACAGGGCGCGGCGCCCCACCTCCGGGATCTCCTCGAGGAGCATCTCCCGGGCCTGGAACCCGAGGACCTTGCGCCCCCGGGCGGGCAGGCCCGTCACCAGCCGAACCTCGATGTACTCGGGGGCGACCACCACGGCGGTTCGCTCCAGGATCTCCTGCCCCGGTGTGTCCACGGCCACGAGGCCGCTCTTCCCCGATCCGCGATTCCCCTGGGTCACCCTCGGCAGCGCGGCGTCGAAGGCCCGGAGCAGGTAATCCTCCAGGGCGACGCGACGAGGCCGGGTGGAAGAAAGTTCCGCGGGGAAGTCGGCATCCTCGGCCGGAATCCGCAGGCGCAGGCGCGAGGGCGCCGCGAAGGGATCCCCCTGCACGTGGTCGATGAACAGGATGAACTCGTCGACCCGGTAGGCGCCGGCGATGTCCTTGTACGCCTTGTATCCCTTTCCGTCGATCCGTCCGAGCTCCGAATGCAGTTTCTCGGCGTCGGCCATTCCGTTCACGCTATCCCTCCACTGGAACCATGGTTTGCAACGGTTTCGTCCAAGTATCTTCTGAGGCGTTTCTTCATTTCCCTCTATCTTCGCGCAGTGCCGGCCCGGGGTAACGGTAATCGCCCCGGCGCACGGTGACCTTGGCGTCGTCGAGGGCCTCGGCGAGGGGTACCGCGTACTTGCGGGTGGTCCCCGCCAGGGTACGCAACTGGGCGACGGTGAGGGTCTCTTCCTCGGCGAACCAGGTGGCCACGCGGGAGCGCAGCGCATCCCAGCGATCCCGCTCCACGAGGTAATCGCCGGCCCGGACCAGGTCCCCCCGGTTGAGCAGGTAATCGACCAGGGGGCGGCCGATCTCGCCGGGGAGATACTGCAATGCCTCCCGGGTCGAAAGGGGGGCGAATCCGCGGTCCCGGGCTGCCGCCAGCAGCGTCTCCGCCACCGCGCGCGTCTCGGCGTCGGGCCGGGGTTCGAAGCCCCGGGAGACGTAACGTCCCTCGCGGGTGTCGATGTACCCGTCCTCCACCAGGGCGTCCAGGAGGCGGGTGAAGGTCCGGGGCTCCGAGCGCGGGTACAGGGCGTTGCGGATCTCCTCACCCCGGAGCCCTGCTCCCAGGGGATGGTTCTGCGCGTCCCGGAGCAGGCGATCCGCCACGAGGTCGGCAAAGGCCGCCCAAGCGGACGCGGTCAGGATCACGTCCTCGCCTTCCCCGGGTTGGATCAGATCACCCCGGGCGAACAAATCCGATAGGATCTCGTCCAATCCGGGACCGTCCCAGCTCAAATCTTCCACCAGGTCCCTCCGGCGGGGCGGAAATCGGAAGGCCGGTGTGCCCTCCAGGGCGGCCAATACGATGTCCCGGCGGTCGTCCCCGGCTCGCCTCTCCAGGAGTTCCAACGTCCCCGGGCGTCCGCGGCGATACCGGTAGCCGCGCACATCCAGGACGTGTCCCCCGGCGACGGTACCGATGGGCGCGGGACGGCGCAGGATGAACCCGTCGGCGAAGGCGGCGGGGACCCCACCCCGGGGATGCAACCGGACGAATCCCTCCTCCCCGGGTGCGATCCGATCCCCGTCCAGCACCGAGACCCGGGTCGACGCCTCGGCGGTGCCGATGTGAAGTGCGACGATGTCCCCCTCCGCCAGGGGCGGGGCGGCCGCCAGGACGCGGATGCGGGCGGCCAGCACGCGATGGGACGCGAAGAGGCCCGGTGCCGCGACCCACGTACCCCGGGGTAAGTCCTCCGGAGTCGCGTCGGGAAGGTTCGCTGCCACCCGCTGCCCGGGCTCGGCACGCTCCACGGGGCCGCCGTGCACCTGCAGGGATC
>PWSR01000076.1 GCA_003563985.1 Clostridia bacterium | reverse complement strand
GGCGTGCGGCGGGCGGAGGACCTGGAGATGCTCGAGCAGCTGGCGACGGCCCTCGGGGGTGTCCTGGGGTGCAGCCGCCCGCTGGTGGAGGCGGGATGGCTTCCCGCCACCCGCCAGGTCGGGCTATCGGGTCGCACCGTGCGGCCCCGGCTCTACATCGCCTGCGGCATAAGCGGCGCCATCCAGCACGTGGCGGGGATGCGCGGCAGCGACCGGATCATCGCCATCAACGCCGACGAGAACGCCCCGATCTTCGCGGTCGCCCATCACGCCGTGGTGGGGGATGTCTACGAGATCGTCCCGGAACTCTTGCGTAGGATCGAAGGGAGAGGTGAGGCCGTTGCCCTATAACCCGGTCACCGACGAGATCCTGGAGGCGCTGCGCGGGATCGTCGGCGAAGAGCACCTGGTACTCCGCGCCGACCTCGCCGAGGAGTACTCCCACGACGAGATGGCCCCGGTGCGCGGGTGGCCCGAAGTGGCCGTGTTCCCCCGCAGCACCGAGGAGATCGCCCGCATCGTAACCCTGGCGCACGAAAACCGCATCCCGGTGACCACCCGGGGGGCGGGCACGGGGTTGATGGGGGGTGCCACGGCCGTCGAGGGCGGCATCCTCCTGGTCACCGCCCGCATGGACCGGGTCCTGGAGGTGGACGAGGCCAACATGGTGGCCCGCATCGAGCCCGGGGTGGTGCTGCTCACCTTCCAGGAGGAGATGGAGAAGCGGGGCTTCTTCTACGCCCCCGACCCCGGGGAGAAGAGCGCGACCATCGGCGGGAACGTCATGACCAACGCCGGGGGGATGCGGGCGGTGAAACACGGGGTCACCCGGGATCACGTCCGCGGCCTGAAGGTCGTCACCGCCGACGGATCCGTCATCGACCTCGGCGGCAAGGTGGCCAAGAACGCCTCGGGATACAACCTGATGCACCTGATGATCGGGAGCGAGGGTACCCTGGGCATCGTCACCGAGATCACCGTGCGGCTGCTGCCGCTGCCGGCGGAGCTGACCTCGCTGCTGGTCCCCTTCCAGTCCCTGGAGGACGCCGTGGGGGTGGTCCCTACGCTGGGGAAGGAGGGGATCATCCCGCAGGCCCTGGAGTTCTTCCGCCGGGACGTCCTGGAGGCCTCCACGGATTACCTGGGCCGGGCCTTCCCCCACGGGGGCGCACCGGTCTACTTGCTCTTGCGCATGGAGGCGTCGTCCCCCGCGGAGATGGAGCGGTTGATCGATCGGACGGGCCGGCTGTGCCTGGAGGCCGGCGCCGAGGACGTGCTCATCGCCGACACCGCCGAGCGGCAGCGCGCCCTGTGGGATGCCCGGGGTGCCTTCCTGGAGGCCCTGGGGTGGAGCGAACAGGACGAATGCGACATCGTGGTCCCCCGGGACCGCATCGCCGAGATCGTGCTCTACTCCGACCGGATCGCCGAGGACATCGGGTTGCGGCTTTCCAGCTTCGGCCACGCCGGGGACGGCAACATCCACATCAACATCCTGCGCGAGAACCTGGAGCGGGGGGAATGGGAGTCGCGGCGCGACCGCGTCATGGAACTGATCTACCAAAAATGCGCCGAGCTGGGCGGCAAGGTCAGCGGGGAGCACGGGATCGGCCACTCCAAGCGGGCCTTCCTGGCGCAGTACTCGCACCCCGTGGAACTGGAGATGATGCGGAGGATCAAGGCCGCGTTCGACCCCGGGGGGATCCTGAACCCGGGCAAGATCCTCTGAGTTGCGACCTTCGGAGGGAGAATACCATGCTGGATTGGATCGTACGCGGGGCCCGGGTGGTCGACGGTACCGGGGCCCCCTGGATTCGCACCGACGTCGGCGTGAAGGGGGACCGGATCGCCGCCATGGGGGACCTGGAGGGCGCCCGGGCGCACCGGGAGGTCGACGCCGGGGGTGACATCCTGGCCCCCGGGTTCATCGATGTCCACACCCACTCGGACCTGCCCCTGCTGGTGGAGGGGGAGGGTCACTCCCACATCCGCCAGGGGGTGACCACGGTGGCCATCGGGAACTGTGGCAATTCGCCGGCGCCCCTCTCGGAGCGCGGCGCGTCCCGGTTCCGGGAACAGATCGCGGTGGACTTCCCGGAACTGGATTGGCCGCCGGGACCCGCGGGCCTGGCGGATTACCTGGGCGAGCTGGCGCGGCGGGGGACCTCCTCCAACGTCGTACCCCTGGTGGGGCACGGTACCCTCCGGATGTCGGCCATGGGGTTCGTCGGGGAGGCCCCCGGCCGGGATGCCATGGATGCCATGAAGAGCATGCTGGCGGGGGCCATGGAGGCGGGCGCCTTCGGGCTCAGCTCCGGGTTGATATACACCCCGGGGAGCTACGCCCGGACCCCGGAACTGGTCGAACTGGCCCGGGTGGTGGCGGCCTACCGGGGCATCTACGCATCCCACATCCGCGGGGAGAACGACACGCTCTTCGACGCCGTGGACGAGGCCATCGAGATCGGCGAGGCGGCGGGGATCCCGGTGCAGATCGCGCGCCTGAAGGTCATGGGCCGGCACATGTGGGGTTCGGCGGACCGGCTCCTGGAGGTCATCGAGGGAGCCCGGGAGCGGGGGATCGACGTGACCGCGGACCAGTATCCCTACGAGGCCTCGGCCACGGGACTGTCGGCCTACCTCCCCGGGTGGGCCCACGGCGGTTCTCGGGAAGACCTGCTGCGCCGGCTGGGTGACCCCCGGGCCCGCGAGGAAATGCGGCGGGACATCCTGGAGGGCGTGGAGGATTGGGTGAGCCCGTACCGCGGCGTGGGGTGGGAGAATACCCTGGTCACCCGGTGCTCCGACCCGGACCTGGAGGGCCGCTCCGTGGAGGAGATCGCCCGGGAACGGGGGGCGGATCCCTTCGATACTGCCTTCGACCTGCTGATCGAAAACGAGGCCAACGTCAACGTGGTCCTCTCCACCATCGGGGAGGCGGACCTGGAGCGAATCATGGCCCACCCCGCCGTCATGATCGCCTCGGATTCCGGGGTCTCGGCGGTGGAGGGGCCCCTGGCCCGGGGTAAGCCCCACCCGCGATCCTTCGGCACCTTCGTCCGGGTCCTGGGCGAGTACGTGCGGGAGCGCGGGGTGTTGACCCTCGAGGAGGCGGTGCGGAAGATGACCACCATGCCGGCGGCGCGACTGGGCCTTTGGGACCGCGGTGTTCTCCGCGTGGGCGCCCGGGCGGACCTGGTGATTTTCGATCCCGGGGCGGTGGGGGATCGGGCGACCTACACCGACCCCTTCGCCTATCCCACCGGGGTATCCGCCGTCTTCGTGAATGGTCGGGAGACGGTGCGCGAGGGTGCGCATCTCGGGGCGCGGGCGGGACGGATCCTCTCGCGCTAGACGGGGGAGCGCGTGGACCGGAAGGGGAGTCGACGATGCCGGAGTTACCGGAGATTCGGACGCTGGCGGAACAGATGGACCGGGAGCTGGCCGGTTCCCGGATCACCGCCGTGGAGGTGGACCAGGAGAAATGCCTGAACCGCTCCGTCGACTCGGTGCGGCGGGGCCTGGTGGGGCGGACCCTGGGGCCCTTCGAGGCCCACGGTAAGTGGATTCGTTCGCCCCTGGCGGAGGGCGGGGCGTTGGCCATCAACCTCGGCATGGGGGCGGAGGTGCGCTTGCCCCGCTGCGCCGAGGAAACCCCGGAGAACTACAAGTTTCGCATGCACACCGCCGATGGGGGCGGCCTCTTCATCCGCTTCTGGTGGTTCGGCCACGTGCACCTCCTGGACGGAACGGGCGGGGAGGGCCCGATGGATCGGCTGGGGATCGACGCCCTGGACCCGGCCCTGGACTGCGGGGCCTTCCGGGCGCTGCTGGCGGGTCGACGCGGCGGCATCAAGTCCTTTTTGCTGAACCAGAAGAACATCGCCGGGATCGGGAATTTCTACGCCCACGACCTGCTGGCTCGATCGGGGATCCACCCGATGCGCCCGATCCCGAGCCTGGAGCCCGGGGAGATCGGGTGCATGTATCGTACCATGCGGGATCTCCTGGAGGCGTCGGTGGCCCTGGGTGGAGCCGACTACGAGCGCGACCTCTACGGGCGCCCCGGGGGGTTCAGTCGCCGGCGCTTCATCGTGGGATACCGGGAGGGAGAACCCTGCGGTCGGTGCGGCGAGACGGTGGTGAAGATCCGCACGGGTTCCACGCCCGGCTTCATCTGCCCCGATTGTCAGCCCGAAGATCCCCCCGGAGGGTGATATCTCCCGAATAGGGGCCTTGGATGGGGCGATGGTCCAATGGTTCCGGGAGGGATTGCGTCGCGCATCAGAGGGCATCCGCGTCCCCGGCGGGATGTCCGTTCCCCGCTCCTCCTTTGCGGGTTTGCTCCGGGAACGCGTTCGAGTACCCGGCACGACTCGGGTGCAATAGGGGATCACCGCCACCGGCATCCCACTTCGCGGCGTCCCCCGGTTCTTTGATCCATCCCGTTATACGGGGTAGAATGTGGCCGAGGGATCGAGGGCATGTACCGCAGTACGGGAGGGATCGTAGATTGCAGAAGGATCGCCTACTCGCCTGGCTTGCGATCGCCGCTATCGGGTTCGCCGCTCTACTAAGCGCGGGATGCTTCACGCGGGAATACCGGGTGGAGCTGCGCG
>PWSR01000163.1 GCA_003563985.1 Clostridia bacterium | reverse complement strand
CGAATCCGAGGAGGAACGGCGAACGCTGGAGATGGTGGCCACGGATCTTTGGCGTCGGTCGCAAGGGGGAGAAGGGGGAATGCCGGCCGTCGTCGAGATCGCCGCCGCGGGGGCGCGACCTCCCCTCAATCTCGGCTTGGTACCGATGGTTCTCGGCCTGGAAGTCGCGGTGGTGGGTCTCTTTCTCGCCTCGGTGATGATTTTCCAGGAGAAGGCAGATGGTACCCTGAAGGCCTATCGGGTGAGTCCCGGGGGCGTGTGGCTTTACCTGGTCTCCAAGATCGCCGCCACCTCTGCATTGGCCTTCGTCTACGGGACCGCGATGTACGCGGCGACCCTGGGCTTTGCCCCCGGATACTTGGCCGCCATTTCCCTGGTTCTGCTGGCGAGTGTATTGGTTACCTCGGCGGGCATCCTCCTGGGAGCCTATTTTGAAGGCCTATCGGATTTCGTCTACGTGATGGTTTTTGTGGCCATCCTTCTCGGGTTGCCCGCCATCGCTTACCTCGCTCCGTCCCTCCATTTGCCCGGGATGTCGCTGATCCCGACGCATCCCCTCATCTTCGGGCTCCGGGAAACCATCTTCCCCGGGGGACGGGAGTACTTGATGCCCCGGGTGTGGGCCGTTCTCGGCGGGGGTGCGATATTGTTCACCGTGGCGGCGCGTGCTGCCGTGGGGCGGCGCCTGATGTCGGAGGTGCGGCGATGATCGCACGGATCCTCCGGGTGATGGCCCGGGACCTGGTGGATATCACGCGGGAGAATATCCTGGTTTACGTCGTCGTCGTTCCCCTGGTTTTCGCCATCGGGTTGCGATTGTTCGCCCCTTCCCTGGGATCCACCCTCGTTACCGTCGTCGTGGATCCCTCGGTGGATGAGGGAGCAGTTGAGTGGTTGGAGACGAGATTTCGCGTGGATCGCGTGGAGGATTTTGACTCCCTTCGATCGCGGGTGATGGAATTCGACGATGCGCCGGGCATTCTTGTCCGGGATGGTTCGCCGATGCTCCTCGTGGAGGGCAATGAAGAGGAGTATGTGGTCATGGCGGCCGCCGCAGGACTTAGTGCGCTTCGAGGGGAGTCCGCCCCTCCGCCGGAGGTCAACTGGGTACAATCCGGTTCCGGCCGCTCCCTCATCGCCGAATACGGTTCCATATTTCTCGTAATCATGTGCCTGACCATCGGTGGATTCGTCATGGGCCTCGGGATCGTGGGCGATCGGGAGGAGCGAAGCATCGATGCCCTGGCCGTCACGCCACTGCGACTCGAGGAATACCTGGTAGGGCGCGCGGTGACGGGATCGATGGTGGCCCTTATCCTCGGGTACAGTGTGCTATTGATCGTCCTCGGCCCTGCGAACGTCGACGCCCTGCGGGTACTCCCGGCACTCCTGGCTTCCACGTCGCTGGCAATCCTCTTCGGTTACCTGCTGGGAACCTTCAGCTCGAACCAGTTGGGGGCCATCGCCTTCACCAAGGCCCTGGCCCTTCCGTACACCATGGTACCCCTGGCGGGCATGCTTCTCCCGGATCGGTTGCACCGGTTCCTGTACCCATTCCCGAATTACTGGTCCTTCGAGGCCCTTCGCCGGAGCATACTGGATGTGGATGCTTCGGTATGGCCCCCCGCGCTGTTAACCCTGTTTGCCGGGGGCATCCTGGTGGCAATCGTCTGGCATCGGACCCGGGCGCAGCTGCGAACGTGACGGAGTTGTCCGAATCGACTCAACCCAAGGGAAGAAACGAGGGTCCCTCGACCGAATCATCCCGGCGGGGGACTCTTCTTCGGGGGGATCAATCGCGAGGGGGCGGCGTGCTTCTCGCCGGCGTCGACTACCGAAGAGAAAAGAGGGTATCGCCGCCCGGTGTTCGAATTGGATGGAACGGAAGACGTCCGTAGTTCGCGCATCTTCAACGCCGAAGGGAGCGATTGTGGTGCCGGGAGAAGTTATGAATTTGCGGGCTTTGTGGGTAGGAGAGCGGGATATCGAGGCGGAAACCTCCGACGGCGAGCGCATCGGAATGGCGGAGGGGGATCCGCGACCCACCGAGTACCTATTGGCCGGGATCGCCGGTTGCGCCGGCAAGACCTTCCTGAGATTTGCCGCGCAGCGCGGGTTCGAGATCGAGGCCATCTCCATCGAGGTGACTGCGAGGAGAGCGGAAGGGGCGCCGGAGGTATTTGAACATATCCTGGTTACCTTTGAAGTATTGGCGCCCGAAGCCAGCGATGAGGAGCTGGATGAGTTGTTGCAGCTGACCGATCGATTTTGTCCCGTGGTGCAATCCCTGGTCGCCGGGGTGGAGATCGTCCTGGACCTAAAGACCATGTAAATGAGGAGGCGAAGCGGATCGTGTACCCGGATCGAAGAGGGGTTCTCGGGCGTGGCATCCATGAAATCGATACGCCCGCACTGATTATCGACTACCGTCAGCTGCGAGAGAATATCGCGCGCATGGCGGACTATTTTCGCCCGCTGCCCGCCGATCTCCGTCCACACGCCAAGACGCACAAGTGTCCGCAGGTGGCGGCCTTGCAGGTGGCCGCCGGTGCGCTGGGGGTGACGTGCGCGAAATTGGGCGAAGCCGAGGCTATGGCCACGGCGGGGATCGAGAGTATCCTGATTGCCAATCAACTGGTGGGCGAGAGGACGACGGATCGCCTGGCTCGACTGGTGCGGTACACGGGAGCGCAAGTGATGCCCGCTGTGGATGCGCCGGATCGCGTAGCCGAGCTGGAGCGAGCTGCGATTCGCTGGGACGTCACGTTGCCCGCGGTGGTCGAGGTCGACATCGGTCTACGGCGCGGTGGCGCCAGGAGTCCGGGCGCCGCATTGCAGCTCGTCCGTTCGCTGTCGTCCAGCGATCACCTTACCTTCGAGGGATTGATTGCCTACGAGGGGCACGCGCTACGGGAAAAGGATCTCCACGCCCGTGCGGAGGTGGTCACCCGGTCCATGGAACGGTTCATGGAGGCGGTCACCTACGTCGAGGAGGCGGGGATCGAGGTTCCCATAGTGAGTGCCGGGAGTACCGGGACCTACACGGTTACCGGGAATTACCCCGGTCTAACGGAAGTCGAAGCCGGATCGTATGTATTCATGGATGCCAACTACCTTGCCACCGTAGAGGGTTTTCCCCCCGCCCTTCACCTGCTGACGACGGTAACGACGCGTCACGAAGAAGGTCTCCTGGTTACCGATATGGGGCTGAAGACGGCCAGCGTGGACCAGGTACCCCCGATCATCACGGACCCCGTGGGGATCACCATCGCCCATCTCTCCGAGGAGCATTCGCAGCTGTTGTTGGAATCGGAGGAGGCGAAGCAGTTGCGAGTAGGGGATCGGCTGAAGGCGATCGTTGGACACTGCTGCACCACGGTCAACCTTCACGATCGCTACTACGTCTGTGAGGATGGGGTGGTGGTGGACGTCTGGCCCATCACGGGTCGAGGCCGGTCGCAATAGCCGGGGCCGGTGTACCCGGTATGTCCCGCTCTGGATACGATCGGGACATGCCTTTCAGCGGCCGAAGGGTTCGCGGTCGAGGGTCAATTGTTCGATGCCTTCTCGGAGTGCATCGGTCGCCTCGGGCCTGCGCTCGGCCATCCGGTCCAGCGCGTCCAGGGTTTCTCGCTGCAGTCTCGCGTTTCCGGGGTTGGGGGCCATCAGCGTGTATTCCCGATGGAGTCGCCGTGCCATCAAGATGGCTTCCCTGGTGAAGGGGGGATCCATGGTCAGGGCCGACGCGACAACCTCGCCCAGGTCCCGGGCGGGATCGCCCCACTCCCATTCCTCCAGGTCCACTCCCGCGATGCCGCCGCGCGGCATGAGCACGAAGTTGCGGAGGATAGAATCTCCCCGGATGAAACTGGTGTTTCCCGGTCCCCCTTCGATTTGGTGCAGTCGCGCGAACCAACGTGCCAGGGCCGGTGCCACATCGATCAGTTCCCGAGGTGTTAAGTCTCCCAGGTTGGTTCCCTCGATGTACTCCAGCAGCATGATGCGGCTGTACCAGATTCCCCGCACCATGGGCACGGCAACTCCCGCCTCCCGGGCGCGCACAAGGCCTTCTCGTTCCCTCTGCGTCGCACCGATCTCGGGGTCGGCGAAGACCTTCAGGATGCCGAGCTCATCCCCGTCACGGACGAGGGCCACCTGGTTCTTCTTGCTCGGGAGGTTTTGAACTATTTCGTACCCGCGCTTTTGGGCAAAGCGCTCCATCTCCAAGATCCTCACCACCTCGAGGTTCTATTTCACCACGAATTCTCCACTCCCTGCAGGGAGTACAGTTTATTTGTAGACGAAGTCCGAAATCGCTTGCGTTCGCGCGGTGATGCATACAAGAACAGGGGAGAGTTCCCTCTTTCCCCGACACTACCATTATCCCTCTTCCGTTCCGTTCGCATCCTACGGTACTTGAAGAAGTGGATTCCGGGGAACGGACGCGTTGCCCTTTCCTCCATCCTTGGATACGATAATCGGGGCCTTGTCACGAAGGGGGTATCGGATTGAGCCAGAGGATTTCCTTTCGAATCATGAAGCCTTCCGAGATGGAAGACTGGTATCGCTATTGCCACTACGCCTTCGGGTTGGACCAGGATTTCGAGGATTGGGATAAGAACCGGCGGCGAAGAAATCTCAATCCCGACACCATGGTT
>PWSR01000169.1 GCA_003563985.1 Clostridia bacterium | reverse complement strand
TTCATCCCCTTTAGGTCGCCCAGGCCCTCCTCGCAGGAATTGCCCGAGAAGATGACATCGAAGGGCGGACGGTATTCCGCTGCCTTCCACGCCGATATAATGGCGAGCATCACCGCGGTCGAGGTGGAGTTGTCCCCCACGCCGGGGGCGGACAGGCGATCATCCCCGCGATCGACCGTGACATCCGTATCCATGGGAAACACGGTATCGATATGCGCCGTGATCGCCATCCGGATCGTTCCATCTTCGCCGGGATAACGGCCCACGGCATTCTTGTAGGAATCGACGGACACCTCGGTCAAACCCAGTTCCCGAAATCGGTCGGCAACGTACTGGGCGCGTTTCTCTTCCTGGTACGACGGTGCGGGGATCTCACAAATGTTCACGATATCATCGATGACGGAATCCAAATTCTTCTCCATATGTTCCTGCATGGACACAACGTCTGGACGCTCGGCCAATTCTGTCAAGCTGGGTTCGTACCCATTAACCACCGCTACCACCTCCGGTTTGCATACTGTTCGGTACGGTAAGAATATACCAGTGAACGCTGCCGCCGCAACGAAAGGTGGATCGGCGGAACTTCCGGAGGGCCGAGGTCGTCGAACCTCCTGACAAAGTGGTCGCCGGTACCATATGTTATAATGTGTTGATACTTTTTGGACGGGGGTTGTCCGTTGGCCGAACAGCGAAAGGGGACCGCCCGGTCCCGCAAGAAGAAAACGCGTAAGAGGAGCATCAATTGGTTCAAGGTGTTCTTCCTGTTGCTCATGGGTACCCTCATCATCGGCATTGGAGTCGGCGCCGGCCTGGTGGTGGGCGCCGTGCGCGCCATGCCCCAGCTCGAGGACGTGCGACCCCAGACCCAGGTGACTTCCTATGTATATGACCACCGCGGCGAAATCGTAACCCCCCTGCGAGGCGTCGAGCATCGCATCATGGTCGACCTGGAGGATATACCCGAGGTGGTCGTGAATGCTTTCATCGCCATCGAGGATCATCGCTTCGAAGACCATTTCGGAGTAGATCCCTATAGAATAATGGGTGCAGCGTGGAATAACCTGACCACCGATACCGTCCAGGGTGCCAGTACCATCACCCAGCAGCTGGCCCGCAACGCCTGGCCCATCGGCATGGAGCAAACGTACGATCGCAAGGTCCAGGAGGCCATCCTGGCCATCCAGTTGGAGCGCGCCTACACCAAGGACCAGATCCTCGAGATGTACCTCAACCAGATCAACCTCGGCCACGGGGCCCACGGCGTGCAGACGGCTTCCCAGATCTACTTTGGCAAGGATATTTCGGAGGTCACCCTGGGTGAAGCGGCGGTACTGGCCGCCATTCCGAAGGCACCCGCCGAGTACTCTCCCTACGTCAACAGGCACCTTACGCGGGAGCGCAGGAATGACGTCCTGGCCGCCATGGAGCGCAACGGGTACATCACCGAGGCGGAACGACGGCGCGCCGAGGCCGACATGATTCGACTGGCCGGGCTCCCCGAGATCACCCTGAGCCAGGCTCCTTCCTTCATCGACTACGTGATCTCCGAGTTGTTGGAACGTTACGATTCACACGTGGTGTACGGGGGCGGTCTCAAGGTATATACCACCCTGGACCTCGAGGTCCAGGGATACGTGGATGAAGCGGTCAGGACGCATCTCGATGCCAACTTCCCGGTGGGAGAATTTGAAAAAGACCTCCAGACCGCCATCGTGGTGGCGGATCCACATACCGGCCACATCCTGGCCATGAAGGGCGGGCGCGATCACGATGCCGCCCGGGAGCACAACAGGGTATCCCAGAGTTATCGCCAGCCCGGATCGGCCATGAAACCCATCCTTCCCTACTCCCTGGCCCTGGAGCAAGGCTGGACGGCCGCCTCCGTGATTGACGATGCACCGATCGGCTTCGAGCTGGTAAGCGGTCGTTTCGTTCCCCGCAACTACCCGCAGGCAGGATGGCCCCTGGGCCAATACTTCGGACTGACAACCATTCGCGAAGCAATCCGTCGCTCCGTCAATGTACCCGCGGTACGAACGTTGGACGCCCTGGGTGTCGGAAACGGGCCGGATTGGATCGAGAGGTTCGGTATCACCAGCCTGGTTCGGGAGGGCCCGGCACAAGACAGCGGCCTCGCCCTGGCCCTGGGCGGTTTGACGACCGGCGTGTCGCCGCTGGAGCTCACCATGGCGTACGCAACCTTCCCCGGCGGAGGATCCCGGGTGGATCCCATCGCCATCACCCGCGTCGAGGATCGCCACGGCAACGTCCTCGAGGACAACACCCCGAATCGAAGCGTGGTGATGTCGCCGCAGAACGCCTATATCATGACGGATATCCTCAAGGGCGTCGTCTCCGAGACCCGCTCCGGCTGGCTGAGCAACTGGGGTACCGGCTGGCGCGCCGTCCTGGAGGATCCCGCCTGGCCCGTGGCGGGCAAGACGGGCACTACGGACGACACCGTGGATATCTGGTGGGTCGGATTTACGCCCAAGTACATCGGGACGGTTTGGCTCGGATTCGACCAGCCGGAGAACATGAGCGACCTCCTGGGCGTATCGATGTCCAGCGGCATCTACCCCGTACAAATCTGGAAAGACATCATGGACTCCATCCACCGGGACATGGAGCCGGAGGAATTCGCCCGGCCGGAGGGCCTGGTAGAGCGGACCGTGTGCATCAAGTCCGGCAAGATTCCCGGCCCCCACTGCCCCCCCGGGCAACAACGGCGGGAACTGTTTGCCCAGGGCACCGAGCCCCGCGAAACCTGCGACCTCCACGTCGAGTTGGAAGTCTGCAGCGAACATCAGAACCTGCTGTGGGATCCCGAGTGCATCGAGTCCGGAGAGCCGATGGATAAGGTGTTCCTGGACAGGGAAGAGGTGGAGCCCGTGGTTGATGGCCGCGGCCGCACCCTGCCCCTGCCCCACGACATGGCGGACATTCCACCCACCGAGACCTGCACCGATGTCTACGGCGTTCGCCCGCCCGAACCGGAACCGGAACCGGTACCCGGGCCGGAGCCCGGCGAGGATTTCGAGTTCGAGTTTACGGAATCGGCCCAGTTGACTGTGAGCCAAAACGGATTCGATCCCGTCATCGTTCGGGTGCCTTACGGAGCGGAAGTGCTGCTAGAAATCGAAGCGGTGGGAAGTGACTTCCGGATCGTCATCGACGGGCTCGGGGTGAGCGCCCCGGTAGCCGAGGGAACCACCGAGACGGTAGTCGTCCGTCCGACCCAGCCCGGGGTCTACCACATGTACTGTTCGATCCATTCGCCGAGTAACTCTCTGCTGCATGGACGTTTCATCGTAGAAACACAATAGTCACACCATCGCCACCCTCGGATCCTTGACCGGGGCGCCAGGATTCCACCGCGGGATTGGTACGGACGTATTCCCGGACGGCATCCCGCAGCGTCCCCGTCCCGCGCCCGTGCAGGATCGTAGCGCGATTCTGTCCCGCGAGGAGCACATCGTCGATGTACTTGGCGACCTTCGGTAGGGCCTCGTCGACGGTGTGTTCCCGGATATTTAGATGATCCGAGAGCCCCTCCCCCTTCAGCCGGGCCATCTCCCCGAGACGAATACGATTGCGTTCCTCTTCGGGCTCCTCCGATGGTTCCAGGTCACGTATGGGCAACCGAGTTCTCACCACGCCGATCTGGACCTCGGCGCGCCCCTCGTCCTCGTCCACCTCGAGGATTCGCCCGGGGCGATCCAGGCTAATTATGCGGACGTGCTGCCCCGGTTTCAAATCCGTCGGTGGAGATTCCTCGCGCCTCGGCGCCTCGATTTCATCTCCGGGCTCCAATTCCCGTCGTCGTTGACTCAGGAATGCCTCGGTCCGGTTGCGCAGATCCAGGGTACGGCGGCGCAGGTCTTCCGCCTTGCGGAGCACCTCCCCGGGATCCTCACCGGCGGGAAGGCCCGCCTTGAGCTGTGACGCCAGTTGATGGATCTCCTTGAGGAGCGCGTTGGCCTCCTCGCGCGTACCGTCCATGAGTTCTCGGAGCTCCCGGCGCGCCTCGGCCAACAGATCCTCCTGCACACCCCGGAGATATTCCTCGCGACGCTCCGCTCGCCGCCGCAGCTTCTCGGCATCCTGGACTTCCGTCTCCACCCGGCGGCGGCTGTCCTCCCAGGCGCGTCGATCTTCCTCGATGGCCCGGATCAGGCTCTGCGCATCCATCTCCTCGCCGGACATGGCCCGGCGGGCCCGGTGCAGCACCTCCTCGGGCATACCCAGGCGGCCGGCGATCTCGAAGGCATTGCTGCGGCCCGGCGTGCCCAGGACCAGCCTGTACGTCGGGGAGAGGGTGGCGGAATCGAATTCCATGCTGGCGTTGGCCGCCCCCTCCAGCCCGTAAACGAAACTCTTCAGCTGGCCGTAATGCGTCGAGGCCACGGTGCGCGCACCCAGCTCGTGCAGGTGGTGCAGGATCCCCACCGCCAGGGGGGCTCCCTCGGCGGGGTCGGTACCGGCCCCCAGTTCGTCCAACAGGACCAGCGTCCCCCCGTCGGCACAACTCATGATGGGAATGACATTGTTCATGTGCGACGAGAAGGTGCTCAGGTTCTGGCTGATGCTCTGCTCGTCCCCGATATCGCAGAACACGGCGCGAAACGTCGCCATCTCGCTCTCGGGTTCCGCGGGAATGTGCAATCCGGACTGG
>PWSR01000084.1 GCA_003563985.1 Clostridia bacterium | reverse complement strand
GCCACCCGGAACTCTTTTGGTCCGGTGATCGGGCAGAGTATAGGGAGGCGGGAGGCTTCGATCGCATCGCGGCCGCCATCGATGCGATCCGAACGGAAAGGCCGGGGAAGGTATTGACCCTGGACTGCGGGGACACGATACACGGAACTTATGCGACGGTGAAGACCCGGGGCCAAGCCCTCGTCCCGATACTCAACCGAATCGGTTTCGACGCCATGACCGGGCACTGGGAGTTCGCCTACGGTCCGAAGCGCCTGCGCGAAATCACCGGGCAGCTGGACTACCCCATGCTGGCCATCAACTGTTACGAGGCCGAGACGGGAGAATTGGCATTTCAACCCTACCGGATCCGGGAGATCGCGGGGCTTCGCGTGGGCATCGTCGGGATCGCCGCCACCATCGTGGACAAGGTCATGCCGCCCCACTTCAGCGAAGGACTTCGCTTCACCACGGGAAACCGGGAGCTGCCGGAACACATCACCAGGTTGCGAGACGAAGAACGGGTTGACCTCGTGGTGGTGCTCTCGCACCTGGGCTTTCCCCAGGAAGTGAAGCTGGCCCGGGAGGTCGACGGCATCGACGTATTGCTCAGCGGCCACACCCACAACCGCCTCTACCAACCCGCGGTGGTCAACGACACCATAATCATCCAATCCGGCTGCCACGGTTCCTTCCTGGGCCGGTTGGATTTAACGCTGGAAGCCGGTGAGATCGTGGATTACAGACACGAGCTCATCACCCTCGGTCACGGGATTCGCCCGCATCCGGCCGTGGAGGAACTGGTGGAGCGGGAGGCAGCATCCCATCGCGAGGAATTGCGCCAGGTCCTCGGCACCACCAACACCGGGCTCCATCGCAATGCGGCCCTTGAATCCACCATGGACAACTTCCTCCTGCAGGGAGTATTGCGGGCCGCGGGCGGACAATTGGCCTTCTCCAACGGGTGGCGCTATGGGGCACCGGTACCCCCGGGACCCATCACCCTGGAGGATCTCTACAACATCGTCCCCGTCGATCCCCCGATATCGACCTGCAAGCTCACGGGAGATGCGCTGTGGACGATGATGGAGGAAAACCTGGAGCGAACCTTCGCGCGGGATCCCTACGACCAGATGGGTGGATTCGTGAAACGCTGCATGGGGATCAACCTGTATTTCAAGATGGAAAACCCGCCGGGTCACCGGATCCAGGAACTCTTCGCCGCCGGGAAGCCGGTACGACCCGATACCGTGTACGATGTGGCCTTCGTGACAGAACAGGGCGTTCCCGCCAAGTACGGGTTCGACCGGAAAGAAACGGGTATCAGCGCCATCGGGGCGCTGCGCGACTACCTGGCCGCGGCGGGCTCGACCCCCGTGGAAGCAGCGCTGCGCGGATCCATCGTCGCCGTGTAAGTAACCGGGGCACTGTCCCTTACGGCCCGCGGGGCAAGCTCCCCCGGGGGCCGTTAGAGTTGTACGTCGTATTCACGCGGATCCACCACACACCCGATGATGGCCGGCCTTTTCTCCGCCAGCGCCCGCTTCAAAGCCGCCTCAAAGGCCTCCTCGGATTCCACGTGATACCCGGCGGCTCCAAACCCCCGGGCCAGGGCCTCGTAATCCTTGCCGACCAGCGATACCCCATTCTCCGGGAAACCCCGTCTCCGCTGTTTCGTTGCGATCAGGCTCAATGAGCGATCGTCGAAGACCACGGCGATCACGGGCAAATCCAATCGTACCGCCGTTTCCATCTCGTGCATCGTCATGGCGAAACCGCCGTCCCCGGCAAAGCAGACGACCGGTTCCGCGGAATCGCCGACTATGGCGGCGGCGACGGCAGCCGGCAACCCATAGCCCATGGATGAAAACCCGTTGGTGAGCAGGTACGTCCCGGGATGATAGCTCTCCCACAACTGGGTGTTCATGAGCTTCTGGGCCCCGACATCCGAGGCGACCACCGACGTCTTCGGCAGGATCGCCCGGGCGATCTGCGTCACGCGGTGCGGGGAGATTCCGAATCTCGCTTCGGGCACCCCCCGGCCGGTGAGGGTTTCCCGGATCGCGCCCTTGCGCTCAAGAAGTTCTCCCTCGGTCCAGGCTGAGGTGCATTCCCCTTCGGACAGCGCGGCGAGGGTCGGGCCCATGTCCCCGACGAGGGAGACGTCCACGTGGTAGATCGCATCGTCGCAGGGCGCGTAGTCGACCCAGATGAGCGGACATCCCGGGTCCAGGGCGTTCCGCCACCCCGTGACCAACTCCACCTGGTCGAAGCCCACGGCGATGACCAGGTCGGCGGCGGCCAACATCTCTCGCATCACGGCGTCTGCCGCCATCCCAAGGCCCACCGATCCGACGGCCCAGGGCGAGTCCTCGGGAATCACGCCCTTGACCTTGGGCGTATACAGTACGGGGATCCTCGCCCTCGCGGCGAAATCTCGCAGCGGCTCGACGCACTCGGAATGATAGGCGCCCAGCCCCGCCAGGATGACCGGGCGACGCGATTTGCCCAGGGAATCCTTCGCCGCATCCAGTTCCCTTCGGGCAGGCGTGGTCCCCTCAAGTGGGTCCGGTGACACCCCGTCGAAGGAGGCCGCCTCGGCGTCAGCGACGTCGCCGGCGAGACTTAAATGCACCGGGCCGGGACGACCGGCGTACAGGGTGCGCAGCGCCCGCCTCATGACGACGTCGGCGTTTTCCGGTGTGAGGGTCGCGCTCCACTTGGTCACCGGTCGGTAAAGGGCCTCCGTGTCCACCATCTGGTGGGTCATGGCGCCCTGGTGTTCCCGGGCGATCTGTGCCGTGATGACCAGAACCGGGGAGCGTTCGAGGAGTGCCTGGGCCGCGGCGGAGACGCCGTTGGTAGCCCCGGGACCCAGGGTGGTCAGGTACACCCCGGGCGTTTGGGACAATAGACTGTACGCGTCGGCCATGAACCCCGCACTGGTCTCATGATTGGTTAGGACGAAATCGATCCCGCGCCCTCGGCAAGCCTCCATGAGAGCCAGGGAATCACCCCCCGGTACGCCGAAAATGTGGCGGGTGCCCGCGGCCTCCAGATGTGCTGCAATCACTTCACTGACCGTCGCCATGAACCTCTCCCCCCCGGATGTCCGTATTCAATCTTTACCATCTAGGTTAGTCCAGCCCCTGTTCATATCCTGCCCCCTTCGGAAACGAATTGGGCTCCCGCGCAATCTTCGGGAGGGACTCCAGGCCCTGGGACAGCTGCCCTTCCCAAAGCGGTGGAAGAGCATCTGTCTCCTCGGACCTCAAGGAGTCGGGGATCGTGAGCGGGCACGATAACCCCCGGTGAACAGTGGTCAAGTACGCACGGAGATCGCCGCGCCCCCATGGAACGTTTCTGAGATGGCTCCGGTGATCCGTTGCGGCAGAGCATCAGCACGGACCCAGAGGCATTCGTCCGTTCCCGCCCCCTCGCGGGATCAGGGGGGCGGGAACGGACCATCAAGATCTTCCCCATGCAGCCGGCACTCCGATTGCTCCGGGCATGTCCGATGGAACGAGAAGAGGACTGGATCGCTTTCCGCCCCGCGTGGCTCGACCGGATTTCCGCGCGATGGCCTGGACGGGCCGGCTACGACGGCCATCGTATTTTGACAGGGCCAATCCTGGGATGGTGTGCGCTAAGGGCGTGGGCTAGATACTGGTGCCTCCCGACTGCCGGAATCTTTCTCCCTGGGGACCGACGTTGTGCGGGAACAACCGACGTCTTGACTGTAACTTGCGTACGACACCGGGTCGATCACGGCTACGAAATGCGGCAACACTTTGAACCCGAGTTTTACAGTCACAAGTAACACGGTAGGCGCGAAGCCATACCAGCCGGGGCATGGCGGGATCGGAAACTCTGCATAGATTTACTATGGATCAGGGGCCCTCTGAGGTGTGAATATTGATAACGCGCGGGGGTGTCTCCATCTTCAGGGCATCAAATATGATCTTCTGCTCGCTGGTGACCTCGGTTCTCTGGATCATGGTACCGTGGGGCGTCACTATGTCCGCCATGATCATCCGGGCGAGGGTTTTCCGGGTTTTTCGCCAGCTCTCACCCGTGGCCCGCTCCACAACCCGCACCAGCAATAGCGCCAACCAGCACAAAACAATGTGAGAACGAATTCGATCCTCCAGCCGGTGATAGACCGGCCGAACTTCCAGGGTCTGCTTCAAGGTACGAAAGGCATCCTCGATGTCCACCAACTGCTTGTACCCCAGCGCCACATCCTCCGCCGGCAGGGTATCATCCGAGGTACGGATCAGGTACTTGCCGTCCAGGCGTTCACTCTCTTTGATCTTGCCTCGATCCAGGCGCAACTGCCCGTCCTTCAACTGCCTGAGGTACCGACCGTAGACCGAGTGACTGCGTAGCGCACAGATGGCCCGGGTATGCTGCCCTTCGGGCAGGTACCGGAGGTTCTGCAGTTCCCCTTCGATATGGGCGATGAGATCCTCCCGGACCTCGCGATCCCGCTCCGCCTGTTGGGGATTGCGTACCAGCACATACCGCTTTCGCGCCTCCCCGTCTCCCACCACGATCTCCTTGATCTCAAGGTTGTCCCGCACCCCCTGATAGCGACCGCTGCGGGATAGTGCCGCTTCCACCTCGGGTTTACCCGCGGACATCTTCTCGCCCACGATGTAATGGCCCCCGGCCCGCTGCAGGGTACGGAGGTTAGCCTCGGAGGCAAAGCCCCGGTCCAAT
>PWSR01000118.1 GCA_003563985.1 Clostridia bacterium | reverse complement strand
GCGGATCGTGTCATCGAGGGGACGGGCTCTCGGGCTCGTCTTCTCGCTGGGTCCGTGGACGGGTCGTAGGATTCCGAACTCGATACTTGCGAGCTCTCCGGACCACAGGGTAGGGAAGCACTCGTTGACTGCAATCCCACCGGCGGAAGGTGTGATGCGCATATGATCGGAGAAGATGATTTACGGGAGTCGCCATCGCGAGTGCCGCGGTCGCTGCGTACATGGTTCGTAGTGCACTTTGCGGTGGACATGATCGTGGGGATACCCTTGTTCCTCGCGCCACTGGCTCTACTCGGGCACCTCGGGTGGGATCGGGTCGATTCTCTCTTCCCCCGACTCTTCGCGGCAGCCCTGCTGGGGATCGGCCTCGAGTCCTTGCTCGGGCGGAATGCCGGTCCCGAGGCGTACAAGGGGATGCTGAACCTCAAGATCGTCTGGTCCCTATCCGCTGCGTTGGGAATCGGTCTGTCGATGACGGAGGCAGCTATCTACCGGCATCCCTTGGCCTGGAGTGGACTCGTCGTCTTCGTCTTCTTCCACGCGCTCTGGGTGTACTGGAGAATCGTTTTGCAGAAACTCAGTCGTTCCAACCCCCGGGCCCGACCATGACTCGCTCTACGTGCACCGCGCATCGCCGATTGGTCGCCCGGCCGATACACAGAAGACATAGTTTGGGATCGGGCTCCATGATTTGATTGGGGCCGTTATCCATCCCCAGCCGTGGGTGGGGATCCCGGGAATAGGAGCCGATGCTGCCTTTGCGGAATGCAGCCCCTCGGATTGAGGATACCGGTGTCCTTACAAGACGGTTTCCCGGACATTTGGCCGAGCGAGGGGAAGGGATGCGGAGGGAAACATGGTATGTGAGGGTTCTTTAGCGGGTACGATTTTTTGGCTATTCAATGACCCGCGGCCACTCGTTCCCGCATCCGCGCGTGCTTCGTGGGTGGGGATCCGGTACTCTCTTTTTCGTGCGGAGACGGGTGATCCGTTCGGGTCGTAGAGCACCTACCCGTTACGGTACTGTCCACGGAGCATGCTCGCCGTCAACGGGTCCTTTCGCCCCGGTCTCGGAGCGAACCGGTACCGCCCCGTGAAGAATGCATTGAAATTATGGTATAAACGGAGATACAAGCAGGTCGCAACGCAATCCCTACCCCAGGGCGACGATGGCGAAGCGTGGCCCGCACCAGGAGTGAACACATGTACGATCCAGATGCCAAAGACCATCTCCTAACGGACGACCTGCCCGATGCCTTCGCCTATCATCAGATCCTCCATGACAATGAAGGGAATCCCGTGGACTATCGGTTCCTCGATGTCAATCCCGCCTTCGAGCATATGACGGGATTGGTCCGCGAGGAGATCGTCGGAAGGCGGGTTACGGAGGTCCTGCCGGGGATCGAGGACTCGGGTTTCGATTGGATCGGTACGTTCGGTCGGGTGGCATCCACCGGCGCTCCCATCCGCTTCGAGAATTACTCCGAACCGTTGGGCCGATGGTACGAGGTTACCGCGTACAGCCCGAATCCGGGGTACTTCGTGGCACTCTTCCGCGATACCACGCTTAGGAAGCGGGAAACTCAGGCCCTGGAGACGATACTCGGGCAATTGCACCGGAATCTCCGAAAGCCGGGGTCGTTGCCAGATTACCAGAACATGACCGATGACCTCCTGGAGTTGTCCGGTGCCCAGTTCGTGGCACTGAACACCTACGAGGAGGCGGGCACCAAGACGGTGACCCGGGCGATTTCCGGTATGACCAAGGGTATGCATCGGGCCTCGGAGATCGTGGGTTTCGAACTCGTGGGCAAGGCATGGGACATCATACCCGAGCGTGCCAAATCCATTCGAGATGGACGCCTGATTCGGTTCGAGAACCTCTACGCAGCGGGTTCGGGTGCCATCGGCCGATCGACGGCCCGGATCCTGGAACGACTTTTCCATCTCGGCCCGGTGTATGTGGTGGAGCTTTCCGACGAGAGTCAATCCATCGGGGATTTCATCCTGTTCATGTCCCGCGGGGGTGCCCTCGAGAATCCTCGCATCGTGGAACTGTACGCCAACCAATCGGGAATCCTCATCCAGCGCAACCGGATGGAACGCATTTTGCGGGCGACGGAGGAACAGTTCCGTACCTTGGCCGAGCACTCCCCGGACCTGATCACTCGTGTGGACCGCGAGGGTCGCCGATTGTACACCAATCCCGCCGTCGAGACGGTTCTCGGATTTCGTCCCGAGGACGCCGTGGGAAAGACGAACCGGGAACTCGGCATCGAGCACGTGATGACCTCCACCTGGGAGCACGCCATCGCCGAGGTGTTTCGTACAGGCATGCCGCAATCCGTGGAGGCCATCCGGAGCAATGAGGATCAGGACTCCTTTTACCTGATTCGTCTCGTTCCCGAGTTCGACGAGGAGGGTGCCGTCGCCACGGTTCTGAGCATTTCCCGGGACATCACGGACCAAAAGAGAACGGAACAGCAAATCCGTTGGGTCAGCTTTCACGATAGTCTCACCGGCCTGTACAATCGACGTTTTCTCGACGAAGAAATGCTTCGCCTGGATACCGAGCGGCAGCTTCCGCTCAGCGTTATCATGGCCGACTTGAACGGCCTCAAATTGGTAAACGACACCTACGGCCATGCAGCCGGAGACGAGATGCTGCGGATGGTCGGTGAGATCCTCGAGAAGGCTTGTCGTTCGGAGGACATCTTGGGTCGCTGGGGCGGGGATGAGTTTCTCCTCCTCCTGCCGCAAACCGACGGCCGGGGAGCTGAATCGGTTTGTGGGCGGATCGCCGAGCTGTCCGAAGGCGCTCGAACGAGACAGGAGATCCCGATCTCCCTTTCCGTGGGTCATGCCACCAAGACCCGGTTTGATCAGCGGATCGAAACCGTGGTAATGGCCGCCGAGGATGAGATGTACCAACGGAAATTGATCGAGAGCAAGAGCCAAAAGAGTGAACTCATCGACATGCTGCTCAAGACCATCGCCGGCAAGAGCTTCGAGACGCAAAGGCACACGGCGCGGATGCGCAAATACGCACTGCGGATCGGGGAGGGCATCGGGCTCACACCGTACGAACTCCATTGTCTCGGCCTGGCGGTGAACCTGCACGACGTGGGCAAGATCACCATTCCCGAGGAGATCCTCCTAAAGCGCGACCCCCTGACCGAGTCCGAGTGGCGGACCATTGCGAAACATCCCGAGACCGGTTACCGCATCGCGCGCTCGACGGACGGTTTCGCCCACGTGGCCGACGATATCTTGCACCACCATGAACGGTGGGACGGGACCGGCTACCCGGTGGGATTGGCGGGGGAATCGATTCCCCTGCGAAGTCGCATAATCGCCGTGGTCGATGCCTTCGACGCGATTACCAACGAGCGCTCCTATCGGACGGTGCGTTCCCCGGAGGAGGCCTTGCGTGAACTCGAGGCGGGTGCCGGTACACAGTTCGATCCCCATTTGGTGGAGGTCTTCACCGGACTGTACACCGAATCCGGCTCCCCGGACTCCGAGGACGAATGCTGATCCACTGGCGCCGAGATCGAGGAGCTCGAGTCCGGGAACGACGTAACGACGCCAACGCCCCACGGTTGCGTGCGGAGGAGGAGATCGATGCAAACGACCGGCGCCATGGATCCCACGACGGGCCTGCTGCTCAACGTGGCGAAGTACGGCGGGTACGCTGCTGTATTGTGGGTCACCATCATCAACCGGGGCCTCGTCATCGATGCCCGTCTATTGGCCATCCTCGGCATATTGGCCGTGGATTCCATACGCAATCATTCCCTCGAGTCCAGTTTGTCCCCCTGGGAGCGTCCCCTGTTATGGCTACACCTGTTGCTCGCCTATCTGTTCTTGTGGCTCGACGGTACCGGCATCGGGGCCATCCTCTTTATCATACTGATCGCCGAGAGCCAGATCAGCCATTCCCGTTCCGTTGGGAATCGCGTCTTCCTCCTTTCCCTGGTGGGCTTCTTGGCCATCGGGCTCCTGGGCGCATGGTTCCGGGGGCAATGGAGTGCCGACCGCATCAGCACCCTACTCATCAATGGTATATTCTTCTTTTTCGCCTTCGGCATTAGCGTGCTAGCCCGCCTACAGCAGGAGCAACGGGAACGCGCCGAAGGAGCGCTGGCCCGGCTGGAGCGATCGCAACGAGAATTGGAATCGGCGTACGCGCAGCTCATGGAAAGCAGTCGCCAGCGCGAAGAGTTGGCCACGATTGCCGAGCGAAATCGGCTGGCCCGGGAGATCCACGACACCCTGGCCCATAGCCTCACAGGAATCATCGTCGGCCTCGAGGCAGCGCGGCGGTTGATCACGGTGGATCCCGAACGTTCCTCGAAGGAGCTGGACCGGATCGGCGAGCAGGCGCGCACGGGGTTGGAGGAGATTCGTCGCTCCGTGCGGGCCTGGCGACCCCGGGAGCTGGAGCGGGGAGACTTCCTGTCGGCGGTTCGAGGCCTGGCCCACGAGATGGCGGACCGCGGACTCCGCATCGACCTGGACTTCGGAGATGGGGTCCCCCCGCCACACTTGGAACTGCCTTTCTACCGGATTATCCAGGAGGGGATCACGAACAGCATCCGACACGGCGCGGCGGAGCGCGTCGAGATCGCTCTTCGCTGCAGCCCGGCGGGTATCACCCTGATCGTGGAGGACGATGGCCGGGGAGCGGGGTAGGCGAAGGAGGGGTACGGACTGCAGGTGATG
>PWSR01000150.1 GCA_003563985.1 Clostridia bacterium | reverse complement strand
TGGATCGACGTCACAACCTTGGATGAAGACGAGCGGGCTGAGCTACTGATCCAAAGGATGGAAGAATACCTGAGGAGGATCCTGGAATGATTGCCATCACCGTGACGATTTTGATTATCTCTGCCCTGGCCTGCTTCTACCGGGTGATCGCGGGACCCACGGTCCCGGACCGCCTGGTGGCGGCGGACACCATCGGGTTGTTGTTGGCCCTGGTGATGGTACTCTTGGCCTACCGCTACGGCCTGGAGCCGCTCTATGATGTGGCCCTCGTGTACGCCGTCCTTCAGTTCGCGGACGTGCTGATCGTCGCCAAGTACATCGAAAGGGGGGAGCTGCACCTCTGATGGACACGACTTCGATCCTCGCGGGCATCAGTTTGTTCGGTGGAACGTTTTTCTGCGTTACGGCGGTCGTCGGGGTGTTGCGCTTCCCCGACCTCTATACGCGGCTTCACGCCGCAACGAAGGGTGTGACGGCCGGTTCCATATTGTTGCTGTTGGGAGTGGCGATTCTCGAGGGATTCGGTCCAATCGTGGGCAAACTGTTCTTGATCGGGATGTTTTTCATCGTTACCAATCCCATCGCCACGCATGCCATCGCCAGGGCCGCTTGCCGCAAGGACGTTTGCACTCCCCAGGTCGTCGTCGATGACTACGAGGAATTCCTGGAAAGACTCCGCCACCAATCCCGGGACATGGAGTATCCGTCAGATCATTGGTAGGAAAAGGATCAGCAGGAAAGAGGACAGGTTGAATCCCACGTGTGCGATGATGGGCGCCCAGAGGTTCCCGGTTGACTCGTAAAGTATCGAGAGCAAGACCCCCACCAAGAACAGGGGCAGGACGAAGGCCAGGGATCCGTGCATGATGGCCCAGAACAGGCTGCTCAGGGCCGCTGCGGGCCAGGGGCCCATTCTCCGCAGGGACCGGTACAGAACGTCGCGATAGAAGAACTCCTCGGCGACGGGTATGAGCAGTACCACGGAGGCGACGACGATGGCCTGTTCGACACCCCCCATGTTCAGATCCATGAGGAGCGGGTTGTTCGTCTCCTCGGCGATCAAGCCGAAGGGGGCCTGGGCGGCGGCCGCCAGAACGGCCACAAAGCGAAGTACGATGGGCCACAGGAGGACGAAAACCGCCAGCTCCCGGCGGGCTACGGGAATCAGCGGAAACGAGGCGAGGCCACCCCGCTGCCCCTCCAGGGCCAGGATAATACCCATGAGCACCAAGGGGTGGATGACGACGAGGAACGTGATCCCCAGGGTGCTACCGGTTGTGGCCGTTATCAATGCCATGGCCCCCAGGGGCAGTAGGTTTCCGAAGGCGAAGACCAACAGCGCCATCGGTAGGGCGAAGGGGGGGCGTGAGTAAAGGACGCGGCCATCGAGACTAGGGCCGTTCGGTCCAAAAAGCGTTTCCAGGTATCGATTCACAGATGAGTTCCCCCTCGATGCACATGGTCTCGCGGGCGAGCTGGCGGTGGAAATGCGCTCCCACTCGCATCCGCGCGCGGATTTCTTTCCGGCTCTCCGGGTAATGCAAACTGCGCAGAGCGTATCGGCGCCAGGAGGCGGCTTCCCGATAGTCCGCCAGGAAGTCCTTCGCACCGCCACCTCGCGCCGCAACACGATAAGAGATCAACCAGATCTCCGTGGCGCCAAAGTGGTCCAGCAGGTCCGCGTCCTGGAGAAGAAGACCCTCCAAGGGAAGATCGTCCGGGTAGTGCTCACGCTTGTTATGCCATCGAATGGCCCGCTGTACGACGTCGATACCCTCGGGTTCGAGTTTCCCGCGAAGGAGAAAGCGGACTCGGTCTGCCCCGGCTTCGGCGTGGTCGGACTCGGAACTTGCAGTGCATTTTCCCACGTCGTGGAATAGACCGGCCAGAAATAGCGCATCGGTGCGGATGTGATCACGCAATCCTTCTCGACGGGCCAGTTCGTCCGCCAGGTGTGCCGTCCGCATACCGTGTAGGAACCGATAACCCGGTTCTTCCCCGGGGGCACCCATCTGCATGAGATCGCCGGCCAATTCGATTAACGATTTCAATTCGATGGACCCCTCCTTTGAGCTACCCGGGTAACTTTCGCCGGTCGAGACGGGGCTTCCTCCCCCCGGGGTTTGTAAAATCAGGGCGTGGGAATTGAGCTTTGTGTTGAATTCGCGTAGTTTACTGGAGGGAATTGCCCCCTCTTCGGGGAATTCCAAGGGGAGGGCACAGGGAGGAGGCATCGACAACGCGCGCTTCGAGTATCGTCATCAGACAGACTGAGGAATGGGCCCACGTCGAATCCGCGCTTCTTCATGAACCGGGTCGGGAAGCTCTATTCGGTTTGATGGAGGTTGACGCAGAGGATATCGAGGCCCCGCTGGATCTCACGGCTGCCCAGTGGGACCATCAGAACTACCGGTTCCTCCTGGAAGCCAGGGGAATCGAAGTCGTATCGTTTCGCGACGCGCTGACCGCCGGGGCCATCGATCCCGTCGGCGAGCCCCTGGAAGGTCCCGCGCTGGATCGGCTCCGTAGAGCCGCCAACGAAGCGCTCCTTTATTCCTTCTCCCCCGGGGTACCGGAGTCGAGGCGTCGCGCACTGCTTTCGCGCCGGGAGCGGATTATCAACCGGGCGCACCCCGAAGTCCTCGTCGATCTTCTGTTTCTTAAACCCCTGGTACGTGTGGGGTTCGGTGGAGACCCCGAGTTGATGGAACACTGCATCCGCCCGGCGCGGTCTGCGCATTTCGTGCGGGATGCCTTGGTAGTAACGGCCGCCGGGGCCGTCCTCGGTCGGGCATCCTCTCCCGCCAGGCGCTGGGAGAACGAGCTGATGTCTTTGGCATTGGAGGGGCTCGGCACCGCACCACTTGCGCGCATCGAATCCCCCGGATTTTTCGAGGGCGGAGACTTCATACCCGTGGGTGATTTTGCCCTCATGCGGATTGGGCCGATGACAAACGAAGTGGCGTTCGAGCAGATGTTGCGCGCCCGGGCCTTCGGAGTGCCGGAAATTGGATTGATCCGTGATGCCGATTCGCCGGTTACCCATCTGGATGACTATCTCGTATTCGTCGCCCCGGATCTCGCCATCGTCCACGAAGATCGATTCGGTTCCGACGGGGAACCACCCGTCGAGGTATACTGTAAGGGTGAGGCGAATCCGACGCGAACCGTCGGCCTATTCACCTACCTCCGCGAGAAGGGAATGGAGATCGTTCCGGCTTTGCCGGAGACACCCTACACCCTCTCCGGCCTGATGGTCGTCGGCCCCGGGGAGGTTGTGATTGCCGCCGGCGTCGGGAATGCCACCACGCAGACGCTGATGGACCGCGGCGTCGAGGTGCAGGTCCTAGCCCTGGAGTCCGCCGGTGGACGAGGCGGGCTACGGGGATTGACGCAAGTGCTTCGAAGAGGAATCTAGGAGATCCTTTCGCGGATAGGAGACAGGGGTTTGGAACTCTCGATCTGGAACTTGCTTGCCATACTCTTCATCGTGATGGCTTTTCTCCCGGCCTATCAGCAGCGGAAACTGGACGCGTTGCGGCGTCGAATCATGGGGAGGATCCAGCGACGCGATGGTTCGCAGGTGATCGTGATGATCCATCGCCAGGAAACGCTAAGTATCCTGGGCATCCCGCTGCAGCGGCACATCGATATCGAGGATTCGGAAGAGGTCCTCCGGGCCATACGGAAGACCGCCGACGATGTTCCCATCGACCTGGTCCTGCACACCCCGGGAGGCCTCGTCCTGGCCGCAGAGCAAATCGCACTGGCCCTGGCTGCCCACCCCGCCAGGGTTCGGGTGATGGTTCCGCATTACGCCATGTCCGGGGGTACGTTGTTGGCCCTGGCCGCCGACGAAATCATGATGGACCCCAATGCCGTGCTCGGGCCCATCGATCCGCAGCTGGGCGGCTTCCCGGCTGCGTCCATCCTGGCGGCAATCAACCTCAAGGGCGTCGACAAGGTCGACGACGCCACCCTCATCTGCGGTGATATCGCGCGGAAGGCAACGGTCCAGGTCCGTCACAACGTCTACCACCTCCTGGAGCGAAATCACGAACCGGAGAAGGCCTTGGAGATCGCCGACAACCTGACCGAGGGTCGGTGGACCCACGACTACCCACTACACATCAATGAGCTGGAGGCCCTGGGCATACCGGTGACGCCTGGATTGCCCCCGGATGTATACGACCTGATGGATCTGTATCCGCAACCCACACTGAGGAGGCCGTCCGTGCAGTACATTACTCCTCCCACGGGCCGGGATGGTCCGAATGGTACCGGGGGAGACTACGCGTCATCCTAGGCTGCGAAAGACCGATTCGGGGGTGTGTATCCTTGAGCGAGCGGATTGTGTACGACAGTATCGGGATCAGTGGACGACTTCAGGTGATCGATCGCGGTAAGCGCAGGACCATGTTCCTCGGTAGCCTACCCCAGACGACGGTGGACATCAGCGACCCCGATAGGTATGTCGGACGATACATCCCGTACTTACATGCCGGCTCCCTCTTCAACCCGGAGCCCGACCGGGCGCTTTTCCTGGGACTGGGCGGTGGGGCGGGCGTTCGATCCTTTCACAATGCCTATCCCAAAGCCCGGATCAATGCTGTGGACGTGGATCCAAATGTCATCGAAGTCGCCAGGGATTACTTCTTCGTCCCCGACGATCGGGTCTCCCTCGTGGTGGAGGACGGACGTCGTTACCTGGCATTGAACCCCGCTGCCTTCGATCATATCGTCCTGGATGCCTACAACCAGGATGGGTATCCCTCCAGGATGTACACCCGGGAATGCTTCGAGCT
>PWSR01000085.1 GCA_003563985.1 Clostridia bacterium | reverse complement strand
TATGGGTCCCTCTGGGAGACGTATTTTCGCGCCCTGGGATTTGAAGTGGAGATCTCCGAGCCCTCCAACCAGGAGATCCTGGACGCCGGGGTCCGGGAGACGGTAAATGATGCCTGCATTCCCATAAAGACCTTCCACGGTCACGTCGTTTCCCTGCGGGACAAGGTGGATATGCTCTTTGTACCGCGGTTGGCCGGCTCAAAAATGAACTACACGGTATGCCCGAAGTTCCTGGGTTTGCCGGATATGGTGCGAAGTTCCATACCCGGATTACCGCGGATCCTGTCGCCACGCCTGGAGATGGGGCCGCACGGGCTCACGGGGCTTCGTGGACTGTACCGATTGGGCGTGGAGCTCACCGGGAGGCGCTACGCGTCCTTTCGGGCGCTCCGCGAGGCGCGACGGACGGTGGCCCGGGGTCTCGTCCGGGTTCGGGAAGAGGGGCTGGCGGCCCTGGGCTTCAGTCAGCCGGAAGACCCGGACCTGACCGTCGGCCTGCTGGGGTATCCCTACGTCCTCTACGATGGCCTCTCCAGCGGCGGTATCATCCGGCAGCTGGCCGACCTGGGGATTCGCGTCGTCACCCCGGAGTTGGTCGGGGAGGCGGATATGCGCCGCCAATCGCGGGAATATCCCGAGAACCTATTTTGGTTCTACAGTAACCGCTCGCTTTGGTCCGGGATGCATTACATGAAACGGCGGGCCGTGGACGGCCTGGTGCACGTGACAGCCTTCGGCTGCGGCCCCGACGCCATGGTGAACAAGCTCCTGGAGCTGGAGGCGGAGAGCCACGGAGTCCCCTTCATGGCGATCACCGTGGACGAGCACACCGGGGACGTCGGGCTCAGGACGCGGATCGAAGCCTTCGTGGACATGCTCCGTTGGCAGGCGAGGAGAACCATGCATGGCCAAACTTAGCTATCCCCACATGGGATCGTCGGTCCTCGCCGTGGACGCCATGGCGCGAACCATGGGTTACGACGTCGTATCACCCCGGCCCCCCACGCAGAACACCCTCACCCTGGGAACCCGGCACAGCCCGGAGTTCGCGTGTATCCCCTTCAAGATCGTGCTGGGGACCTACATCGAATCCCTGGAGCGGGGTGCAGACGTGCTGCTCAGCGGCGGCGGAAAGGGTCCGTGCCGCGCCGGGTATTACGGCGAGTTGCACCGGCGCATCCTGTTGGACCTCGGCTACGAGCACGAGATGATTTTCTTCTGGCCGCCCCTGCGAACGCCGGTGGACTTCCTGCGGAAACTCCGACGATTCAAGGCCATTCCCGGAGCATCCTGGGGCGACGTCGGGCGGGCGCTGCGGATGACCTGGGAAAAGCTCAAGGCCGTGGACGATCTCGAGATACTCGCCCACCGGGTTCGCCCCCGGGAACGCACCCCCGGCGACACCTCGCGGGCCCTCTCGGCGGCGATGAGGCGACTCGATGCCGCCGAGACGGTGGCGGGGACGCGCACCGCCCTGGGGGAGGGAACCGAGAGGTTGGATTCCGTCGCCACCCGGGAGACGGACCCCGGGGACGCTTTGAAGATCGGCATCATCGGGGAGATCTACGTCCAACTGGAGCCCTTCGCCAATTTCCGGATCGAGGAGCGGTTGGGTGACCTGGGCGCGTGGGTGCAGCGCAGTATCTTCCTGACCAAGTTTGCCCGCACCGACATCCTGGCCCGCGGGGACCGGGATGTGGCGCGTACCGCCTCCGCGTACCTCCCCGAGAACGTGGGTGGCCACGGTCAAAGTAGCATAGGGGAGATCATCGAGTACGCCCACAAGGGGTTCGATGGCGTGGTGCAGCTGGCGCCCTTCTCCTGCATACCGGAGATCGTGGCCAAGAGTATCGTGCCGTCGGTGAGCCGGGAATACGGCATCCCGGTGATGACGCTATTCATAGACGAACAGACCGGGGAGGGCGGGGTGCAAACCCGGCTCGAAGCTTTCGTGGACTTGTTGCGGGCCCGTCGGCGCAGAGGGAAGGATTTGGAACATGCGGCTTTACCTGGGAATTGACGTCGGATCGGTCAGCACCAACCTGGTGGCACTGGATGCGGACGGGGAAGTCATCGAGACGGTCTACTTGCGCACGGGAGGCCGCCCCATCGAGGCCTTGCAGAAGGGCCTCGGGGAGGTCGGTCGGGCCGTGGGCGACGCCACGGTCATGGGAGTGGGTGCCACGGGTAGTGGCCGCACCCTGGCCGGCGCCATAATGGGGGCCGACGTAGTCAAAAACGAGATTACCGCCCACGCCATCGCCGCCCTGTCCGAGGAACCCGGGGTCCGCACGGTCCTGGAAATCGGGGGTCAGGATTCCAAGCTCATCATCCTGGCGGACGGCGTCGTGGTGGATTTCGCGATGAATACCGTTTGCGCCGCCGGGACAGGATCCTTTTTGGACCACCAGTCCGCGCGCCTGGGTGTTCCCATCGAAGAGTTCGGCGATTTCGCCCTGCAGAGTTCCTCCCCGGTCCGGATCGCCGGGCGCTGCGCGGTCTTCGCCGAGTCGGACATGATCCACAAGCAGCAAATGGGCCATGGCCTGCCCGACATCGTCGCCGGCCTGTGCGAGGCCCTGGTTCGCAACTACCTGAACAACGTCGGCAAGGGAAAGGAACTCCGGGCTCCAGTCCTCTTCCAGGGCGGGGTTGCAGCCAACGCCGGCATCCGGGCGGCCTTCGAGCGGGCCCTGGAGGTCCCGGTGACGGTTCCGACGTATCACGACGTCATGGGGGCCCTCGGTGCGGCATTGTTGGCCCGGGACGAAGCGCAACGTGGGGTTTTCGTGGCCTCCGCCTTCCGGGGTTTCGACATCTCGACCCATCATTACGTCACGAAGAGTTTCGAGTGCGACGGTTGCACCAATGCCTGCGAGATCGTCGACGTGGTGCACGGCGAGGACGTGGTGGCGCGCTGGGGTGGCCGCTGCGACCGCTGGGAACGCTCGGCTTCGGGGGATCGCGGTCGGGCGGTCACGGGTTAGGTTCGCCCCCACAATCCATCGGTGACATACGCCGGCGGGGAGGATTGACTCCCCGCCGGCGGCATTTCACCGGGAGAGGTACAGGCGGCGTGCGTTGTCGGTGAGCACCATGGAAGCCATTTCCCGGGCGAAGTTCTGGCCCACCGTACCATCCCCCACCAGGGCGTCCAGGATTTCTCCGAAGACCCGCTTGAAGTAGATGGCCGAGAACCAGAACATCTCCGGTATGTTGTAGCCGTCGGAGCCGTACATCACGCGGGTCACCGGGGTCATCTCGAGGATCCGCATCATCTGGTCGCGGATGCCGACGCCCGCGAAGGGGACCATTTCCGATACATCGATCCAGACGTTCGGGTAGGTGTGGGCCAAGAACCCCGCCTCCCCGGTGAAAGGGTATCCGGCGTGTACCAGGACGAACTGGATGTCCCGGTATGCCTCGCCCGAAAGCAGGTCGAAGAGGAGGATGGGGTTGAACTGGCTCAGGTTGACCACGGGAGAATCCCCGACGCCCGTGTGTATTTGTATGGGCAACCCGCGTTCCCGGCAGACCTCCAGGGCCAGGAGGAGCGCGTAGTCCCGGAATGCCTTCTCCCCGGTGCGGTCGCCGTCACGCATCATGGCATCGAATCCCCGCCGGGCACCGACCTCGTCCACGAGGTCAACGTCCAGGCCGGTCTGATAGGCGATGGCGGACTTGATGGCCACGGCCCCGTTGTTCTCGACTTCCTCCACGAGGGTTTCCAAGTACGCGGTCTTCGTTTCGTCGAATCCCATGTCCCGGGCGAGGAGACGATTGAGCAAGGGTTCGATGCGAATCATCGTATCCATCTCGACCCCCGGGAGCAGGGCGCGAAAGTCGCTCATATCGGCACTGTACCCGGTGTACTCGGGTACGGGATATCCCAGGTCCAGGATCAATCCCTCGATCTTCGCGTCGGCGAATAGGCGTCGGAGGTATGCCGGTGTGTCCCCCCGGTACAGGCGCGTACGCTCCTCGGCCACCGCGTCGGGCGGTGCGTCGGATGGCATCTCGAGGAAACGGGCCAGCTCCCGGATCACCATGCGGTAGATGAGGCTGTCCTTCAAGTCCTCGGCGGAGAAATCCAGGTGGGAGAGCGTCCAGTAGCGCTCGTAGGGCTTGGTTTCCCGGGCGGGAACGAAGGGGTGGCAATGATTGTCGATTACGGGATGAACACTCAAATCGATGTGCAAGATTCCCTCTTCCTCTCTTCTACTTCCCTGGCATCGTACAGCACCTGTCCCCCGGCGATAGTCATTTCCACCGCGCGAAGACGTGATATGTCCTCGTCGGGATTCCCCCTCACCAGGGCAATATCCGCCAGCTTGCCCGGTTCCAGGGTCCCGGCATCGACGTCGACGATTTGCGCGGCATCGCGTGTAGCCGCCAACAGGGCGTCCATGGGCGACATACCCGCCGCCACCAGGAGCTCCAGGCCCAGGGCGTAGTCGTCGAAGGGGATATAGCTGACGCCGGCGTCGGTGCCGTGGCCGATGAGGATTCCCAGTTCCTTCATCCGGAGTACGATTTCCAGGTTGCGCTGGACCCGCTCCGCGGACCACTTGCCCACGGCGATCTCGGCTTCGGTGGCGATCCCCCGTTCCGCACGTTCGTCGATCAACTCCACCAAGCGATATTCCGTGGCCGGGGTCGGGGAACACTGCACCCCGGCATCCCGCATGCGCAGGAGCAGGTCCTCGCGGTAATCCATGCTGCGGTCGGGTTTCATGAACCAGACGTGTTCGAAGACATCGACCCCGGCGTCCAGGGCCGGTTCCATGCCGTCGACCCCGAGGATGTGGGCGGCCACCTTTC
>PWSR01000069.1 GCA_003563985.1 Clostridia bacterium | reverse complement strand
GGAGACACTATCCCACGCCATCCGCGACAAGACCACCGGTGAGATCATCGGCTGGGTGCGGGGCGAGGATCTGTTCTTCGAGGGCACCAGCCACGGGTACATGCAGTGATGCGACGGGAAGGAGCATACGCGATGGAACTGAGTCACACGTTCACACCGGCGTCTTTGGCTTGGCTCGGCGGCGCCTTCGGGGAAACGAGCGCGATATCACCCTTCGGTGCGCTCAGCGCCGACGGATTCGACCGGGAGGGCATGGATGCCCTGGTGGAGGCGGGGATCATCCGCGCCGAGGGCGAGGTCACACCGGAGTGGTTCACCGCGCTCGATAAGCTGGCCGGCGCCGATGCCTACACCCGGATCCGCTTTCGATCGGGGGCGCTGGAGGCCAATCGCGCCGTATACTTCCGCGGGGACGACCCGAGCCCGCTCTCCCTCACCACGACCCCCGACGGATTCACCCTGGACTATCCCCCCATGAACCACGTCTTCCTCGAGGAGATCGGGGACTTCACCGGTCGCAGTAACGTGGTCAATTCCGACCTCGCCGTGGACCTGGACTATGCCAGTGCCCGGGCCCTCGTCGCCGTGATCGATCGCGAGCGACGGCACGTGCTGGATTGTCTCGCCCGCGAAGAGCGGCCCCGGGCGGCGCTCCATTCCGTCGAGGCCATCGCCGGGGAAATCGGGGCCGAGGGATCCTCCGGGCAGCGCCTGTCGACCATACTGCTCGGCCTCCGGGACCGACCCGGCGATCCGACCGAACAGGGCCTATCGGCGTCCCTGGACGACCTGGTCGCCCGGGGCCTCCTGGCCGGCGAAGAAGGCGAGTATCGCACCGCCGGCGAAGCGCAACAGCTGGCGGGGCACCTCCTGGTGCTGGATGGGATCCTCCACATCGACGGTGGGCGGATCACCGATGGGGGTTCGGTAGAGGGAATGGAAGCGATATTCGCCCTGGGGGGGCTGCACGACATCCTGATGATCGATCCCGGTGCGGGATCCATCACCCTGCAGACCCTCTCGGGCGCGCAGCTACACCGGATCCTCCGGGAATTTTTGGCCGCGCCCCCTCGTCCGCGGGAGAGCGACGGGGCGTAAACGGAACGGAATGGCCGGGGTGGCTACCCGCCACCCCGGTCCGTACCCGCCCGATGATGCGGCATCACTCCGTGCGCCAAAGCTGCAGTCCCAACTCCGGGATATCCACCCGCTCCAGGGGGTGCCCCGAGAACTCGGCGATACACACTTCGGCCACGAACACCTCGTTGCCGGCGACCAGGTGCCCGCCCACCGCCCGGCCCCGGGAATCGCCAAAGGTGATATGTGCGTGGGGAAACGGGCGGCCCTCCTTCATCGATACGTTTCCTTGGCAGGTTAGGATCTCCATCGGCTCATCGAATTCGATGGTCCGGTACACTTGTTCTTCCTGATCGAAAAAGCCTATGGCACCGGAGCGAACCGCGCCCAGCACCCACAGGTACCCGGCGCGAATCCCCTTCTCGGACAACAGGGACTCGATCCCCTCCAGGAGATCCTCCCCGGGCCGCAGCCGACCCATGTGATATCGATCCATCTCGAAGGTCCTCATCTTTCCCTCCATCCAGCGGGACGACCGCCCGCAAGAGAAGTCCGCGGGCACCCCTGGGGAGGCGACGGGTATCGTCGCCGCCGGGGCCCCGCGGACATTGCAATCACATACAGTATCCGGGATCTGCGCCGCCCGTTCTAGTCTACGGCCACGACCTCCGTGACCTCGGCGACCCGCTCCTTGAGGATCTGTTCGATCCCGTTCTTGAGGGTCATGGTAGCCATGGGGCAACCCGCGCAAGCCCCGGTCAAACGCACGGAGACCACACCATCGTCCTCGGAGACGTCGACCAACTCTACATCTCCCCCGTGACTTTGCAGACCGGGACGAACCTCTTCCAGTACTGCGGTAACTTCTTCTCTCATCGCGCACCTCCCATCGGATGTCCTGATTATATTTTACCCACTTCTCGGCGTCCAACGCGGGTGACTTCGATCGACTTGTGCGATAATCTGTAGGTGTGTGTTTGCATCTTGAACTCACCGCCCGCCACGGGCGGTCCCGAAGACTTTCAGATCGAATGGAGGGTTCATATCGTGGGTGACAGGGTGACCATAAGCGTCATCAAGGCCGACGTCGGCGGACTGGTGGGACATACCATCGTCCACCCCAGGCTCCTGGAGCGGTGCCATGAGCACCTGGCGGGGACGGATCTCCTCGTGGACTACCACGTAACCGCCGTCGGAGACGACATCAATCTCATATTGACCCACAGGCACGGCACCGACAGCTCCGAGATCCACCAGCTGGCCTGGGAGACCTTCGAGGCAGCCACCGAGGAGGCCAAGGCGCTCAAGCTCTACGGTGCGGGCCAGGATCTCCTGGCCGACGCCTTCAGCGGGAACATAAAGGGAATGGGACCGGGTATAGCCGAGATGGAGATCGAGGAGCGCGGCAGGGAGCCCTTCATCGTCTTCATGGCGTACAAGACCGAACCGGGGGCGTGGAACCTGCCCCTCTACAAGATGTTCGCCGATCCCTTCAACACCGCCGGCCTGGTCATCGACCCCAACATGCACGACGGCTTCATCTTCGAGGTCCACGATCTGCAGGAGGCCAAGAAGGTACGCTTCTCCTGCCCCGAGGACATCTACGACATGCTGGTGTTCATCGGTGCCCCGGCGCGCTACGTCATCCACTCCGTCTACCGCAAGGACGGGGACGATGCCGGGGATATCGCGGCCCAGGCCAGCACCCAGCGTTTGAGCCTCATCGCCGGGCGCTACGTGGGCAAGGATGACCCGGTCATGATCGTCCGCTGCCAGAGCGGACTTCCGGCCGTGGGCGAGGCCGTGGAAGCCTTCGCCTTCCCCCACCTGGTGGGCGGTTGGATGCGCGGCAGCCACAACGGTCCCCTGATGCCCGTGGGCCGGGCGGATGCCACGCCCACCCGCTTCGACGGACCACCGCGGGTCATGGCCCTGGGCTTCCAGCTGGCCCACGGCAAGCTCGTGGGACCCCAGGACATGTTCGCCGACGTATCCTTCGACCCCGCGCGGGAAGAGGCCAATCGAATCGCCGGCTACCTCCGCCGCATGGGTCCCTTCGAGCCGCACCGCCTGCCCCTGGACGAGATGGAGTACACCACGCTACCCCAGGTGGTCGAGCGCCTCCGGGATCGCTTCGAGCCCATCGAAGACTGAAAGATCGCGGGAATTCAGAGCAACGCGAGGAGGGGGCGGTCCGAGACCGCCCCCTCCTGGTATTACCGGGATCTGTCCGGGCAATCGACGCATTAATCCGCGTCGCTTATCATCTCTTCCTCCAGGGAATTGAGGAATTGCTGGTCGTCGGTGAAGCGCCGGACCTGGTGCAGGGTGGTCTGGATGGTGCGCTTGCGCTGGTCGCGGTCCACCCGGAAGGTCTCCGCCGCCCGGGTGAAATCGCAGAAGTCCAGGGTCTCGGCCCGGCGATCGAAGGCGATGCGCTTGGAGCGAAGCACCAGCTCCTCCAGCTCCGCGCAGGAGAAGTGGCGGGTCTTGGGAACGATCTCGGCCCGCAGGAAGTCCAGCAGCTCGTCTTCCTCCACGCCCAGGGGCACGGGGCGACCCACCGCGCCGCCGACCAAGCCCAGGTGCACCGCCATGACCTCCACCCGCGCCTCGTCCCCCGGGTACAGGAAGGGGATCTTGTAGTCGAAGCGACCCGTGCGCAGGAAGGCCTCGTCCAGCTGGTCCGGGACGTTGGTGGTACCGACGATGATGGCCTGCCGGTCCGGCTCCCCCAGCCACTCCAGGAACTGGGAGAAGACGCGCTTGCTCTCCTCCCCGGCGGAATCGCCGAAACCCCCGCTGCGCTTCCCGAATCGGTCGATCTCGTCGACGAACACGATGGCCGGGGACATCTTCTCCGCCATCTGGATGGCGCCCTTCATGCGCTGCCCCGACTCCCCGAACCACTTGGAGTAGATGTTCTCGGTCAGGAGGTTGATGAAGGGCAGCTGGATCTCGGTGGCCAGGGCGTTGGCGAACAGGCTCTTGCCGGTGCCCGGGGGTCCGAAAAAGAGGATCCCCTTGGGCAGCGGCAGGGAGAAGCGCGCCGCCCGCTCGCTATCCTCGAGGACATTGATGATGTACTTGCGCACGAAGTCCTTGATGGACCCGTACCCCCCGATGTCCTGGAAGCTGTAGTGCGGATCGCGGATCTCCAGGGTACCCGATTTCTTTACCAGCTCCGACTTCAACCCCTTGACCCGGGACACGTCGAAACGGTGCTCGGAAAAATACGACTCCAGCATGATGCTCTCCAGCTGGTGCAGGTTGAGCCCCGCCGTCGCCAGGACCAGTTCCGCCAATCGCGGGCGGGGCAACTCCAGTTCCAGCTCCCGGCCGATGGTTCCAATGATGTGGCGGCGCTCCGCCTCGGTGGCCGGGTCCACGTCGATGATGACCACCAGCTCCCGGGTGAAGTCATCCAGGAGCGAGGTGGCATCGGAGGTCTGCAGGAAGATCGTCGAACCCCGGGTAATCAATTCCGCGTCCGTCGCCCAGGAGCGCAGGGCCGACTGCAGGCCCGTCTCCCACTCCCGGTTCTCCGCCAGGTTCTGGATGATGAACAGGGTCTTCTGGTTGCGCAACATCTCGTCGACCTCTTTGAGCACGGCCTTCACCTGCGCCAGTTGCTGGCCCTCTCCCCGGCCATTGCCCGCGGAGGCCATACGTCGGCCCAGGGGGGTGTTGGGAACGTTCTTGCGGTAGGGTTCGGTGACCAGTTGCCCCTCGCGCAGCGAGAGCTGGGCGAGGCCCCGCCATTGGTCGAAGACCATGACGGATTCGTAGTCCGCGCAGCCGGAATCGGTCAATACGTAGCGCTTCAGTTGCTCCAGTCGCTTGGGATCCGTGGTTTCAAATAGGATGACGGGTGAATAGTTGCTGCGGCGCTTCAAGAGCCCCTCGCCTATCCACCCGTCGTCCAATCCCTTCATCTCGGGAACGGACAAACCGATGCCCCCCTCTTTCGGGCGGTGTCGATCAGCCGCAGGGAGAAGACGTGATGCGGGTCAACTTCACGCCCAGCTTCTCCAGCTTCTGCGCCAACCGGTCGCCGCCGTCGTGGGAATATGCTTCGTACAGTTGTATCGAACCATCCGCATCCACGGCGATCTCGAGAAAACTCTCCTCGGTGCCGTCGAGATGCGCGAGGATCCGGCTCTCATCCGGGACGCGTCGAGATTTCTCCATCGGTCTCCTCCTCGATTCCCATCTCCGCCTCGATGAGGCCGCCGGGCTTGGCGTGCATCTCGATCGTCCCCGTCCGGATGCCCAGGCCCGCCAGGGCGGCCCGGATCCGCTCGGCCTCGGCGTAACACTCTTCGCCGGGAAAACCGGTGAACTCCATGCGGAACTTCCCGTCGGGCCCGATCTCCACCTCGACCCGCTGGCTCATTACATGACCCCCCTGACAGTGACCTTCCGCCTCGGGTTGGCGGGTCGATTGGGGTCCAGGGAGCCCTCTTCCACCTCCACGTCGTAGTTCATATCCGTCAGTGCCCGGCCCACCGCCATGGAGGTGAAGGTCTGTACCACCCGGCTCTGGAGGGTCTGGATCAGGTCCTGGCTCACCCCGTAGTCATCGAAGACGAAGGATACGCGTCCCGTCTTCGGGTCCACGTCGACGCCCAGCCCGGCGGAGAACATCGGCGTGATCAGGCCGAAGGTGCACCGCCGTTGCCGGCCGAAATAATCGGTGATGTGATCCTCCACGCGGCCACCGTATTCCTCGGCCACCACTTCCAGGGCCTCGAGGAAGAGCTGGTAGGACTCATCGTTCTTGGCCTCGGCGCGGCTCGACACGGGATTCAGCTGCAGTTGCGTAGCGTAGGTTGCGATGTGGCTCATATCGTTTACGATCCGTCGGATCCCGGGATCCTCCGGATCTTTCACCTCCTCGGGAGAGAATCGAAACCGCTATTTCAGTTCGACCTTCTCTTCGGGATCTTCCTCTTGGCCCCGGTTCCACGCCCGCAGGTCGCGATCCAACTCGTGGATTTCCGCCGCGAGGGCACCCTTTCGACCCTCGGCTTCATCCAGGGCACGCTTGATCTCCGCCAGTTCCCGGTTGGGCTCGCGCATTCCCCTGCGGATCAATTCCAACTCGGTCAGGCAGGCCCGGATGCGAAGGGCCTCTTCCTTGTCCGGCGCCTCCTCCTCCGCCCTCTCCTCCAGCCGGCGACACGTCGCCTCCAGCTGGGACTCCGAGAGATCGGAGAGTTCCCGGGTCCAATCTTCCACCCGTAGTGAGCGAATGCGCTCCATCCCGCCGCCGCCCTGCCAGCGATGCACGTCGTTCTCCAGCTTGCGTTGCCGGAAAAGTTCTTCGTCGTGTTCTCGCTCCAGTGCCTTCTTGCGACGGTTCAATTCGTTGATTTCCCGCACGACGTCCTCGTACTCCTCCTGGAGGCTCTGCATCCGGTGCTGCAGCGAACCGAAATCCCCGGAACGCTCCTCGGCCGGCGCCATGCGACGCCAGGTCTCCACCGTGATCACCGCCAGCGCCGAGTACGCCAACAACCCCGCGGCGAGGCCCAAGGCGCCGCTGAAATACCAGGGCAGGCCGGGCAAACCGACGGCCAGGAATACCGCCAGGAGAAGGCACACCAGGGCCTCCGCCAGGAGTACGCCCCGGCTTCGATTGGTGTGCTTGTACTGGGTAAAAACGTAGTCCAGGGCCAGGTAGGACACCACCAGGATCCCGGCTACGCCGACCACGACGAAAAGCATCTATTCAGCCTCCCGGATTCTATCGCCCCGACCGTGCATCCCCCATTATATCAGCTAATCCGTACGTGCGAAGTCGGACCTCGGGACGAAGAACTGCCTATTATTCAATGTAGCCCGGTGGGCCCACGACGAAACCCCGAGGGGTACCGGGGAGTCCCCACCCGGCCCCTGGCGGCACGAATCGCCGCGATCCGAACCCGGTCCTCGGGATCGTCCTCCGCCAGCGCCCGCAGGGGCGAAAGATCCACCGGGATCCCCCGCTCCGCCAATCGCCCGAGGCTCCGCGCCGCCGCCGCCCGCAGGGGCGGGCTGGGATGGGACAGGATCCCCTCCAACAGCGGCACGTCCGCCGCGGACCCGGCGGCACCCAGGGCATTGACGGCGTTTCGCTCCAGCAGGCGTCGACCCCGCCAGGCCGCCGCCTTCCCCTCCCACAGTCCCGCGTATTGTTCCGCCCCATCGGTGAGAATCCCCGCGGCGTCCGGATATCGATCGCGCCGCCTCCCCGAGAACATCGGGAGTCCCCGGGTCCGTCCCAGGGGACAGACCCGCGTGCACTCGTCGCAGCCGTAGATCCGTCCCCCCAGCCGTCGCGCCAGGGCATCGGGCAGGAACCCGCGCTTTTGGCTCACGTAGGAGAGACAGCGGAGGGCGACCACGCGCCCGGGGACCGCCAGGGCCCCGGTGGGACAGGCTTCGAGGCATTGCCCGCATTCGGCGCAGTGGGGATGGAAGATCGCGGCGCCCGGTGGGACAAGGCGGTGCTCCGGCAGGGGATCCCGGGTCAGCGCCAGGGCCAAAAAGACGCGCGGACCCCACGGTCCGACCAATATCGATGCGTTGTGCCCCAGGCGCCCGAGTCCCATGTCCAGGGCAAAGGCCCGCTCCTCCAGGGGCCCCGAGTCCACCTGGGTGACCGCCGACCGGGCGGCGCGCCGGCCCACCAGGTGCGACAACACATCCCCGAGGATGGGTGGGATAACGCGATGGTAATCGGGGCCCCAAGTACTCTGGGAGAGTTCCGCCCCCGAGGGAACGAAGGCGGGATCGCCGAAGGGCACCGCCAACACCAGCATGCCCCGGGCGTCCGGAAGGAGAGACCGGGGATCGGACCGCGCACCGGCATCAGCCGGCACAAAGGGCGTCGGATCCCGGCGCTGCGCCCCCGCCCTCCGGGGCAGCAGAGTGGCGATCTCCACGGGCCGCGCCGGGCCCGAAACCCACGGGAGGATCCCCGCCCAATCCGTCGCAGCGGGCAGGTAGACCAATCAAATCGCCCCCCCGGGCGCGATCACGGAGACCAGCTCCACGCTGGTGGTCCGGGGAAACATGTCCACCGGCGTGACGGCCCGGGGCGCCCAGCCGGACCGCGCCAGGTAGCGCAGGTCCCGGGCCCAGGTCCCGTAATGACAGGATACGTAGACCAGCCGCTCTGCGCCGGAGGCGGCGACGGCATCCAGCAGCGCCCGGGAACACCCGGAACGCGGCGGATCCATCACGATGACCGTGGGCTCCGTGCCCGAGGCGAGTACCCGGGCCAATCCCTCGGCGGCGTCGGCGTTGAGGTAAACCACGGAATCCACGTCGTTGGCGGCCGCGTTACTGCGGGCGTCGGCCACGGCGGCACCGTCCAGGTCGACCCCGATGACGAAGGCTCCCGCCGCCGCCAGGCGCAGGGACAGCGCCCCGATCCCGCTGAAGAGTTCGATCACGGTATCCCCGGGGCCGACCCCCGCCCCGGCCAATACCCGATCGTAGGCCAGTGCAGCCGCCCCGGGGTTGACCTGGGAGAAGACCCCGGCGGAGGCCCGGATGCGAAAATCTCCTTCGGTGGTATACAGGTGATCCCGGCCCGCCAGGGGCAGGTTCAGGGCCCCGGGCCGCCGGGCGCGCAAATCCTCGGGGAGGGCCACGTTCCGGACCACCCCGGCCAACCCCGGAACCTCGGACATCAGCCATCGGGCCAGCCGGGGGCCCTCGGCCCACGCCCCGGTGCCGGTACCGAAGACCAGCAGCAGTTGATCCCCGGCGGCGTGGAGGGCGATGCGGTCCCACCCGGGACCGGCACTCACCCCCGGCTCGCGGAGACCCTCGACCAGGGTCCCCAGGAGGCCGTTGATCGCCTCCGTGGCCACCTCGCATCGATCCACGGCGACCAATCCCTGCCCATCCCGCCGGTAGAAACAGGGTTCCAGGGATTCATCCCCGCCCACCCGCGGCGTGAATCGCAGGCGATGCCGGTATCCGTAGGGCTGCTGGTCGGACAGGGATGTGTCCACGCTTAGGTCTTCCCGGCCGGCGATGCGGCGCAGCGCACCCGCCACCCACTGCCGCTTGAAATCTTCCTCGGCGCGATAGTCGATGTGTTGCAATTGGCAACCGCCGCAGATCCCGTACAACCGGCAGGGCGCCCGTTCCCGGATCTCCGAGGAACGCAGGAATTCCCGGATCCGGGCGCGTCCGAAGGAATTCCCCGCGGACACCACCTCCGCGCCCACGCGATCCCCGGGCACCCCGCCCTCGACGAAGAGGACGTAGTCCCGGTGGCGCGCCACGCCGTCCCCGGAGGTGCCGAGATCCTCCACCTCCAGGGGCAACCGCTGCCCGACCTCCACCGGCGGCCTCATGACCGGGTCCGGGGCAGGTCATCGCGGCGGACGCGCGCCATCATGAAGGCGGCCAGGGCCAAGAAGAGCGGGGTGGCCAGGTGCGTCATGGTAAAGAAACCGAAGCCCAGGACCTCGTTCACGTAACCCCAGGCGTACAGGGGATTGGCCCGCACCGTCTCCTCCACGACCCCCCGCAGCACCGAGTACCAGAGGAACCAGGACCAGAACTGATATCCCGCCGGCAGGTCCCGTCGCTCCAGGATGAAGTAGCGAACCAACAGGATCACCCCGATGGCCGAACCGTAGATCTGGGCGGGGTGCCGGGTCCCCAGGATCTCGGCGTGGCGGCCCAGGACCTCCTGGTTGAGGATGTTGGCCAGCCGCACCAGGATGTACCCCACGTTGAGGCCCACCACCGCCAGGTCGGCGGCCTGGGAGAAGTGTAAAGCCTTGGCCCGCATGTACACCCAGGCGGACAGGACACCGCCGCCGATGGCGCCGTGCCAGGCCAGGCCGTCCCCCCGGAAGATCTGCAGGGGATTCTCCAGGAAATAACCCAGGTTGGTCAGGACGAATACCCCGCGGGCGCCGATGACGCCGAAGACCAGGATCAGGAGGGAGATGGTGTAGAGGTCGTCTTCCTCCCACCCCCGGCGCTTGCCCTCGGTGATGATGTACCAGATGCCGATGGCCATGGACGCGGCCACGGCCAGCCCGTACCAGCGTACGCCGAACTCGCCGATTTGAAATAGGAATGGATTCGGGTTCTCGATGTACAAGTTCAGTTCCCTCCAGGGACGATCGTCGACAAACCATCGAGGAGGGCTTGGACGTCGTCGATGGTATTGTACGGTGCAAAGGAGGCCCGCATCCCGCCGGATCCCGGGACGGTCCGGAGGTGCACACCCGCCTCGAAGAGGTGCGCTACGACGTCTTCGGAATCGACGCCCTCCAGCTCGAATACGATCAGTGTGGCCCGCGCCCCGGGGTCCCCCGGGCTCAGCAACCGGGCGCCGGGAATCTCCTCGAGCCCCCGGCAGAAGGCGTCGGCCAGGCCGCGGCAGTGCGCCTCGATCCGGTCCAGCCCCGCATCCAGCAGGTACCGCAGGGACGCGCAGAACAGGAACCCGTCCATGAAACTGGGATTGGAGGGGGCGAATCGCCGCGCTCCCGGGGCCAGGACGTAATGCCCCTCCAGGGTCCGCTCCACCATGCCCCCGCCGGATACCGCCGGGGGATCCAGGCGATCCCAGGCCTCCCGTGCCAGGTAGATGGCCCCCGTCCCCTCGGGTCCAAGGCACCACTTGTACCCGGGAAAGGCCACCAGGTCCCAGCCCAGGTCCGGCGCGGCGATGTCCAGGACCCCCACGGATTGCGCGGCATCCAAGACGGAGAAGATTCCCCGTTCCCGGCACAGCGCCCCCAGGGCCGGCGCATCGATCAGGGAACCGGTCATGAAACTGACGTGACTCAAGGATACCACCCGGGTCCGGTCGGTGAGAACGAAGTCCACGTCATCCAACTCGACTCGACCCCCGCGGGCGGGCACCACGTCGATCTCCAGTCCCAGGCGATCCGCCGCGTAGGCCCAGGTCACCCGCCCGGCGTAGTGCTCCACGTCCGAGACCACCACCCGATCCCCCGCTCGCAGGTCCAGCCCCGCCACGGCGATATTGATCCCGGCGGTGGTATCCGTCAGCATCTGCACTTCCCCGGGGCCGGCCCCCAGGAAGCGGGCCAGGACCTCGGGGTTCTCCCCGCTGCAGGCCCGCCGAAAGGCCCGGGAATCCGGCAGCGCCGGACCCCCCTCCTGGTAGCGACGCAGGGCGGAGACCGCCTCCTGCAGCACCGGACCGGGGATGATCCCGGCGGTCCCGGTGTTCAAATAGGCGATCCGTCGGGCGGCGGGGAAGTCGTCCCGGGGGACGGGCGGGACGTCTGCGTTCACCGTAGGTCACCCACCCGTTCCTTGGCCTTGAGGGCCCAGAAGGGATCCGACAATAGGGCCCGCCCGATGCCCACGAAATCGATGAGGTCCTCGCGGATCAATTCGTCGGCGGTGCAGGCGTTGATCACGCCGCCGGCGACCATGACCGGTTTGGGGGCAATGGCGCCCCGGACCGAGACGCCGGCATCCACGAAGTAGCCCTCGCGTTTCATGCCCTCGGGGCGCGAGCCCCCGAGACCACCGGACACATCCACCAGGTCCACGCCCTCGGCTACCAGCTGCCCGGCGAAGACACTGCCCTCCTCCAGGGTGAGGCCCCCGGGCATGGAATCCTCGGCGCCCAGGCGATAGTAGACCAGGGCGTTCTCGCCCAACTCGGCGCGCACCGCGCGGACCACCTCCAGGGGAAAGCGTCCGCGACCCTCCAGGTCGCCCCCGTACTCGTCGGTCCGATCGTTGCAGAGCGGGGACAGGAACTGGTTGAGGAGATAGGCATGGGCCCCGTGGATCTCCACCCCGTCGAAGCCGACGGCAATGGCGCGGCGGGCGGCCGCGACGAAATCCTCGGCCAGCGCCGACAATTCCTCCTTGGAGAAGGGGCGCGGCGCGGGGTAGTTGCGGCCGGGGACGGGACGGGACCCGGCCCCCCGCATGTCGACGCCGTCGCCGATCCCCGTCCCACCGCAGTGGGTGATCTGCAGGATCGCCACGGCGCCGGCATCGCGGATGGTCTTGGCCAGGCGCGACAACCCGTCCATGGTGGAGTCATCGTGTACCCCCAGCTGTCCCTCGCTGGCGCGCCCGTCGAAGCGGACGAAGGTGTGTTCGACGATGATGGTGCCAACCCCGGAGGCAGCCCGAACACCGTAGTGCTCCAGGTGTGTCTCCGTTACCTCACCCGCTTCGGTGGCCTCGGACGTAGCCATGGGTGGCATGACGATCCGGTTGGGAATCTCGGTGTTCCGAATGTTCATCGGTGAAAATAGTCCCGGCATATTGTATCCTCCCTCTAGAAGGTCCTATCGATTGTCGTCGGGGGCCGATTCGTAGAGGCGCGCGGCGATGCGTCGACCGGTGGGGGTGGCGGCGACGCCGCCCCGTCCCGTCTCCCGCAGTTCCTCGGGCAACGATCGTCCCACCCGGCCCATGGCGTCGATCACCTCGTCGACGGGTATGGCGCTGGCCACCCCGGCCAGGGCCATGTCGGCGGCGGCCAGGGCGTGGACGGCGGCGATGGCGTTGCGCTTGATGCAGGGCACCTCCACCAGCCCGCCCACGGGGTCGCAGGCCAGGCCCAGGAAACTCTTCAGGGCCAGGGCGGCGGCGTGCCCCGCGGCGGCGGGGGATCCCCCGGCCAACTCCACCACGGCGGCGGCCCCCATGGCCGCGGCGGAGCCGCACTCCGCCTGGCAACCCCCCTCGGCCCCCGACAGGCTGGCGCGGGCGGCGATTACCGTACCCACCAACCCGGCGGTGACCAGGGCCCGGGCCAGTTGATCCCCGCCGGCACCCATCTCCTCGGAGGCCGCCAGGAAAAGGCCCGGCAACACCCCGCAGGCACCGGCGGTGGGCGCGGCACAAATTCGACCCATGCAGGCATTGCACTCCGAGGCCGCCAGGGCGTAGGCGGCGGCCTTGCCGGGCAACGGGCCCATCAACCCCCCGGTGGCGGTGATGCGGTCGAGGTAGCGCCGTCCGTCCCGCGCCACCATACCCCCCGCCGAGGAGCCGACCTCCTCGAGGCCGTCGCGGACGGATTCGCGCATCACATCCCACCGGCGCCGCATCTCCGCCAGCAAGTCCTCCGCGTCGGTTCCCTCCAGGGCGATGCCCGACAGGGTTCCCGTTGCCCCCGCCCGGGCGATGAATTCATCCAGCGACGGGAGTTCCTCCCCCATCATCCCCTCGAAGGTGGCCTCGGCGTCCATGTTCCCACCTCCCGTAATGCATTCATAGCGTATCCGGGATCACGCGGACCCCGAATACTCCGTCGATCCCGCGGAGTGCCTCCACCAGCGCCGCATCCGCCGCCTGGTCCAACTCGATGCTCATCAGGGCCTCCTGGCCGCGACGCTTGCGGGCCACGGACATGAAGGCAATGTTGATCCCGCGGCTCCCGATGGCGCGGGTTACCGCACCGATGAGCCCGGGGCGATCGGTCATGAAGACCACCAGGGTAGGATAGTGGCCCGTGATGGAAACCTCGAAGCCATCCACGGCGGTGATGGCGATTTCCCCACCCCCGATGCTGATCCCCCGCATGGTGACCGAACCCCCGGCGCGCCCGCGCAGCTGGAACGCGATCTCGTTGGGGTGGGCGCCGGTGGCATCGGAGTACAGGATCTCGAATTCCAGGCCCCGGTCCCGGGCGATCCCCGGGGCGTCGGGGACGCGGCGATCGTCGGAGGCCATGTCCAGCAATCCGGCCACCGCTGCCTGGGGCGTCCCGTGGCCCCGCCCGGTGGCGGCCAGGGAGCCCATCAGGATGACCCGGGCCCGGAGGATCTCCTCGCCCAGCAGGGCCCGGGCGGCCCGTCCCAGGCGCAGGGGCCCGGCGGTGTGGGAGCTGGAGGGCCCGATCATCACGGGCCCGATCACCTTGAGGATATCGCCGGAGAGGTCTCCGTTACCGCCCTTCACGGGCATCCGCCCCCGCTCCGCGGGCCTTCTCGTCGCATCGATCCAGGAACGGATCGATCTCTACGCAGTATCGCTGGTGGGTCCCCGCCCCGATGGGCGAGACTTCGTCGCGGGCCCGGACGTCGAAGATCAGGCGGAGTCCCTCGATGGCCCGCAGTTCCGCCTCGGCCACGACTTCCATGCCGGGGGGCGTGGCGTCCACGTGGCGCACGTCCAGGGAAATGCCCACCGTCGTCCATCCCTCGGGGAGGGATTGGCCCACGGCATCCATGGACGCGGCCTCCATCAGGGCGATCATCGCGGGCGTAGAGTACACCTCCAGGGTACCGCTCCCGTAGCGGCTGGCCAGGGTTTCTTCCCCGGCGGTCTCCCGGGCGGATCCCGCCGCGCCCACGTCCAACCGTTCACTGGCATCCTGCAATGGAATCACCTCCGGTGCTTGCGTTCGTGCTCACTGCCTTATATACCCGGAACCGGGTGATCTACTACATCTCAGAAGGTATCCAGGTATTCCTCGACGCGGTCCAGGGCGGTCTCGATGATGTCGCGCCCGAATTCCCAGCTGGCCTTGGAGGCATCCCCCAGGGCCCCGTTGGCGGTGATCTCGTCGAACTTCAGGGCCGGGGAGATGGCGCCGCGGAGGACGAACTCGTTGTCCTCCTCCAGGACGTCCCCGGGAACGCGGTCTTCCTTGACGGTCCAGGGGGCGAGGTACATGGCCTGGGACATCTCGCCCTCGCAGGCGTGACCGTGGGTGTCGGATTCTATGCCCTGCATCACCACGTCGGACGCCACGGAGGTGAAGGACGCCCAGGAGGCCTTGATGTCGGGATAGTCCTCCCGCAGCTGCCCCATGAGGAGCGCCAGGGCCGGGCGGTTCCCGCCGTGGCCGTTGGCGAAGAAGAACTTGCGGAAGCCGTGCCGGTACAGGCTGTCGACCACCTCCTCCAACACCGCGAGGAAGGTGCCGGGGGTCAGGGTGACGGTGCCGGGGAAATTCATGTGGTGGGGAGAGAGGGAGTACGGGAGGGCCGGCACCGCCAGGGCCCGGGGATACATGCGCTCGGCGAGGCGGGTGACGAAACCGTCGGCCCGCCCGGTATCCACGGCGAAACTGCCGTTGGGCCCGTGCTGTTCCGTCGAGCCCACGGGTATGAGGACCAGGTCCGTTCCCTCCGCCATGTGATCCCGCAGCTCCGGCCAACTGAGGCGGTCCAGGGTCAGGTATTGGGGTTCTAGGTTGCAGCTGCCTTCGGATTGCATCGATATCTGGCCTCCAGTCTTTCGTGGAATTCGCGGACCCGTTTCCCGGGGCCCATCCGAACACTTCCCAAAGACCGCGGGAAATCCTCCCCGTTTCCCCGCGGCGGACCACACTACAATGCTGTTACCGCCGCCCCCGGGCGCAGGGGCCGGCCCCCTCCGCCGTGGAATAAGTGTAGAATGAGCAAAGATGGAACTCGCGGGCGGGCGAACCGTCCCTTTCCCACGCATACCACCGGAAGCGCCCGGCGTTTCCGGTAGACGAAGAGGAGGTAGCGACAATATGGCGCGTAGGCGCACGATCATCTCGCTTTCATGCCTGATCCTAACGATGTCTCTCCTGGTGGGGGCTTCGATCCCGGTCTCCGCGCAGGATCTGGACCTCACGCCGGTCTTCTCCGATATAGAGGACCACTGGGCCGAGAACACCATCAGTATCATGCAACGATCCGGGGTCATATCGGCCCTGGACGGGGACCGCTTCGGGCCCGACCAGCCCATCACGCGCCTGGACTTCACCCAGTGGATGCTGCGGCTCCTGGGCGAAATGCCGGGCGAGGTGGAGTCTCTCCCCTTCGCCGACGCCGACGAAATCCCCCGGGAGGCCTGGGGTGACGTATCCCGGGCGGTGGAATTGCAGCTGCTCCAGGGGTTCCCCGACGAGACCTTCCGGCCCAACGCTACGGTGACCCGGGCACAGCTGGCCACCATCCTGGGCCGGAGCCTGATGGACCTGGGCGCCCGGGGCGATCGGCGCTTCCTACAACTCTTTTCCGATTACGATGAGATCCCGGATTGGGCGACGCCGGCGGGGGCCGCGGTGCAGCACCAGCTGGTCTACGGCCGGGTAGCCTACCAGATCTTCGCCCCCTCGGATCCCACCACCCGGGCCGAGGGCGTGACCATGCTGCAACGGTTCATCACCAAGTTCCGCGAGCTGGGCGGGACTGCGCCGGGACCGGACCCGGACGTGGCGCCCCCGGACCGCTACGTGGTGGCCGGATGGTACCTGGGACGGGACGAAGGGGCGGGTCACTCTTACCAGACCGTCCAGAACTTCGGTTCCCAGATCAACCTGGCCATCATGTCCAGCTACGCCCTGGAGATGCACGCCGACGGCTACATCGTGGGCAGCGGATACGACAGTCCCTTCCTGTTCTCCTGGGCCTCCGAGGGCCGGAACCGCGGGACCCTGGTCCGGCTCACCAACGGCAGTTTCTGCCGGGACCTGGCGGGCCAGATCCTCAACGACCCCCGCCACCTGGAGCGGACCCTGGACGTCATCGGGATGGTCCTGGAGCGGGGCTACGACGGCGTGGACATCAATTTCGAAAACGTCCGCCCCTCGGATCGCGACGCCCTGACCCATTTCGTGGCCCGCGTCCGGGCGCGCTTCGGCGATGACTACCTGATCACCATGCCCGTGCACGCCAAGCTGTGGGACGGTCCCAACCACTGGTACTACGGGTACGACTACGCGTCCCTGGGACGCCTGGTGGATTACCTGATGCCCATGGCCTACGATCAACACTGGAGCACCGCATCCCCCGGGCCCGTGGCCGCGGCGTGGTGGGTGGAAAACGTGATCCGCTACACCCTCAGCCAGGTACCCAACGAAAAGGTACTCCTGGGCGCTCCCTTCTACGGGTACGACTGGCGGGATATCGAGGATGCGCACCGCGCCAACGCGTATCGCTGGCCCACGGCGCTGGAACGCGCCGAGCGCTTCGGCGCCCAGATCGCCTGGTCCGAGGCCGACCAGGTTCCCTACTACCGCTACACGGACGAAGACGG
>PWSR01000083.1 GCA_003563985.1 Clostridia bacterium | reverse complement strand
GTGCCCGGCCCCGAAGCCTCGCTATCCTCCTCGGGCGGGGGTGGAGTCGCTTCCACGGCATCCCGAAGGGAACCGAAAAAGGAAACTTGCCCCGATTCCCGCTGGCGCTGCACGTTGTGCGCCGAGGTCAAGGTGGAGCTGCAGCGGCCCAATAGGGCGTTTCGGTCGGGGTCGATCCCGTCGAAGGCCCCGGCCTGGATGCTGGATTCCACCGCCCGCCGATTGATCTTGCGGAGCTCGACTCGCTCGCAGAAGTCCCAGAAGGAAGTGAAGGGTCCCCCCTCGCTCCGCTCGGCGACGATGGCTTCGATGGCACCCAATCCCAGGTTGCGCACCGCCGCCAGCCCGAAGAGTATGCCGTCCCCGGTGACGGTGAAGTTCCCGAAGCTGCGGTTGATATCCGGGGGCAGGACCGGTATATCCATGCGCCGGCACTCCTCGATGTACTTGCGGACCTTGTCCCCGTCGCTCATGATGCTGGTCAACAGCGCCGCCATGAACGACATGGGGAAATTGGCCTTCAGGTAGGCCGTTTGATACGCCAGCAGAGCGTAGGGCGCCGTGTGCCCGCGGTTAAACCCGTAGTTGGCGAACTTCTCGATGAAACTGAAGAGTTTCTCCGCCAGGGCGCGATCGTGCCCCTTGTCCAGGCACCCGCCGATGAACTCCTTTTTGACCGATTCCAGCACTTCGGGCTTCTTCTTCCCCATGGCCCGGCGCAGGATGTCCGCCTGGCCGAGGCTGAAGCCCGCCATGGTGGAGGCCACCTGCATGACCTGCTCCTGGTAAACCATGACGCCGTAAGTATCCTTCAGTATGGGCTCGAGTTCCGGGTGGAGATATCGAACGTCCCCCGGGTGGTGCTTGTTGTGCAAAAAAGTCGGTATGTTCTCCATGGGGCCGGGGCGGAACAGGGCCACGGCCGCGATCACGTCCTCGAACCCGGTGGGTACCAGTTCCCGCAGGAGATCCCGCATCCCGTCGGATTCCAGCTGGAAGACACCCTCGGTATCGCCGCGGGCGATGAGTTGGAAGGTGGCGGCATCGTCCATGGGGATGCCCTCGATATCGAAATCGGGATCCGTCGTCTCGCGAATGTTCCGGGAGGTTTCCTCGATGACGGTGAGGGTGCGCAGGCCGAGGAAGTCCATCTTGAGAAGCCCCAGGTCTTCCAGGTCACCCATGGGGAACTGCGTGACCACCGAACCGTCCCCCATCCGCTGCAGCGGGACGTACTCCATCAGGGGACGATCGGCGATGACGACCCCGGCCGCGTGGACCGAGGCGTGCCGGGGCATTCCCTCGAGGAAGCGGGCCATATCCACCATCCGCCGCACGTCGGGATCCTCCGCGTAGGCGCGCCCCAGCTCCGGTGAGATCTGCAGCGCCGTATCCAGGGTGATTCCCAGCTGGGCGGGCACCATCTTCGCGATGCGGTCGACGTCGTTGAAGGGCAGGTCCAGGGCCCGACCCACGTCCCGCAGGACGGCGCGCGCCGCCATGGTCCCGAAGGTGATGATCTGGGCGACGCTATCCTCCCCGTACTTGTCCACCACGTAATCGATGACTTCGTCCCGGCGCTCGTAGCAGAAATCGATATCGATGTCGGGCAGACTGACGCGCTCGGGGTTGAGGAAGCGCTCGAAGACGAGGTTGAACTCGATGGGGTCTATGTTGGTGATGCCCAGGACGTAGGAGACGATGCTGGAGGCCGCGGATCCGCGGCCGGGGCCCACGGCGATCCCCGCCTCCCGGGCGAAGCGGATGAAATCCCAGACGATCAGGAAATAACTGGCATACCCCATGGCGTTGATGGTTTCCAACTCCGAGTCGAGTCGTTCCCGGTATGCCTCGCGATCTGCCCCGTAGCGCCAGCGAAGACCCTCCTCGCACAGGTGCAGGAGGTACGCCTCCTGGCTATCGAAGCCCTCGGGAACGTCGAACAGGGGCAGGTGCAACTCGGAGAGATCCAGGTCCACCCGGCATCGATCGGCGATGGCGGCGGTGTTCTCCACGGCCCCCGGGAACCCGGAGAACAGGTCCCGCATCTCCGCCTCGTCCCGCAGGTAGAAGGTTTCGCTGGGGAAGCGGAGCCGACGCTCCTCGTTGACCGTGCGCCCCGTCTGGATGCAAAGCAGTACATCGTGGGCCGCCGCATCCGCCGCGGCGGTGTAGTGGACGTCGTTGGTGGCCACCAGGCCAATACCCAGTTCCTCGCCGAGATCCCGGATGGCCTCCGCGGCGCGGCGCTCATCCTCCAGGCCATGATCCTGGACTTCGAAGAAGTAGTTCTCCGGTCCGAAGAGATCGCGATACCAGCTCGCCACCTCCCGGGCCTCCCCCTCGCGGCCGGCCAGCAACAGGCGGGGCACCTCGCCCGCGATGCAGCCCGACAGGGCGATGAGTCCCTCGGAATAGCGTTCCAGGAGTTCCCGATCACAGCGGGGACGATAGTACAGTCCCTCGACGTAGGCCATGGAGACCAGCCGGACCAGGTTGCGGTAACCGACCTCGTTCTCCGCCAGCAACACGAGGTGATGCGGGCTGTCGTCCCGGCCGACCTCTCGATCGAAGCGGGTCCGCGGGGCCACGTAGACCTCGCAGCCCAGGATCGGGTTGATCCCCGCCTCTCGGGCCCGTCGATAGAACTCCAGTACGCCGTACATGCTGCCGTGATCGGTGATGGCCAGGGAGGTCATGCCTTGCTTCTTCGCGCCGTTTATCAGATCGGAGATGCGGCCGGCCCCATCGAGCAGGCTGTACTCCGTATGCGTATGCAGGTGAACGAACATACCGGTACATCAAGTCCTTCCTTAACGGGTTCACCGCCACCCGGGGGGGATCCGGGATTTGAAGGGGCGAACCTCGGGGAGTTGGGAGCGGAAACTCCGGGGATGGAGCCTCGCCTCATCATTGGGAGTTCTCCACCCGCGATCGTCTCTCCTTTTCGCCTCCCCTCGACAATATCATCGGAAGGGCCCGGGTGGAACGCCGATGGACACATGGAAAAATGATCCATGGTCCGGCCCGGTACACGGTAAGGGCCCGGGGATGCGGCCCCCGGGCCCTCCAAGTTCGTAGCGTATCGCGCCCCACCACCCGGATCGGGGTGGGGCTTCTTTGGGTCGCAGGGAATCAGGAGGCGACCAGTACCGACTTCATGCTCTCCAGGGCCCGGCGCTCCAGGCGACTGACGTGCATCTGGGAGATTCCCAGCCTGGCGCCGACCTCGCGTTGAGTCAGCCCGCCGAAAAAGCGCCACTCGAGGATGAACCGCTGGCGCTCCGGCAAGGTTTGCATGGCGCGCGCGATATCCTGGTGGTTAATCGCCCGATCGTATCCCCGTTCCTCGTCACCGATGAGATCACCCAGGGTGGTGGGCGTCCCGCCGTCATCGTTGCCGATCCGCTCCTCCAGGGAGTAGGAATTGTACGCGTGCTGTACCTGCACTGCGTCCTCGACCTGCGCCACGTCCTCGCGAATGTGTTCGGCAATTTCTTTCAGCGTCGGCGATTCGCTATTGGCGGCCGTCAGGTCCTCCCGCGCCCGTCGCACCTTGAGGTGCATTTCCTTGAGGCGGCGCGGTACCTGGACATCCCAACCCTTGTCGCGGAAGTAACGGCGGATCTCCCCGGTTACCGTGGGAGTCGCGTATGTAGTGAATTTCACACCGCGCTCGGGATCGAAGCGATCTATGGCTTTCAATAAACCGACGAATCCCTGCTGTATCAGGTCCTCTAAGGGCTCACCGCGCTGCGCAAAACCTCGGGCCAGGTAAATCACCAGGCCCCGGTACGCGCTGGCGACCTCTCGTTTCAGCTCGGGATCGCGCGTGCGGGCAAACGTCTCCAGTTTCTGTACGATTTCGTCCTCATCCGGGGCCCCGTTCAATCTCTTATCGCGTTCTTCCAACGGACCCACCCCTCTTTCCGACATCCTCACTTGCAATAATACTTATCCTATCACACTTGGCAAGTAATAAACAATCTTCGCAGTGGGCACGGCGGGCCGTGCAAACCTTGCGCCCGTGTTCCAGGAGGTTCAGGTGCAGGGACAGGGCGCATCCCCCGGGTACCAGCGGCTCCAGAAACCGCTGGATCTTCTCCGGGGAATCCCTGAAGGGGACCAATCCCAGTCGACGGCTGATGCGGGCGACGTGGGTATCCACGGGAAAGGCGTCCCGGCCCAGGGAGAAAAGGAGCACGCACGCCGCGGTCTTCGGCCCCACCCCGGGAAGATCCAAGAGGTAATCGTAGACCTCGGTATCCCCCCGGCTGCGCATGTCCTCCAGGGAGTACTCGCCGAAGTCCCCGCGGATCCGCTCCAGGATGGCCTGGATGTTCGTCGCCTTCCCCTCGGCCAATCCCCCGGGGCGCAGTACCGCGACCAGGTCATCCCGGGGGGCCCGCGCCACCTCGCTCCAATCGGGATATCTCCGCCGCATCTCGCGAAAGACCTTGCGCGTTCCCACGTCGTTACTGGCCTGGGAGAGCACGGTGACGATGAGCGTACCCAGGGGTGAATCGGGCTCGCCGGATAGCGATGGCGCCGAGGGGTACGTCTCCCCCCGGCGGTATTCTTCCTCCAGTACTTCGCACAGCCAGGAGAGTTCTTCAGTGCAGGCCTTCAGGACGATCTTCCCCCTTCAAATTGGCGACCAATTCCTTGAAGTACTGGCCCCTCGCGCGGTAGTTCTCGAAGGCATCGAAGCTGGCGCAGCCCGGGGAGAGGAGCACGACGTCCCCGGGACGGGTCCGATCCACCGCGGCGGCAAAGGCATCCTCGAAGCCCTCCCTGCGATCCACGGAGCCGGCGGGGGCGCCGGCGATCTCCAGG
>PWSR01000089.1 GCA_003563985.1 Clostridia bacterium | reverse complement strand
GCGTATCCCGCCGCGGGATCCTCCATCCCTCGCTCATCCAGTATGAGTTGCGCGTAGTTGATGATGCCGTTGATGGGGTTGTTGATCTCGTGGGCGACACCTCCGGCCAGGGTCCCGATGGATTTCATCTTCTGTTGCTGGATCATCTGGGCCTCGACCTCCGCCCGCGCCCGCTCCAGCTCCTTTCGCTCGCTGACGTCCCGGACGAATACCACGGCACCGCGCTGACCCTCGTGATTCACCGGCACGGCGGATACGTCCACGTCTACCGGGGTGCCGTCCAGCCGCAGGTATACTTGCTCCAGGGAGGAGGCGGGCAGGATTTCTTCGTTGAGCATTCGCATTCGCTCGGCCCCCGCTTCCCGGTAGTCGGGATGCATCCGATCGATGACCTGGGTGTCCAGCAGTTGTTCCGGGGACTCGGCGCCGAAGAGATCCAGGGCTTTTTCGTTCACGAAGGCGAACCGTCCGCCTGCCTGCACGAAGATGGCGTCGGGCGCACCCTCCACCAGGGTGCGGAAACGATGTTCGCTCTCCCGGAGATTCCTCTCGTAGGTCTTGCGTCGCGTGATATCGTGGACCACCGAGACCAGGGCGGGCTTCTCGTTCCAGGGGACGGGGCTACTGTGGACCTCCACGTCGACGGTTGTTCCGTCGCCCCTACGATGCTGGAAGATGAAGTAATTGCGTTCTTCGCTCTTGGCGCGGGCCATTTCGGCGGCGACCTTCTCCCGGGGCATGGTATTGATTTCATAAGTAGTCATCCGCCGGAATTCCTCCGCCGACCATCCGTAGAAGGCCTGGGCCGCGGGATTTGCCTCGAGGATGGAGCCGTCGTCGGGATCGACGACCAGGAGCATGGTATGGGTGTTATCGAAGAGGTTTGCATATCTCTCTTCGCTCGCCCTGAGTCGCTCGAGGAGCTGGTTGCGCTCCCGGCGTTGCGCCATCAAGAGTCCCAGGATAGTCGTGGCGACGGGATAGACGATCAGGACCGGGATGGCAATCGCCCGGGTTACCTCCAGGGCGTGTGGCGCGGGTAGGGTTGCGAAGGATGCAATCATGGCGATATGCAGGAGGAGACCGAATAGGTAAAAGCCCCGTACCCCGAGTTTCCTACTGCCATATTTCATTCGCCACAGGACGCCCAGCCCGCCCGAAGTCCAGATGATAATTACCCCGGTTATCGTTCCCGCCCCCGATTGATAGATGCGGAAGGCAGTGGTTACTATGCCGGCGATGATCATCGGGAGAGGTCCCATGAACAGTCCGCTGATGCCCAGGGGGATGGAGCGGGTGTCTATGTGGATGCCGGGAGCCAGGCGAAACGGCAGGTACATGATGGCGATGCCCAACAATCCGATGAGCAGACCGCTACCGATCTTCTCGAATCGCTTCAGATCGCGGGGGAGGGAATAGCCCAGCTCATACACCATGGCCAGGACGATGAGTAGGGAGGCATTGTACATGAGTGCCAGAATTCCGCTGTCCAATGGTCCGTCGGTCCCTCCTTTTGGAAATGAGCGGTATGCCCTGCACCCGGATAACTATTCCTCTATTTCCACGGGTGGGAGCCATTTCCTGTCGATTCACTCCGTGAATCGATTCTCCCCTTATTTGCCCGGGGAAAACCGTTTAGGATGGGTTCGTAGTGGTGATGTATTGTCGTTTGGCGATCGTGGGATGGTTATGACCCCATCGGTGCCGGGATAACGGGGATGCGTGTTCTCGATCCTCGCGGGAAATTGTGCGGAAGGGGGAGGTGATGTGATTTGCCCGAGCTGGCCAAGCGCGGAAACTTATTGATGGGCGCGGCATTCCTATTGTTGCTTGCCACGCTGGCATTGCCCGACCCCTTCCAGCGGTCCGCCCTGTGTTTTGGCGCGGTATTTCTGGCGGGGATGAATGGTCTGCGCGCGGCGGGTGGATTCATCGCCCTGGCGGTCGCCATCTCGGTGGCCGGTGGAGCGATCCACGGCCGTCCCCTCGAAACTCCCGGTGCATTTGTTGTCCTTGGGGTGTTCGCTTCCGCCGCCCTGGGGATCGGTTACGTGGTGGACGAATACCGCGGGATCCTCGCGAGGACGGAGGAGGAGCGCCGCCGCTTTCTCGCCGAAAAGCAATACCTGGATATTATCCTGGACAGCATCGCGGATGCGATCATCGTTACCGATGGCGAGGGCCTGGTCACTTCCATGAATCCCGTGGCGGAATCCACCACCGGGTGGTCGGAATCGGATGCAGTTGGTAGGCCGCTTCCAGAAGTGTTCCATATCGTCGATGAATCCAGCCGAGGCCCGGCCAGCAATCCCGTGGATCGAGTCCTGGCCGAGGGGATCACAATGGGATTGGCCAACCATACCCTTCTCATTCGAAGGGATGGTACCGAAGTACCCATCGATGATAGTGCCGCCCCCCTATTTGGCGAGTCCGGCGATATCGTCGGTTCCGTGCTGGTCTTCCGCGATATTTCCGAGAAGCGAAGCATCGAGAGGGACCGCGATCGGAACATCGTGGACTTGCGGGAGCGAATGAAGGAACTCAACCTCTTGCACCGCGCCGCTGAGCTCATGCGGGATCTTACGCTTTCCGTTCCAGAGCTCCTGGATCGATTACTCGAGGAGATCGTTGCCTTTCCCCTCTACCCCGACCTGGCTGGGGCGAGGATCACCTACGCGGATTGGGTCCAGGAGACGCCCGGCTACGCCGAGACACCCTATCGCCTCGCCGTGGATTTCGAGACGGTGTACGGGGAGCGCGGCAGGCTGGAACTCGCCTATTCGGAGAAGCCCCCGACGATAGGCGGCGACGTTTCCTCGGAAGTCTTCAGCGAAGAGGAAAAGGACGCCCTGCGTTCATTGGCCGAGATGCTGAAGAGCAGCCTGCAGGATCGCAGGGCACGCAGCGCGCTGCGGGAACGGGAGCGATGGCTGCGGGCAACACTTCGGGGGATCACCGATGGGGTCATCGCCACGGATGAGGAAGGGCGTATCCGATTGGTGAACCACCGGGCCCAGGAGTTGACCGGATGGCAGGAGCGCGATGCCCGGGGATTGGCGACGGAAGAGGTATTGCAGATCCGCAGCGCCGACACCGGAATCCGCATCCCGAACCCCGTGGAGCGAGTGATGAAGAGCGGAGAACCGATCTCCCCGGGGGAAATCCACGCCCTGGTCTCCCGCGATGGGGGTGAGGTGGCGATAGAGTATTCCGTCGCGCCCATCACTGACTCCGATGGACGGTTGTCCGGGTGCATCGCGGTGCTCCGCGACGTCGAGGATCGCCTACGGATGCAACGGCAGCTGGCCGAGAGTGAGCGCAAGTTCCGCAGTTTCGTCGAGGATGCCAACGATATCATCGTCGCCCTGGATGACGAGGGTGCGTTCACCTACGTGTCTCCCAATTTCACGGCCCGCCTGGGATACGAATCGGCGGAGGTAATCGGGGCGCCCCTGGAAGCCTACATCCATCCCGAGGACTTGAAGGATCTATGGGGCATCCTGGATCGAGTTCGAAATCGTCGGGAGTCGCAGTCGGGGGTAGAAGCGCGGGTGCGCGACGAAGAAGACCGTTGGCGTTGGTATTCTGCCAGCATCTCCCCCATCGATAGCGCTGAGGCGGGGGCGTTCTTGGTTATCGCCCGGGACGTTACAGATCGCCGGGCTGCCGAGGAGGCCCTGCGGGAGGAGGAGACGAGATTCCGGCAGATGGCGGAGAGTATCGAGGAGGTATTTTGGCTTCGGGCGGGGGATCGGATATTGTACATCAACCCGGCCTTCGAGGTCGTTTGGGGACGAGATATGCGAGAGGCATACGAGGATCCCGAGGTGATCTTCCGTTCCGCCTATCGGGATGATCGGGACCGGGTCGAGCGAGCCTTCCGATCGGATCGCCACCTGGAGGAGGGGCACCTGGAAGAGGAGTTCCGCATCCTGCGACCCGATGGGACTATCCGATGGGTTTGGGTCCGCACTTTCCCGGTGCTGTCGGACTCCGGTGAGATCTATCGCACGGCCGGGATCGCCGCGGACATCACGGAGATGAAGGAGGTTCAGCTGACCCTGCGCCAAAGGGAGCGCGAACTCTCCACTCTCCTGGAGAACGCCCCGGATGTCATTACGCGCTTTGATCGGAGCTTCCATCGCTTCTTCGCGAATCCGGCCATCGAGCAATTGTTCGGCATCGGTCGGGAGGACTATGCCGACGGGAGCAACACCGATCTCGGCATGGATCCGTCCGTGGTGATGCTCTGGCGCGAGAACGCCCGGGAGGTCTTCGATAATGGCCTCGGGACATCCTTCGACTGGCACATGTCCTTCCCCGGGGGGCGGAGACACTTCAACACGCTCCTTGCACCGGAGTTTGATCTCCACGGGGAGGTCCAAACGATCCTGAGTATCTCGCGGGATGTAACCGAACAAAAGAAGGTCGAAGCGCAGCTGAAGGAGATGGGGCTTCGCGATCAACTGACCGGGCTGTACAATCGAACCTTTTTCGATATCGAACTCGAGCGGTTGGACGTCCCCAGGCAGCTGCCCCTGAGCATCATCATCGGTGACTTGAACGGGCTCAAGTTGGTCAACGACGCCTTCGGCCACATCGAGTGCGACAGGCTCCTGCGCCGGGTTGCCGAGATCCTCAAGGAGCAATTCCGCAACGAAGACATCGTGGCCCGGTGGGGCGGGGATGAGTTTGCCATCATCTTACCGCAGACTTCAACGGAGGAAGTAGAGGAAATATCCCGGCGGCTGGGCACCGCCCTGGAGGAGGACGTAGACGAGGTCCACTCCATCCGGGTGAGCATGGCCTTCGGCCACGGCACCAAGGATGATCGCGACGAGGATGTCAGTCTCGTTCTGCGGCGGG
>PWSR01000106.1 GCA_003563985.1 Clostridia bacterium | reverse complement strand
TTGACGACCTTGGACATGTCGACCCAGGGCGGCAGGAAGGGGCCGTGGGCGATCTCTCCATTGCCCTGACCGGCGGTTTGCAACATACCCTCGCGGTCGATGGCGTGGGTCAATGCCTGTCGGACCCGCACATCCTGGAACGCGGGCCGGTTGTGGTTCAACCGATTGACGTGGTAGCCATAGGGGCCACCGGTGTAGATCTCCATGTGGGCGAACCCCCGAACACGCTCCAGGTCACCACCCGGCCGGATCCAGTCCAGTTCGCCCCGCTCCGCCATGGCCGTGTGGTTCGTCGAGTCGGAGTAGTCGATGATGACCGTTTCCATCCCCGGTAGGCCGAGGACGAAATCGTCGAACCGCTCCAGGGAAAGGTACGTGTCCGTGACGTACTCCACGAACTTGAAGGGACCGAAGGCAATCGGATCCCGCCAGAAGGGGTGCCCATCGAGATCGATGGGAGCGACGTCGCCGAGGATGTGGTACGGAATGACGGGCTGCATCAGGGCGAGCAGGGTCACGGCATCGGGCTCGATGGTCGTCACCGTGAAGGTGTAATCATCGATGATCTCGATACCGGTGATCTCGTCCGCTTCTCCCTCGTAGTACTCTTCCGTTCCGACGATCGTCCGCAAGTCCGAATAGGCGATGGCGAAGATGTCGGGATTGGCACACATCTCGTAGGTGAACTTGTAATCCTGGGCGACGACGGGTTCGCCATCGTGCCACGTATTGCTTTCGTCGAGATAGAACGTATAGGTTCGTCCGTCGTCGGAGATTTCCCAGCTCTTGGCGCCATAGGGCTCATACTCCTGATTGTCATCCCACTTGATAAGCATGCCGTAAATCTGGCTGGTGGGGAATGCCGTGGCCCCACCGCGCGCCTTCAAGGGATTGAGAATGTCCGGTGGACCGACGCGCCCCATGAGCAAGTTCGTCGGCAGATCCTCCGCTTCTTCCTCTTCTTCCTCCTCTTCGCCTTCCTCGGCCGGTTCTCCGGGTTCCTCTTCCGCAGGCGGCTCCGTAGTGCCTCCGCAGCCTAGGAATACTAACGAGAAAACCGCGATGCAGGCGATAAGAACGGTCAACCAACTGTAGCGCCTTAAATCTGTCACGTTCGACCCCTTTCGATTGCGTTCATCGTGTCCAGAAAATGCAGGTAACGTGCTCCCCATCCCCCCATTCAACCAACAAGATCTTCCGGTCTCATCTACTGCTCGCCCGGTTGCTTTGACCGTTGAATCCCATCACCGGACAAGCCCCTTCCGTGCGCAACCGGATTATCGGGCGTATTCGAAGAGAAATCTCGCGTAGGATTCCTCGAGATCGGCCAATCCCGCCACGCCCTCTCTCCCCTCGAAAACCAGGTACTCGTTGGGGGCGTGGGCACTCCCTCCGCGACCGGCGCCCCCGGAGATAAACGACGTGCCGAGATACTTCTGGAACAGGTGTCCCGGCCATCCGCCGGCACTCCTCGGCCAGATCTCCGCCTCAATACCCATACCCTCGTAGGTCTTTACGAGCGCCTCGACCACCGGATCGTCGGCGTAAACTCGACGCCAGGTATCGTCGGAGTCGGGATTCGGACTTTCGCGCATGCGCATAATGATATCCTCGTAGCCGTTGTCGTCGAGGTGCTTCCGAATCCGATCCGCGATCTCGTACTTATCCTGGTCCGGGACCAGCGATCCGCCGATCTTGCACACCGCTCGATGCGGGATGATGGCCTGAGTGACGGTGACCCCTCCCGGGCGGTTATCACCACCGTAGAATCCCCGGATACCCAGGTACGGCCGGAAAAGCAGTCTCTCCAAGGCATCCCGCCCCGAAAGATCGCCGATGAAAGCCTTCGTCCCATGACTCCGCTTGTGCGCCTCTTCGTCCCACTGCAGTGCCAGACGATCGAGTAGATCGGATTGCTCTTCATCCGGAGGCAGAATACCGTCGTAGAATCCGGGCACCTTGACTTCGGTGGCATTCTTCTCTACCAGGCAATTGAGGGCCTCAACGAGCCTCCACATGGGGTTATCAATGAGTGCTCCCTGACCCGCATGAATTTCCCATTCGGGTCCTCGGCCCCACGACTTGCTGTTGGATTCCAATTCGAAGGTGATGCCCCGGCGAGATGCCAGCGTGATCATGGCGCGACCCGAATCCTGTTGACGGGCCGACGGAAAGAACAAGGCATCCGCAGCCAGCCTCTCCACATTGTTCGCGAGGAAGCCGCCCAAATTACGACTGGCCATTTCCTCCTCGCCCTCGGCCACGAACTTTAGGTTCACCGGAAGCGTGCCATGCACGGCGAGAACCGATTCCACGGCATTTACAAAGGCCTGGAGGGGGCCCTTCGTATTCACGGCTCCGCGGCCAATAACGCAACGTCCAAGGTCAGGCAAATCTACGAGTTGACCCTCCATGGGAGGGGCTATCCACTCTTCATCGGGCATAATCGCCACGGTATCGTACATAAGGTAGATGATGAGCGTCTTCTCAGCACCGGCATCGAAGTGGCCATAGACGATGGGATGCCCGGGGGTTTCAAAGACCTCAACCTCCTGGCAACCCAAGTCTGCAAAGACCGAGCGCAGGTATTCCGCCATCTCCACGATCCCAAGATTCTCCGTCGAAATACTGGGGCGCTTGATAAGACCGCGGATCCTCTCGAGATGTTCGCTGAGATTTTCGTCAATGTGGGTGCGAACCGCTTTCATCGATACCAAGGCTTCGACCTACCACCTTTCCGGACTGCAATTGCCGCGTAATCAAAAAGTTGTCTGGTGCTATCCCTCCGTCCAGTACATCTTGGTGGCGTCGTAAATATTTTCCAGTTCCTTTAAGCGTTCCTCGACCCCGTTGTCCCGGGAGGTGAGATCCAAACCGACGGCAGCAACCAGGGCATGGATGAAGGCGACCGCAGCGGTAGGCGATGGTGTGATGGAAAGGGAATCGTTGCTGACGAGAATGATCTGCGACGTCAGATTGTTGACCGGGGAGATCATGCTGTCGGTGACCCCGTAGAGTTTCACACCCTTGCTACCAGCGATGCTCATTACCGACAGGGTGTGGGTGGCATACCGAGCCATGGAGAATCCGATCATAACGTCGTTCGAACTGGCCTCCAACAGGCGATCGTAGTCCTCTTCGAGTTGGCCCGTCAGGTCTCGGACGTTCTCACGCAACAGACGAAGGCAGAAGCACAGCAGACCCGTGAGCGAGGATGCCGTTCGCGATCCCACCACGTAGACGCGCCGCGCGGAGACGACATCCGCCACGAGATTCTGGAAGACGCGCCGCGAAATGTTCTTCGTGGTCACCTGCAAGTTCAGCGCGTCCTTGGCGAATACCCTTCCGATCAAATCTTCGTTTTGCAAACTCTCTTCCGCCGCGTGGAGGCGATCCGGTGTGCGGCTGTGGAGTTCCTCCATGACCTTTCGGCGGGCGACACGTTGCATCTCCAGATAACCGCTCAATCCGAGGGGACGTGCCAGACGAATTACCGTGGAATCGCTGGTTCCCGCCATCTGTGCGATTTCACCCGCCGTGTACAAGGCCGCAACCTCCTCTGACTTGAGAAGGATATCGGCAACTCGCCGCTCCGCTTCGGTTAGGTCTCTGGAGTTGGCTTCGATGAGCGCACCTAAACTGTTGTTTTCTGTCACTGGCCCTGTGACCTTCCCCTCGACAGTTGCAGTATCGTTGTCATCTCAATGAACTGTTGAAGAATATTCGACACGAAATCGCTCCCTCCTCCCCCGTGACCGAAAATCGCGAGCCAGTTTCCTCGAAAATCGATGACGGGCTCTCCCTGATTCGGGAGAATGGCTGTATCTAGGAGATCTTCCGTCGCAATTCGTCGAACCGCGCCTGAAGGGAGCCGCTGCAAGACCGCAGAATAGTGGTCCAGTTGCCCGGAGAATCCGGCTGCAAGAAGCGACGTGTGTGGGACGTAGTTATTGAATGACACGCCGAATCGGATGAAATCCTATGCCGTAAACAAAGCGGGTCACTGCATTAACCACAGTTGAATACCCGATATTTCACGGAGGAAGATGTGTCGGTAATCATCGGCGCACAAAAAGATGCGCACCGGGACGATGTCCTACATTGCCCCAGTGCGCGGCAGATCCACGACGAATCTCTGGATCACGGTTTAGACAATTACGAACTCGGTGAAGCTGCCCTAGACGTTGGAGTGTATCATCACGATGCGTTGGTGCGCACGATCTTCGATATCAGCGCAACCCGTTGGACGTATGCCAGATACTATCCCGCCCCGTACCGACCCCCTTCGCTCCACACTTCCCATCCCTGTAGCCAGCATGGGACATGCATTACACAAGAGCCGATTCCGGAGGCGCGGAATCCGAATCATCGGACGATCATATCGCCGAATCCATGTTTGCCAGGTCTCCTCCGCAACTCGGGCAGGTGGCCAACACCCGACGGTAGGGATCATCCTTCAGGGCGCGAATCTGTTCGCTTTCTGTCCGAGCTTTGCCCAGGCAACTCGGGCAGTACATATTACCGCACTCGGTGCATTCCCCCCAGCCGTCTTTCGATCTTCCCACTTCGACGCCACATCCCGCACACTTAACCGCTGCCACGATATCCACTCTCCCCTGCATCTAAAGTGTGTTCAAGAATGTCCTCACCCCATCTATTCTCCAATGGCAGACCAATACCCCTCGTACACAGAGAGAAGATTTCCCTATATACCAGAGATTCTCGATCCGCTGAGACGCGACAATGGTGAAAATAGGGCAAAGAATTTCGCGTGGAACATTATCGGATCCGAAACGGTCAAAGGTGGTGAAGGAGGGATGGGTATGAAAGCCATCCTCGGAATGACCATCACTTTGCTCGTGGTGTTGTCCATCATGGCGGCCGGCTG
>PWSR01000095.1 GCA_003563985.1 Clostridia bacterium | reverse complement strand
GATCAGCTCCTGGAGTCCAACGGCGTCGAGATCCTGCGGGGGTGGGGTCGACTGTCCGAGACGGGCGAGTTGACCGTGCAGACCCCCGGGGGCGACGAGGTCGCCGTGGAGGCGGAGCGCATCCTGCTGGCCACGGGATCGGTGCCGTCGAAACCGCCCATCCCCGGTCTGGACTTGCCCGGCGTGGTGGACTCGAGGGACATGCTGGCCCTGGAGGAATGTCCGAAGCGCCTGGTCGTCATCGGCGGGGGGATCATCGGCATGGAGTTCGCCTCCATATTCTCCGCCCTGGGCGCCGAGGTGACGGTGCTGGAGATGCTCCCGCAGCTGCTGCCCACGGTGGACGACGAGATCGCCCGCCGCATGGGGCCGATGTTCCGCAAGAAAGGCATCACGGCCCATACCAAGGCCACGGTGAAGGCCGTAGAGGAATCCTCCGATGGCCTCGTGGTCCACTACGAACGCCGCGACAAGGAAGAGACCGTCGCCGCCGACCTGGTCCTGGTGGCCACGGGACGGGCCCCGAACACCCGGGACCTGCCCCTGGACGCCCTGGGCATCGAGCACGAGCGGGGCGCCATCCGGGTGGACGACGCCATGGTGACCACCAACCCGCGCTTTTTGGCCATCGGCGATGCCGTGGCCCGGATGATGCTGGCGCACGTCGCCTCCGCCGAGGGCCTGGTGGCCGTCGAGAACGCCTTCGGCTCCGGCCGGGACCCGGTGAACTACCGGGCCGTTCCGAGCGCCGTCTTTACCCTGCCCCCCGCCGCCTCCGTGGGACTCTCCGAGGCCGCCGCCAAGGAAGAGTACGACGAGGTCGGGGTCGCGAAGTTTCCCTTCGCCGCCCTGGGCAAGGCCGTCGCCCAGGGGGCGGTCGATGGCCTGGTGAAGCTGGTCTACGACGAAGAAACCCGGCAGCTCCTGGGACTCCACGTACTGGGCGCCGGGGCCCCCGAACTCGTACACGAGGGCGCCATCGCCATCCAACACCGTCTAGGGGTAGATGCCCTGGCGCACACGGTGCACGCCCATCCGACGCTCTCCGAGGCGGTCATGGAGGCGGCCCACGTGGCCGTCGGCGCGCCCATACATATCGTCGGTCGCTGATCACACAGGGGACCCCGGTCCCGAGGGAAGAAAGGGTGTTTGAAATCATGTTGGAAGAGGTCAAGCGGGTCGACCCAGAGATCTACGACGCACTGCAAAAGGAACGGGATCGCCAGCGCGATGGCCTGGAGCTCATCGCATCGGAGAACTTCGTCAGCGAGGCGGTCCTGCAGGCCATGGGCACCGTCCCGACCAATAAATACGCCGAGGGCTATCCCGGCAAGCGCTACTACGGCGGCTGCGAGTTCGTCGACGTCATGGAGAACCTGGCGCGGGATCGCTGCAAGGAGCTCTTCGGCGCCGCCCACGCCAACGTCCAGGCGCACTCCGGTTCCGGGGCCAACATGGGCGTGTACATGGCCCTGCTGGATCCCGGGGACACCATCCTGGGGATGGACCTCAGCCACGGCGGCCACCTGACCCACGGCAGCCCGGTCAACTTCTCGGGCTCCCTGTACAAGGTCGAGAGCTACGGCGTGGAGCGCGAAACCGAGACCCTGGACTACGATGCCCTGGCGAAGCAGGCCCGGGAGGTCCGGCCCAAGATGCTGGTCACCGGCGCCTCGGCCTACCCGCGGGAGCTGGACTTCGAGCGGCTGCGGGCCATCGCCGACGAGGTGGACGCCTACCTCCTGGCGGACATCGCCCACATCGCCGGCCTCATCGCCGTCGGATTGCACCCGACCTCCATCGGGCACGCCCACGTCACCAGCAGCACCACCCACAAGACCCTGCGGGGGCCCCGGGGCGGGCTGATCATGGCCGACGACGCCGACCTGGGCAAGAAGGTGGACAAGGCCATCTTCCCGGGTATCCAGGGCGGTCCCCTGATGCACATGATTGCCGCCAAGGCGGTGGCCTTTCTGGAGGCCCTGCAGCCGGAGTTCAAGGCCTACCAGCAGCAGATCCTGGACAACGCCCAGGCCCTGGCCCAGGGACTCACCGAGCGCGGCTTCCGCCTGGTCTCGGGCGGGACCGACAACCACCTGATGCTCATCGACCTCAACAGCGTGGACCTGACCGGGAAGGTCGCCGAGGAGCGGCTGGAGCGGGTCCACATCACCGTCAACAAGAACACCATCCCCTTCGAGACCCGCAGCCCCTTCGTCACCAGCGGGATTCGCCTGGGGACCCCCGCCCTCACCTCCCGGGGGATGAAGGAAGCCGAGATGGATCGGGTGGCCGACGTGATCCACCGCACCCTGACCGCCGCCGAGGACGACGCGGCGACCCTGGAGGCGGTGCGCGGGGACGTGGCGGAGCTGTGCGCCCACTTCCCGCTCTACCCCGATCGCCCCTGAACGCGCACGGATCGTCGGCGGGCGCCCCGATGCGGGCGCCCGCCACCCGAGGGAGGCACCCATGAACGAGAGATTAGACGCCCTGCGGACCGGGATCCGGGACCGCGGGCTGGACGCGATGCTGATCACATCCCCCGACAACCGACGCTACCTCACCGGCTTCACCGGTTCCGCCGGTGCGGCCCTGGTCACCGCCGCGGAGGCCCTCCTCATCGTCGATTCCCGCTACACCGAGCAGGCGGCGGCCCAGGCCGGGCATTGTACCGTCGTCCCTCAGGACCGCGATCTCCCCACCACCCTGGCGGGCCGGGTGGGAGAGCTGGAAATCGGGAGACTGGGTTTCGAGGCGGAACACGTCAGCGTGCACAATCACGACCGGTGGTCCCGGGCGGTGCAGGCCCCCGAGTGGGTGCCCGTGACGGGCCTGGTGGAGGACATCCGCATCGTCAAGGACGACGGGGAACTGGAGTCCATCCGGCGGGCCGCCCGTATCGCCGACGAGGCCTTCGCGGAAATCCTGCCCACGGTCCGGGCGGGCCGCTCCGAGGAGGAGATCGCCCTGGACCTGGAGTTCTGCGCCCGTCGCCTGGGCGCCGAGGGACTGTCCTTCCCGCTCATCGTCGCCTCGGGGGAGCGCTCCGCCCTGCCCCACGGCCGGGCCTCGGAACGCCGGATTCGCGAGGGAGACCTGGTCACCTTCGACTACGGCGTGGTCTACGGGGGGTATTGCTCCGATGCCACCCGCACCGTGGCCGTGGGTGAGCCCGAACCCGAGGCGCGGCGGGTCTACGAAACCGTCCTCGCCGCCCAGCGCGCCGCCCTGGACGCGGTGCGCGCCGGACCCACCGGATTCGCGGTGGACGCGGTGGCCCGGGAGATCATCGGCGACGCCGGCTACGGCGAGTATTTCGGCCACGGCCTGGGCCACGGCCTCGGGCTGGCGGTCCACGAGGCGCCGAAGCTGAGCTACAAGGACGCCGACGAACCGCTGCGGGCCGGTATGGTGGTCACCGTGGAGCCCGGTATATACTTGCCGGGGCGCTTCGGCGTCCGCATCGAGGATCTCGTCATCGTAGAAGAGGGGGGCGCCGAGGTACTGACGACCCCGACCAAGGAACTGGTGGTGAATCGACCGTGATATCGACCAACGATTTTCGACCCGGGATGACCGTGGAGCGGGACGGACAACTGTTGCAGATCGTCGAGTCCCAGCACGTCAAGCCGGGCAAGGGTCCGGCCTTCGTCCGCGTCAAGTTCAAGAACCTGATGAGCGGGTCCATCACCCAGGAGACCATGCGGGCCGGGGAAAAGGTACCCCGGGCGCACCTGGAGAAGCGGACCATGCAGTACCTGTACCGCGACGGCGAAGGGTATCATTTCATGGATACCGAGACCTACGAGCAGGAGCGCCTTTCCCCCGAGGACATCGGGGACGCGGTCAACTACCTCAAGGAGAACGACACCGCCGAGGTACTGACCTTCAAGGGCCGGATGGTGGGCGTCAACATCCCCGCCTCGGTGGAGCTCGAGGTGGTGGAGACCATGCCCGGGGTCCGGGGCGACACCGTCAGCGGCGGCGGCACCAAGCCCGCCACCCTGGAGACCGGCGCAGAGGTCCAGGTCCCGCTGTTCGTGGAACGGGGCGACATCGTCCGCATCGATACCCGCAGCGGCGAGTACATGGAGCGGGCCTGATGGCGGCGGGCGAACCTCGGTCCGGGGGCCCCGCGGGGCTCTACGACATGCACGTCCACACCCGCTTCTCCCCCGACAGCGGCAGCGACCTGGCCGTCATCTGCCGGCGCGCCGCGGAGATGGGCATCCCCGGCCTCTGCTTCACCGACCACGCCGAGTTCGCCCCCGGGGACGTGGTCCCCGGGGAGGACGAGCTGGACGAGATGATGGGGGAGATCCGGGCGCTGCGCCGGGCGTACGACGGGGTGCTGGAGATCGGTTTCGGGGTGGAGATCGGGTACTACCGGGGCCGCGCCGATGACATCGCCGCGTTCCTGGCCGCCCGGGACTTCGATTTCGTGCTGGCCTCGGTCCACGTCAGCGGGACCGTGGGATATTCCTTCCCCGCCACCATGGCCCCGGGGACGGACCCCGTGGACTACTTCGCCCCCTACCTGGAGGATTTGCGCCGGATGTTGGACGAGGTGGACTGCGACTCCATCGGGCACATGGACCTGCCGAAGCGGTTCGGGCCCCCGCTGCCCGGGTGCAACGCCCTGGGCGGGGCGTCGCCCCTTTGGTGCGACGTCTCGGCCTTCCTGGGGGAGATCGTGCGGCGGGGAATCCTCCTGGAGATCAACGCCTCGGGCCTTCGGCAGAATTCCGGGGAGGCCTATCCCTCCGGGGAGGTCCTGCGGGAATACCGTCGCCTCGGCGGAGACGCCGTCACCCTGGGGAGCGACTCGCACCAGCCCTCCCACACCGGCTGGGGATTGGACCGCGCCGCCGCGGCGGCCCGGGAGGCCGGGATCCATCGGGCGGCCTACTTCCTGG
>PWSR01000011.1 GCA_003563985.1 Clostridia bacterium | reverse complement strand
ACGACCTGGAGCGACTCGCCGTGCACGAGTGGGGCCACGCTTTTTCCGATCCCGCCGTCTTCGCACATCCCGCTCTGATCGCAGATCTTCGCCCACAATACGAGCCCGTAGCGCAAATCATGCGCGACCAACACTACCCGAACCTTCCCTCCTTCGTGCAGGAACAGGTGCTCCGGGGCATCGACGCCCTGGCGCGGAAAGACCTGTACGGCCAGCGCGTCCACGCGCAGCACATACGGGACATGAACTCCCGGGGATTCTACCTCACGGAACGGGTCCTTACCGAGTTGGAGGACTATCGCGAGAACCGGGACCGATACCCGACCTTCGGCGATTTCGTACCGACGCTGTTATCCCGGATGACCCGCGAAGAACCCCGGTCACCCCCACCACGGATACACCCCGCCCTCTGGGTACGGCTCATTCTCGGTGGAACAGCCCTCGTGGCGATGCTTTGGTGGATTGTAGTGGGCATGCGGCGCCGGAGAGAACGCATCGAAAACATGGAGGACTTTGATTACCCGGACTTTGGATAGGGAGGATGAACCATGTCGCCTACGAACCACGCCCCCTCCTACCTCCGTCTCTCTAAGGAAGCAATCGACACCCGTTCCCGTCGGATCCGAGAGCGGATGTCCTCCTGCGACCTCTGTCCGCGCAATTGCGGCGTCGACCGGCTCTCCGGAGAGCTCGGGCGCTGTGCCACGGGCGAACGCGCACTCGTGGCAAGTGCCGGTCCTCACATGGGTGAAGAGAAACCCCTCCGGGGCACACATGGGTCCGGCACGATCTTCTTCGCGGGCTGCAACCTGGGGTGCATCTTCTGTCAGAACTGGGAATTGAGCGCCGAACCGGCACGCAGCGGGCGCCCCTTGCGAAGCGAGGATCTCGGCGCACTCATGTTGCGGTTACAGGAACTCGGATGCCATAACATCAACCTCGTGAGCCCGAGCCACGTGGCGGGATCGATATTGGATGCCATCTCGTGGGCCGCAGAGCGCGGGCTGAGATTACCCCTCGTGTATAACAGCGGTGGGTACGATTCCATGGATACTCTGCGCTACCTGGAGGATGTGGTCGACATATACATGCCGGATTTCAAGTATTGGGATCCAGGGGTAGCCGCGAGCCTCTCGGACGCGCCCGATTATCCCGAAATCGCCCGGAACGCAATATCGGAGATGCATCGCCAGGTGGGCGACTTGACCCTGGATGCCGCGGGCGTAGCCACCCGCGGACTGCTGGTCCGCCACCTGGTCCTCCCCGGCGACCTGTCCGGGACGGCGGGCGTAACGAAATTCCTGGCGCACGATATCTCCCGGGATACGTTCCTCAACATCATGGATCAATACCGCCCCGCCCACCGATCCCGAACCCATCCACCCCTGGATCGCCCCGTTCGCGAAGAGGAAATACGGGTGGCCATAAGACTGGCCGAAGATGCAGGACTCAGGAGGATTTACGAGCGTCACCGGTGACAGGGGGATACTGACCGAAACCGGCCGACGTGCGGGTGCACTGCATTCGCCCGAGAACATCCAGGGGAACGACCGCAGTCCCAGCTCCGCATGACACGGTGGAGCAGGTGTCTCCCCTTCCCGGGCGAATGCTAAACGGGTACGAATTCTTCTGGAGGTCGATAAGGGTGCACGGAGACGACAACGCAATCCTGAGCCTGCGAGACCGGGCCGATGTGACCAATCGATGGTTGTCCGAGCGGATTCGATCCATACTGCCCGATCTCATGGCAGAAGAGGACATCGATACCTGGATCATCTCCGGCCGCGAATACAATGAAGATCCCGTTTTAATGACCCTTCTCCCGGCGCCCATGCTCACGGCGCGACGGAGAACGATCCTCGTATTTCACCTGCCCCGGTCCGGCGACCTGGAATGCCTGGCCATCTGCCGCTATGGCCTGGGATCCATCTATCGTGGCGTGTGGGATCCCGAATCCGGAGACGGATGGCAGTGCGTGGCCCAGCTCCTGCGACGGCGAGAGCCGCGGCGTATCGGGGTAAACGTCTCCGATACCCATGCTCTGGCAGATGGAATGACGGCCTCGGAGCTTGAGGCGCTGCGCGCGGAGTTGGATCCCGGGGCGAGGGATCGGATGGTATCGGCGGAACGATTGGCGGTGCGGTGGCTCGAGACGCGGAGTCCCGGGGAAATCGAGACCTATCCTCGCATAGCGCGGCTCGCCTCCCATTTGATCGAGCGCGCCTTCTCCCCCGAGATCGTACATCCCGGCAACACTACGACCGATGATGTCGTATGGTGGTTCCGGGAAGAAATCGATCGCAGTGGCCTGGACAGTTGGTTCCATCCCACGGTGAAATTGCAGGCGCCGGACTCGGGGTGGGACACTCCGACGCGCGATGTCATTCGCCGGGGCGACCTCCTCCATTGCGATCTCGGCTTGAAGTACCTCGGCCTCTGCACGGATACGCAACGACACGCTTACGTATTGCGACGGGGAGAAGAGCGGCCTCCCCGGGGGATCGAAGGCTTATTCGAACGGGCAAATCGCCTCCAGGATATCGTCACCTCGGAGTTCTCCTCCGGTCGCACGGGCAACCAGATCTTGTGTTCTTCCCTCACCCGGGCGAGGATGGAAAAAATTGACGGACGCATCTACACGCACCCCCTCGGCTTCCACGGGCACGCCGCCGGTCCCACCATCGGATTGTGGGATAATCAGGATCGAGTTCCCGGGCGAGGGGACATCCCGCTGAATCCCAATACTTGCTACGCCCTGGAACTCAGCGTGATCGGCACCATCTCCGAATGGCAATCCGACGAAGTGCGGATCGCCCTCGAGGAAAGCGTGTTGTTCGATGGTGAATCCGTCAGGTTCCTGGCGGGCCGCCAGAAATCACCGTACCTGATTCGTTAGTCGAGGGCATGGCGATATTCCGCCCACTCGCGTATCATCTTGGACGTGGCACTCGGGTGCCAGGGAAGGGGAGTACCGTGGATAATCGGGCGTTGGGAATCATGTTGATCGTGATCGGAGCCATCTGGGCCTTTGCCAGGATGGGAGCCATCGAGGGACCAAATTTCCTCGTCGTGTTGGGTGCCATCCTCATCGCAGCGTATTTCACGACGGGCTACCGCACGCCATTGCTGATCGCGGGATCCGTGGTCGCTGCCATCGGCCTCTTCTCCCAGCTGGGAGGGGAGGGATATCTCTTCTTCATATTCCTCGCCGGCGCCTTCGCCACCGTGTATATCGTGGAGCGTCTCGTCGGTCGAGATTCCACCTGGGCCGTGTATCCCGCCGGAGCATTGGCCGCATTCGGAGTATTCGTCATGGCAGTACAATACGAAGAATACCTGGTATGGCTCCCGAGCCTCTGGCCCATCGCGCTCATCGCACTGGGGCTCATCCTCCTCTTTCCCCGGAGAAGGTAACCGCTGAAATAGAGATATAACTCTAGGGAGGTGTTTCGATCCCGTGCCGGTCTCGCAAGATCCCATCGTATCCTTGCTCGGCTTCATCGGAGTCATCGTACTCCTGCTGGTCCTCATCACCAAGTTCCGGTGGCACGTATTCCTTGCCCTCCTGGTACCGATACTACTCTTCGGCCTGCTACCCGGCATCGACATCCCGGCGTTCATCGCCGCCTTCGAAAAGGGATTCGGCAATACCCTCAGCAATATCGGTGTCGTCATCATCCTGGGATCCATCATGGCCGAGGCCATGAAACACACCGGAGCGGTCGAGCGAATCACTTTGAGCATGATCAATCTCATCGGACGCAAGCGAATGCCCTTCGCCCTCACCCTCACAGGCTTCGTCCTGGGAATCGCCATCTTCGCCGACGTCGCCTACGTGATCGTGAATCCCCTGGTCCACGCAGCCGCCCTGGAACTCGGTGTATCCATGGGAGCGATGGCCACGGGCTTGGTGGGTGCCCTCCAGCTCACCCATGCCGTCGTCCCACCGACGCCGGGTCCCCTGGCAGCCGCTGCAGTCCTCGATGCCGATCTCGGGCTCGTGATCCTATTCGGTGCCATCACCTGTTTCTTCGGCGCCCTGGCGTCCTGGGGATGGGGACAGACCGTCGGCCGCCGCATCGAGTCCCCGCCCTCGCGCGAGTTCGTGGGGACATCCTTTCACGAGACGGGGCGGGAAGCGGAACTTCCCTCGACGCTATCAGCGTACCTACCCATCGCCATTCCCATCGCCCTGATCGCCGGGCAAAGCGCCGTGAGACTCCTTTGGCGGGGGGACAACTTCGCCACCGGAGCATTGAAGTATCTCGGCTGGCCCGTGGTCGCGCTATCCCTGGGACTTTGGCTCGCCATGCGCTACGCCCGGGGAGAACAGCGCAAGGACGCCGTCACTGGCTGGGTCAAGAATGGACTGACGACCTCCGCGATGATCTTTGCCGTGACCGGACTCGGGGGATCCTTGAGCGAGATCCTCAAACAGACTCCCGCCGTCGACTTCGTCGCAGAAGCCGTCGTGGGGGCCGGCGTCCCCACCCTGTTCCTTCCGTTCCTCCTGGGCGTGCTGGTCAACATGATCACGGGGTCATCAACCGTGGGAGTGATTACCGCCGCTTCGCTGACGGCTCCCATCCTGCCGGGCTTGGGATTATCCCCGGAAGCCGCCGTCATCGCCGCTGCCTCGGGATCCATCATAATCAAGTACGTCAACAGCAGCTACTTCTGGGTGGTCACCTCGCTGTCCGGCATGAAGGCGGATCGCGCCGTTCTAGCCTACGGCGGGGCCAGCCTGGTCGGCGGTCTCGGCTCCTTTGCCGCCCTTTTCGTCCTGTGGCAATTCGGGGTCCTCTAATGGCGCCCCCGCGGGATTCGCCTTCCGATGTGATATGGAATCCCTTGTCCCGCTCCGATACCATGGATGTGGTGTCCCACAATTCGATTTGGAGATGAAACCAAATGCACAAACCATCGCACATGCCCCGGTTTTCAATCGAAGATGACTGGTT
>PWSR01000183.1 GCA_003563985.1 Clostridia bacterium | reverse complement strand
GGGAGCATCGCATCTGCCTTTTCCCTGCGGCAAATGCTCTGGCGCCCGGGGATGGTCCTGGCACCAATGATCGGCGGCGCCGTGATGGCGGCCGCCGGGATCCGCCCGGTCTTCTACCTGGCCCTGGGCTTCACCCTGGCCGCGGTCCTGGGAGTCCGCATCCTCATGATCTGGAAGTCCGCGGATACCGTCCCAACCCCCTCCGAAGGATGATTTGCAGGATTTCAGGAAACTCCTCTGCACATGGAAACGGCCCCAGTTTGCACCGGGGCCGTTATCGGTTTCTTCGTCCTCATCCCTAGAAGGGTCGGCCGGGCGAACCACCCGTCGGAGGTCCGGGATTGATCACGCGGATCCAGTCCCGTACCTCGTAGTCGCTCCCGTTCATCCGGAAATAGACCACGATCTCCACCGCATCCCCGGGTTCTAGAAGTTCCGAAACGCGGGCCCAATCGAACTTGAGCATCATCTCGCCGTTGCTGGCCCGCCCCCAGTCGGCGGCCACGGGTTCGTCACCCTCCGCGTTGGTCAGCTCCACATCCGCGGGATCCAATCCGCTGAGGTCGATGTCGGCCAGTCGCAACCGGGCGCCGATCCAGCGACCCCGGGCCCGCAAATTGAGGGTCCGCGGGGGGATCCAGAGTTCGCCCCGTTCCTCGGCGACCCGCTGGAAAACGGCCTCCACCTCACGTTGCCCGTCAATGACCAATTCCATGGGATCGTCGGGATCCTCCAAGTCCTCCCCGTCGACCACCCATTTCACGAAGGTCCAGCCCGGGGCGGCCTCCGCCTCGAGTTGTACTTCCTCATCTTCCTCGTACGCCTCCAGGTAGGGTAGGGTCACCTCGTCCCCGTCCACCAGGACGGTCCCCTCGCCCCGCTTGGTAATGGAAAGCGAGTAGTCGGATGCGAAGCGTGCCGTGGCACGGACCACGCCGGAGACATCCAGCGTAATCTCTCCACTCGTGAATTGGACAGGTTCGCCGTCGACCTCGACTTCCCACCCGGTGAAGGTCCAGCCAGCGACGGGGAAGGCCTCCAACTGCACGGTCGTCTCCCGGGCGAAGTACAGGGATGTGGACAGTTCGTCGAGTTCCATACCATCTACCTCGACGTAGCCCGCCCCCTCCACGTCGACGTCCAGCCGGTGGGGCAGCAGTGCCGCGATGTCCGCGGGAGCCAGGGCGCGGCGATACAAGCGCACGTCATCGATCAACCCGTTCCACGATTCATCCCCCTGGCGGCCGATGCCGAAATCGGACCAATCCCGCAACGTACCTTCGTATTCGATCGAGGCAACTTCCCGGCCGTCTAGGTAAAGTTTGCCTTCGCCGGCCTCCGAGTCAGCGGTCAGTGCAACATGATACCAGGTATCCGCGTCCAGGTTCTCGCTCACGGGGAAGTTCTTCTGTACTCCGCCACCCTGGACTAGGCGTCCCCAGAGTTCGCCGCCGGAGGTGACCCAGAGCCCCACGGACTTACTGTCCGGTTCGGTGGAAAATGATTCCCCGGCCGGCGCCCCGTGGATGAGCCCCGGATTCGACGGATCGAGAGCCCCCGAATGCTTGACCCAAAGGGATACCGTTACGCTGTCGGAATGGGGCAATCCGGTGGCCAACACGCGATCCCCTTGGGCTGAATCGAAGGCCAGTGCACTCTCGCTGCCGGGCAATGCCCCCTCATCATCGTCGAAGGTAGCTCCCACGATTTGGGCGTGATATCCGCCGAAGCTGTCGAAGGCCTCGTCTTCTTCGTCGTCTTCCACTTCAAAGGGCCAATACGCGGTGTGCGGCGTAAGTCGATAGTGGCGGTGGGTATCCCAGTGCTCCTCGCTCCAGGTATCCCACCAGTACGCGTCCTCTTCGCCCGGGGCGAAGAGCCAGGTGGTCTCGTCCCCGTACGACCAGTCGAAGTTCTCATGCATGTAATCCAACAGGGCCGTTGTGAAGGTCAGGGACCAGGTATCGTCTCCATCGTGGATCACCCGGGCGATGACGGTATCGAAGTATTCGATCTCGTGGACATCTCCGCCCTCTACGTCGATTAGGTCGACGCGATGGCTGAAGACCCGCGTGCGATTCTCCCCGGAGTATCCGGCCTCGGCGTCGTCGATACTATCCAGGGCACCGACGAACAACATGAAGCGCAGCCGATCCGCGCCGGGTGCTTCCACATCGATGGCATCAACGTAGGCCTCCAGGCGGGCATCGCTCCCGGGGGATACATCGATGCCATCCGCGGCTACAGCGATGCCAGCACCCACAAGAGACAATGCCAATGCCAATACCGCAGCCAAGAGAACTCTCATCTTACCGCTCACTTTTTCAGCACCTCCATATGAAACCAATCCAGAATGCATCTACCGCAGCACCTATGTTCGTTCCCCGACGATCTCCCCTACGCGACGCCAAGTAGACAAAAAGTTGACGTCCCATCTCGATCGAAGCGAAATGGGATAATCCTCCTGTTTCCTACTTCCCCGCTTCCATCGGTCACTCCTCCAGGGGGTGCGGGGTCCACGCCCCCCACGCCCGGGCGCTCCTTCTCCCCATTGATCCTCCGGGAATGGCAGACGCGAGAAACGTTGGATAGGTTCCCCCAACCTCGCCCCGATGCGCGCGGGTCGAGGGTGTCGAGGCAAAATCGTCATAGCGCCAGCACCCATACGTGCCCAGCATTCCACGAACCCCGACCCGATCGAGATCGACGGGCCCAATCATCACGCCTCGATGCGTCGCCGCTCCTCCCGCATCGCCTTCAGGCGGTACGCCTTCATGATGTCCGACCGGGTTAAGATGCCGACCAACTCCCCATCTTCCATCACGATCAGGCGCCCGATATCGGCCTCGGAGATCTTCTGGAGGGCGGAGAACAGGTCATCCCACGGCGCCACGCTGATGACCTCCCGGGACATGATTTCGTCGATGCGGGCGGTTTCGTGGACGTCCTGGGGCAGAGACCGTATATCCCCCAGCGTCACGCAACCCACCACCGCGCCACTCTCGTCGACCACCGGATATCCCGAGTGGCGATCGTGCAGCATGCGTTCCAGGAGTTCCGCCACCGTCGAGTCGATCTCCACCGTCGCCACGTTTTCGGTCATCAAATCGGATACCTTGAACTCGGAGAACACATCCTTCACGACGTTCGCCTGGTATTCCTGGGTGGCACCGATGTAGATGAAAAAGGCGATGAGGATCAGGATGATGTTCCCGATTAAGAATCCGAACAGGGCGAAGGCCACGGCAAACCCCTTGCCGATGGCGGTCGCGATGCGCGTCGCCTCCAGGTAGGAAGTGCGCCGGGCGAGGAAGGAGCGCAGGATGCGCCCCCCATCCGAGGGGAACGCCGGGATCATGTTGAAGACGGCGAGAAAGATGTTCATGAATCCCAGGTAGTACACCACCAGCGCCAGGTCGGCGCCCAAGCCCATCGTTAAGGGCCTGATGAGAAACAGTAAAACGGCGCCGAACACGAGGCTGAAAAGCGGCCCGGCAAAGGCCATCCACATCTCGTCCCGCTCCATGCCCCCGTCTTCGATCTGGGCCACGCCCCCGAGGAGCATCAGGGTGATATCCTGGATTTCCATTCCCTGGCTCCTGGCTACGAGGGAGTGGGACAGTTCGTGGAGGGCAACGCTGACGAACAGGAGCATCGCCAGCAACAACCCCAGGGTGAAGGGCTGCAGGGCCAGATCGCCGACGTTCACCGACGCCATCTCCGCGATCCCCGCGATGTTGCTGGCGATCACGTAGGCTATGAAGGGCAGGATCAGCAGGAAACTGACGTGAAGACGGATGGGAATTCCCGAAACTTTCATGATCGTGATTGAACTCTTGAACAAAGACAACACCTCGTCCCGACTTGAATGGATACGCACCGACGATAGGTCCCGGCAATACGCTGGCATTACGCGGAAACTGTCCACAACCTACATCTTCGGCTCAGGAATACTATTACCCCATTTTCGGCCTTCATACCCTCGAAATCATCCGGATCCAGGCCCCGGATGCACCCCCGGGAAGCACCCGCACATTTCCGTCCAGAGGGACAACAATACTGCGCCAAACGGCGAAATCGTGGTACACTTTCGCCACATACATGAACCCCAGCCGCGACGAAGGGAATGAACACCGATGAAAGAATCCTCCGGCGAACAATCCATCGAAGAAGCGGTTCGACAGCGATACGCTGCACTGGCGCGGACGGAAATGGCGTCCGCCTGTTGCTGCCCACCGGGAGAAGGCGCTCACTCCCGCTGCGTTAGCCCGGGCTACTCGGCGGCCGAAATGCGTTCTCTCCCGCAGAACTTCCGCGGGGCTTCCCTGGGCTGCGGCAATCCCTTCGCCCTGGGTCGCCTACAGCCCGGACAAACCGTCCTCGATCTCGGCAGTGGAGCCGGCCTCGATGTCCTGTTGGCGGCGAAGCAGGTCGGACCCGACGGGTACGTCTACGGCCTGGACGCCACCGAGGAGATGGTGCAATTGGCCACCGAGAACGCCGAAGCCGCCGAAGTGGACAATGTGGAATTCATGTGCGGGGACATGGCCCGGATCCCGCTAGACGACGCGTCGGTCGACGTGATCATATCCAATTGCGTGGTCAACCTGGCGCCCGAGAAGACCGACGTTTTCGCCGAGCTGTTCCGGGTCCTCCGGCCCGGGGGCGAAATCGCCATCTCCGATCTCCTCTGGGAGAGCGAGCGGCCCGTCGGCGCAACGACGGATCCCGATCTTTGGTGCAGTTGCGTCGGGGGCGCCCTGACGGAGCGGGAATGGTACCGGGGATTGGAAGCGGCGGGGTTCCAGGGGACATCGATACGAATCGAAGGGGCCTGGGCCGACGACGGCCTACCCGAAGGCGCCCGAATCGTCAGCGCCCTGGTCTTCGCCCGCAAACCCGTACCGACCGGCTAACCCGAGGGTTTCTTAGACGCAACCCCGCCGATTCGATCGATCAAGACGAGC
>PWSR01000035.1 GCA_003563985.1 Clostridia bacterium | reverse complement strand
TCTACCGCGAGGATGGATTCCGGCTACCCCTAATCTACGACGACACCCTATTCGGGGCGGTAGACGTCAGGGGACTGGCCTTTCCCGAGTACCGGGATCAATATCTCAGTACCGCCCTGGGCCTCCTGGATGTGTGCGCCCTGGCCATCGCCAACGCCCGGCATTACGAGACCATAATGGACCTGGCCAACACCGACGGTCTCACGGGAATCCCGAATCGCCGGCGCTTCGACGAATTCCTCCGGCGCACCTGGGTGCGGGCCGCGGTGGCCGAGGAGCCCGTGTCCCTGTTGCTGGCGGATATCGACTACTTCAAGCCCTACAACGATACGTACGGTCACGGGCGCGGGGACGACTGCCTGAAGCGCTTGGCGGCGGCCCTGGAGCGCGACTGCATCCGCCCCACGGACATGGCGGCGCGATACGGCGGGGAGGAGTTCGGCATCATACTGCCTGCCACCGACCTGGAGGCGGCATGCGAGGTGGCGGAGCGGATTCGAAGAAGAATCGAGGATCTGCGCATACCCCACGAGGCCTCCGAGGTCGCCGACCACGTTACCGTTTCCATCGGCGTCGCCCACGCGCTACCGGGGGAAGCATTCCACGGCGACGCCCTGCTGAAGCGCGCCGACGAAGCCCTCTACCGGGCGAAGGAGGGCGGGCGCAACCGGGTTCACTGCATCCCCGAACCCGTCGAATAGGCCCCGAACCCGGGGGTTCGGGGCCCGCACATCCATCTACTCTCCCGACGGAACCCCTTGGGCGTCCCACCCGTGGAGTCGATAGTACTCCCGGAGCATGACCTCCAGTTCCTCCCGATCGGCCACGAACTCTCCCTCCGGCCCCACCGGTTCTTCGAAGAGCCTGGCGGGCAATGCATCGTCGGCCCGGCTCCAACCCTCCCGCAGGTTGAACCGCTTGACGGCGGTGGTGGCACCCATGGCCAGGGCCTTCATCTCCCGTTCATCCAGCTGCATCCCCGTGGTGACCGCCAGTATCCGGGCCATTCCGTCCCAGCCGATGAATTTCTGGTAGAACCGGCAGAGGATGAGGCAGTCCTCCAGGGCATTGCGACTCTCGAAATGCAGGAAGTCCGCGGTCTTCTCCAAGAGGTCCTCGGGGGCCTGGTGGTCCAGTTCCTGCATGTAGTAACTGGAGCGAAGATGGCATGCACCCCGGGACGATACGGCGTAACCCAGGCTCATCCCGCGCAGCGTCCGGGGATCATACCCCGCGGGTTCCTGCCCCTTGACGTGTACGGCCAAATCCTCCAGGCCCAGTTCCCGGGCCGCCTCCCGAACCCCCCGGGCCAGGAGGTCCCCGATTCCCCGCCGGTGGGCGATGTCTTCGAAGAGTCGAGCGATGCCATCGACGTCCCCGTAGGAGGGCGCCTCCTCCACCTTGCCACGCATACCGGCTTCGATGGCCAATCCCGCCATGTTTCCGCCGCTGATGGTATCCAGGCCCAGTTTGTCGCAGATGTCGTTGAGGTAGGCGACCTCTTCGATGCGATCCACGCAGCAGATCCCGCCCAGGGCGTAGATGGTCTCGTACTCGGGACCCTCGATGGTTAATCCCCGGTGGCGTCCGGACTTCACGGTACTCAATTTACCGCACGCCATGAAACAGCCCCGGCAGGCCTTGGGCTTGACGTCCATCACCCGATGCATCTCCCGGGCACTGATGCCCTCCCAGTTCTCCAGGCTGCCCTGCGCCCAATACCGGGACGGGAAGGCATGGGCGGCATTGGTGGTCGCCACCATGTACGGCGTGCCGTAGGTTCGCATGAGATTTGTGCGCTTGGTGTCCCGACATTCGGCTACCATCTCCCGGACGTACTCCCGGAGCCCGGCTTCGTCCGCCAGTTCCGCCCGGGTGCTCCCACCGAAGACCAAACCCTTGAGGCCCTTGGAGCCCATGACGGCGCCCATCCCGTTTCGCCCGGCGGACCGCCAGCGGTTATTCTTGATGCAGGCAAAGGCGACGAGGTTCTCCCCGGCGGGCCCGATGACCAGCGCCTGGCCGCCATCGATACCGGCGCGTTCCAGGAGGGCCTCCTCGGCCACGTCCGTGGTTTCACCCCAGAGGTCCGCCGCGTCTCGGAACTCCACCCCCTCGTCCGTTATCGAAAGGTACGTGGGCCCGGTGGCGGCGCCTCCGATGACGATGGCATCGTAACCGGTTCGCTTCATCATCGGGGCGACATGGCCGCCGGAGTAGGACTCGCCGAAAAGACCCGTCAGCGGGGACTTGGCGTAGACCCCGAAGCGGCTGGCGGCGGGTATCGCGGTATCCGAAGCCGGACCGGTGGCGAACACCAGGAGATTCTCGGGGGCGAGGGGTTCGACGCCGGCGGGTAGGTGTGTCCGCAACAGGTGCGCCGCCAACCCTTTACCACCCAGGGTCTCCCGCAGGATGTCATCGGACAATTCCTCTTCCCAGATCGTCCGCTCCGATAAATCGATGTGCAGTGTCTTCCCGTGAAAACCGTACAAAACTATCACTCCTCAGGGTTGTGAACTATTATCCTTCGAAGGCCAGGTCCCGTGCCGATCAAATCTCCGCGCGCGGACGCCCCAGCCCCACGTTGATCTTGGCGCCCTCGCCCGGGGGCATTCCCGATGCCGCCGCCAGGTCCCGCAGGCCCCGGATGTCATACGCCCCGCCCAGCCGGCCGATGAGGCCGACGGAGAAGATCGTATCGATTTCTTCGGTGACGTCCCGCAGGGCGGCCAGGGCGCCGGGTAATTCCGCCGGCGTAACCACGGCTTCGATGACGGCGGACAACACCCTCTCGCCGAGGATGTCCTCCCGCAGGGCGCCGGTCGCTTCGTTGGCCATCAATTCCGTCATGGGGTTATCCGCCGCGAACCGGGCTCCCGTGGGCGCCAGGGCCCGGGAGATCCGATCCACGTCGCGGAAGTAGGTCGCGGCATTCGGCCTTCCCACGTCCACGGACAGGCCCAGGATCCCCTCGGGAAATCGACCACTGACGTCGTTGGTCTTCATCTCCTCGGTACCCCTTCCCGACACCGTCGTGCCGGAAAATACTGCCAGCGGGTCGCTGAAAAGGCGGCGGAGCGACCGCGGCCAGGGTAACTCCTCCTCGGGTTCAAAGGCCCCGACGGGACACCGGCCCCAACGATGACACACCTGGCACTCCAGGCAGGCTTCGAAATCGATGCGGGCGACGCCCGGCGCAGATCCCTTTTCGTCATTACCCAGATGAATCGCCTCGCCCGGGCACACGGGTACGCACTCACCGCAACCGATGCAGAGATCGGAACGAAGTTTCATCGGACATCACCTCCGGCACCTTCCAGCAGGCGCGCCGCCAGGGGCACGTTGAAGATCCCGCAGGTACAAAGGGCGGCGAGTTCCTCGGCCCCCGCATCGGGACTCTGGGTTCCCGCGGCAATCCGATCGGCGATGCGGCGAATGTAGGCGGGGGCGACGAGGCCGTGGCCACACATGAGGGCCAGGTCCCGCACGGGTCCCTCGGGAGGCAAAGGACCCGTCCCGGCTTGACCCAGGGAGAGGTTGATGGTGTGGGCCGAGAGCCCGGCCCGTGCCAACAAGGGCTCCAGTTCCCCGGGGTCCCCGGTAACCACCACCGACGGACCGGCATCCTCCGCGGCCAGGTCCTTTAGGGCATCCACCAGGCTCTCCGGATCCGCGTAGACGGCCGCCACGTAGGACGTATCCCGGATCGCTTCCGAGAGCACTTCGGGTGTGGCGCCGGAGAAGATGCTGCTCTCTCCGTCCGAAAGGTTGACCGGGTCGTGGGCCAGCAGGATCTCCATGCCCCGGCGCAGCCCCTCGCTGGCCCCTTCCTCATTTACGCCCTGGCACGCCATGATCATGACCACGTAATCCCGGGGCTCCCGCGGCGCTCCGTCGGGACGCCCCATCTCCAAGACCGTCGATCGATGCAAAGAATGCGTCATATGCTTCCTTTCCCGGCCCGGGGCCGATGCGGCGGAGCGCGAGCGCGCCCGGGGGAATCCAGGGCGACCGCCCCGCTATCCTGTTCCATACAACCCGTGAAATGTTGGGGTTCCTCCCGTAGGGGTTCTCCAAGAACCGCCCGAGTCCTATCGGAGGGAAGAAGGAACGCCGCCCCCGGGAAGTGCATCCCGATGGGGCGGCGCCGTAGGGGCCTGCCCGGGACCTGGCGTCCCGGTACGAATCAGTCCCCGACCTTCGGTATGATCCGGAGACCGTAGTAGAGAGCCTTGACTCGCCCGTCCGGGCCGGGCAAGAAGCGCACGCCGGTCTCCTGACCGCGGTACCAGATGGCCACGGTGTCGGGGCCACTGGGACGCAGGGAGTGCACTTCCCCCTCCGCCTCGGCGAACAGTTCGCCGTCCTCCAGGAAGACCTTGACGTTGGTTCCCTCGCCGGAGCGATACTGTCCCACGTATCGCTCCAGCTGATCCTTCGGAACCCGGTATTCCGGCTCCACACTGCGGGGCGTATCGATGGGCAATCCCATGGCGAGGTTCACCAGGCCCAACCAAATCTTGGCCGCCGGCACACCCTGCAGGTTGGCCACCACCGAGGCCGTGATTCCCCGTTCGGGGACGAAACCGAAATGCGAAGAAACGCCCTTCAGGCTCCCGCCGTGTTCGACCAGGGTACTGGCGTGATAGTTCGGGCGCACCACGAATCCGCGTCCGTAGTACTGGCTGCGAGCCGAGGGAAATACGCCGCCCTTCATAGACCGAAACCCCACGTCCGAGATGAGCCTTCTCCCGTCGGCATTCTTTCCGCCCCGCAGGTACATCCCGCCGTACTTCACCATGTCCAGCGGGGTGGACCGGAGGAATCCCGCGGCCACCATGGCGGGGCCATCCTGCCATTTGGGTGCCCGGAATATCTCCTTGTCCCGGCCCTTGGCATAGAGCGTGGTCACGTCGCGCCGTTCCTCGAGGAAATCCAGCGAGAAGGTACTATTATCCATTCCCAGGGGCTCG
>PWSR01000051.1 GCA_003563985.1 Clostridia bacterium | reverse complement strand
CGGCGAGTCTTTTCCAGGCCCGTCCTCATCTTGGACCAGAGACCACCCTTGCCCGAGCCATTTGGGGTAATCAAATCGGACACCTCCAGTGATTCGATTCAGTCGTCGTCGGGACCGGCGGCCCTCCGGGAGGATTCCCGGGCTTCGAGGCGCACGGAAACCAGCTCCGAGATCCCCGCCTCGGCCATCGTAACGCCGTGGAGGGCGTCGGCCACCTCCATGGTTCGCTTCTGGTGGGTTATCAAGATATATTGAATGCCCCCGTTGCTGTCCCGGAGATATCGGGCGAGTCGATCCGTATTCCGATCGTCCAGGGCGGCATCGATCTCATCCAACAGGCAAACCGGTGCCGGGCGGACTTTCAGCAGGGAAAACAGGAAGACGATTCCAGTCAACGCCCGTTCTCCACCCGAGAGAAGGCTCATGCGGCTGAGTTTCTTCCCCGGCGGTTGGGCGCGTATCTCGAGCCGAGGATACGATGACTTTCCGTCGCCCTTGAGTCGGATGTGACCCTCGCCACCTCCGAACAGCTCAACGAAGGTCTCGGAGAAGGCTCCGGATACCCGTTCCAGTGTGGCCAAGAAGCGGTCCTCTACCCGGGTTGCCAGGGACGCCCGCAGGGACTCCAGGCCCTCCAGGGCCGCTTTCAGATCGGTCACCCGGGACTCGAGTATATGCAGGTCGCCGACCTCGCGACGGTATTCCTCGACGGCGAGGGGGTTGATCGGCTCCAGGGATCGGCGACGCCCCTCCAAATCGGAGATGGCCCGCCGCGCCTCGGCGATCTTGGTCGCCGGGGTGATCGTTTCCAGCCCGGGCGGATCCAGGTTGTGCTCCCTGCGAGCCGAGGCCACCACCCGCTCGCGATCTTCCCGCATCCGACGCCCGCCCGATTCCAGGGAGGTCAATTGATTGGATACCGCGGCTCGTTTTTCCTCCAGGCGCGCGGCGGCGACCCGCGTGTTCTCCGCCTCTTCCGCCGTTCTTTTGCGACGTTCCGTTGCCTCCGCGCGCCCCCGGGAGGCCCTTTCCACGGCCCGTCGATACCCGTCCAATCGTTCGCGCATCCGGGTTCGCTCGCTGCAAATCCGATCCCGCCGTCCGCGGCACTCCTCCACCCTGGCCACCAGGTCCTCCCGCCGTCGTTGCAGGCGCTCGGTTTCGCTTTGCCAATGCTCCACCCGCGCCCGTATCGCGGCGACCTCCTCGGAGAGGGCGAGCATTTGGTTTCTCCGCGTTTCCACCGCAGCCGCCAGGGATTCGCGATCGCGGCGCGCCGCGGCGACCTGTCCTTCCCGCTCGGAGCGGAACAACGCCAGGGCACCCAGCGCGCGAATAAGGTGTCGGCGGCGACGGTCCAATTCCGCCTTCGTCCGCTCCAGGTCCCGCGCCGAACGCGAAGCATCCGTTCGGCTTTGCTCCAACTCATCCATTTCGTTTTGTCGGCGCTCTCCTTCCCGGCGCACGGCGGAATCCCGGCGGGCGGCCTCTTCCCGCAAGCGGAGGGCGAGATCTCGCTCCGCCTTCAGTGCCACGACGCGCTCATCCCATTCCTTGGTTTCGTCGTCGGCGGTACCCATGAGACGTTCCAGTTCCTCCAGTTCTCTTCGGGCCTCCGCGATTCCCGAGCGAAGGGAACGGATCTCCTTTGCCAGGGCCACCGGTTCGGTGGCGGCATTGGAGCCGGACCCCGCGCCGCTGATTCGCCCGCGCGGATCGGCGAAGCATCCATCCATCGAAACGAGGAGTGGATATTCTCCCCCGGGGAGGGACTCGGAGGCCCACATCGCCTCGAGGAGATCGATCAATACGCGGCGGTCCTCGACCACCAGGAAATTCGAAAAGAGCGCCGCGCGTAGATCGCGGAAGCGAGGAAGATCCTCGGCGCACTCCACGAGGTCCTCCAGCCAACCGGCGACCATTTCCCCGAAGTCGTTCTCGAGTAGCCACTCGGTCCAGGCCGGACGCTCCACTCGAGGATGGGTTGTGCTCCGGGCTCGGCCGAGATCCGTCAACACCAGGGACGCGCCCGGTGACACCCCCTCCTCGGGGATGTGGTCAAAGGGCAGGGTTCGTGCGGTTGCCCACGTGCCCAGGGCCGCGGGGACGGCCGCACGCAGGTCCTCGGGGACCACGAAATGGGTCAGCAGGAGTTCTCCCGGGGGATGCTGGGGTCGGTCGGCCCCCCGTTTCTGCGGCTTGCGATTTTCCACCACCTGCTCCAGGGCTTGCCTACGCGATTCCCACGCTGCGATCCGCTGGCGAAGCTCATCGCGACGTTCCCGCAATTCCCGGAGCCCGTTCCTGCCCGCCGACAGCTGAGAGGTGGCCGCTGCGAGATCATTGGCGACGTCCTCCGGGGGCCGCGTTTCCAAGGACTCCGATTCGGTTTCTCGGGGCGAAGTGTCCGACGCAGAAGACCGGAGTACCTCGAGTCGTTTCGTCGCCCGGGCGGCGCGGGTGTACGCCTCGCGGAGTCGCTCGTCCAGTGCCTCCATCTCGCGCCCGGCCTCGCGGATTCGACCCCGGAACCATTCTTCACGGCGGATGGCCCGCCGCAAGACCTCCTCGGCTTCGTCACTCCCCCCTGGCCCCGCCGCGGACTCCCGCAGTTCGGCGATCTCGTTTTGCAGGCGGTCCCGCTCTCGAATGCGCGCGGCCAGGTCTTCCCCTTCGTAGGTGCCCAGTTCCTCCCGGCGCCGGGAAAGATCCTCCAGCTCGCAGCGCGCAGCGGCGAGATTCGACTCCGTGGTGCGCAGCCGTTCCTCCAGGACCGAGAATTCTCCCCCGAGGCGCGCCTCCGCCCGCTCCAATCGTCCGGTACCCTCGTTGAACAATTCTTCCCGGGCAACCCAGTATCGAAGATTCGTGGTGAGTTCCTCGGATCGCAGTGCCAATTCCCGGCGGCGCTGGGAAATGTCGTTCAATTCTTGTTTCGCCCGCGCGAACTTCGTACGGTTCTTCTCCAGCGACTTCGACAGGTTGCGATATTCCGTGGCCAGCACGGAACGGCGAAGCCGCATTTCATGGGTGGAAAGGATGCGGTGTAACCGGGCGCGCTTGGCCTGTTCCCTCAGGGGGGTGACGTACTCCTCCCGAACCGAGAGGACATCGGAGGCTCGCCGATAGCGGTCACGGCCCCGGTTGGCCCGATCGCCGGATTCCTTTAGTATCACGCGGAATCGCGTGACGCCGGCCACCTCTTCTACGTAGGTGCGGAGATCGTCGCCGCTGGCGTCGACGATTCGCTCGACCTCGCCCTGCCCGATCACCGCGTAGGATCCCTTTCCCAGGCCGGTATCCCAGAAGAGTTCCTGGATGTCGCGAAGCCGGCACCGGGAGCCGTTGAGCAGGTAGTCACTCCTGCCGTCTCGATCCAATCGCCGGGTGACCTCGATCTCCGTGGGCAGATGATCGTGGGACCCGTCGTTTTCGAAGGTGGCGGTGACCTGGGCCAGGTTCAGGCGACGGCGACTAGCGGTACCCGAAAAGATGATTTCCTCCATCCGCCCGCAACGGAGCATGGAAGGACTCTGTTCCCCCAGGACCCAGCGGAAGGCGTCGACGATGTTGCTCTTGCCACTGCCGTTGGGACCGACTACGGCGGTCAGGGTTTCCGGAAACTCCAGTGTCATCGAGCGGGCGAAGGACTTGAACCCGGACATTTCGAGTTGATTCAACCGCATGCGAATCCTCTTTTCGCGCTAGTAGGCCTGTCCCCGCACCTCGGCGTGGGGACAGGCCGGACGAGTAACCCCAGGGGATCGGGACCGGATCCCGCGCTGCTGGTATCGTTCCCGTTCGTTACCACGAAACTTCGAGCGATACACGTAGTCTCCATCGCGCGTCTAACGGCATGGGACCCGGTGCTCCGCACCTTCACTGTGCCTTTCGATCGGCGCACCGCCGACGCAAGGCCTACAGCGAACCCATTATTCGAGTTCCACGGGACCCGGAGCATTTCTGACGTCAACGGGTCTCTCCTTCTCGGAGAAACGAATGACGGCTCACCGAATCCAGTATTCGAGACCATAGCAGCATATCCTTCAGTCGATCCCGAGGCGGTTCAATGCTTCGATGGCCGCTCGTTCTTCGGCTCGCCCTTTACTGCCTTCGGTGGCCCGGCTGACCGCGCGACCATCCAGGCAGACCTCGACGGTAAAGCGGGGATCGTGATCCGGGCCCTCCCGCCCGACGATCCGGTAGCAGATGTCCTTGCCTTCCAACTGCGCGTATCGATCCAGGGCGGACTTGGGATCGGGGCGAAGCGCATCCCCGGGGGCCGAATCCATCGGGTTCGACAGGGCGGCTCGGATGAAGTCGGCGGCGGCCTCGAGTCCGGCGGAGAGGTATACGGCGGCGACCACGGCCTCGAAGGCATTGGACAGGACGGATTCCTTGCGCTGCCCCCCGGAGATGGATTCTCCCCGTCCCAGGAGGAGTCGTTCTCCGATGCCCAGGGATTCCGCGGCGGCGGCCAGGGTTTCGGCCCGGACCACGGCGGATCGCATGGCGGAGAGGGCGCCCTCGTTCAGATCCGGATGCCGGCGGAAGAGTTCCTCGCTGATCACTGCGCCCAGCACGGCGTCCCCGAGGAACTCCATTCGCTCATTGGAGGGACCCTCACCCGGATGCTCGTTGACGTACGAACTGTGGGTGAGGGCCCTGGATAGCAGGACTTCGTCGACCTCGATCCCGAGGTGTTCCAGCAGATCTTCCAATCGCATCTAGGCGTAGCGCCCCCATATCAGCGTCGCGTTTTGTCCGCCGAAGCCGAAGGAATTCGTCAATGCCAGGTTGACCTCGGCCTTACGCGGCGCGCCCACGACGTGATCCAGGGCGCATTCCTCGTCCGGGTTCCCGAGGTTCGCCGTCGCCGCGATCATATTGTCCCGGATGCTCATCAAGCACACGGCACTCTCCAGGGCCCCTGCGGCACCGAGGAGGTGTCCGGTCACCGCCTTGGTGGCACTGACCGGAATGGTGGCCGCCGCCTCTCCGAAGACGGAATTG
>PWSR01000196.1 GCA_003563985.1 Clostridia bacterium | reverse complement strand
GCCAGGGAAACCCGGGCCCCGTGCAGTAAACGGGTGAGGAGATCGCGACCGACGGAATCCGTTCCCAGGGGATGTCCTTCGGATCCCGGGGGGGCCATGATCCCCGGGAAGAATTCGTCCGTGCCGTGGGGCGCCAACCAGGGGGCGAAGACGGCGGCCAGGATCAACGCCCCCAGGAGGGCGGCGCCGATGGCCCCGCGGCGATTGCGGCGAAGGTGGCGTCGCATCTCCCCGAACCTAGTCATAGCGGATCCTCGGGTCCAGCCGGGCGTAGAGGAGATCGATCCCCGCGTTGATCAGGACGAAACCCGCCGCCACCAGCAGGGCCGTCCCCTGGACCACGGCGTAGTCCCGGCGACGCACCGCCAAGACAGCCAGGCGCCCCACCCCCGGCCAGGCGAAGATCGTCTCCAGGATCACCGCCCCGCCGATGAGGCGACCGAGGAACAGGCCGGCGACGGTCACCACGGGGATCAATGCATTCTTGAGGGCGTGCCGGTACACGATGGAGCGCTCCGGGATCCCCCGGGAACGCGCGGCCAGGATGTAGTCCTCGCCCATCACGTCCATCATCCCCGAGCGCGTCATCCGGGCCAGCAGGCCGGCGGTGGGGGCCGCCAGGGCGACGGCTGGAAGGACCAGGTGCGAGACGCTTCGCAGCAGGGGGTGTAGGCCACCCCCGGCGAAGACGGCGCCCAGTGCCGCCACCAGGGATCCCCCCCGGGCGGAGGCGGGGAACCATCCCAGGTGCAGCGAAAATAGGAGGATCAATAGGAGCCCCAGCCAAAAGGCCGGCACCGACATCCCACCCACGGCCACCAGGGCCGCCAGCCAATCAGGAAGCCCCCGGCGGACGGCGGATACGACGCCCAGGGGAATGCCCACGAGCGCTGCCACGACGAAGGCCACCCCGGCCAACTCCAGGGTGGCCCCCAATCGTTCGAATATCAATTCCGTCACCGGCCGCCGATACCGGAGGGATTCCCCCAGGTCACCCCGCAGGAGGTCGCCCAGGTAGTCCGCGTACTGCACCGGCAGGGGCCGGTTCAAGCCGAGGCGCTCCGCCACCCGCGCCAGTTCCTCGGCGTCCGCCCGCTCCAACCCCGTGGCGATCAACGCGGGGTCCCCGGGCACCACCCGGGCCAGGACGAACACCAGCAGGGATACACCGATGAGGATCGGCAACGCCATCAGCCCCCGGCGGAGGGCAAAAGATGTCACCACCCCATCACTCCCCCCAGTCTCAGTCCTCCTGCATCCACGTCCGGGCCCCGAAGTTGTTCTGGAAGTAGAACGCCCCCGTCAGGTGCGGTGCGAAATCGTGCACCGAGCTCCTGTGGGCCACCACCCGGTTCTCGTGGAGCAGGTAGACCATGGGTGCCTCGGCCACCACGATGGACTGGACTTCCCGATAGATCTCCGCCCGGCGTTCCACGTCCGTCTCCCGTCGGCCGGCATCCAGGAGGGAGTCGACGTCGGAGTTATGGTAGCGGGTGAAGTTGAGCATCTCCGATCCCGAGTGCAACAGCGAGTAGATCAGGGCGTCGGGATCGGGGTCCGTGGTCCAGGCCACCCGCAGCATATCGTAATCGCGGGCGATGAGTCGCTGCAGGAACGTACCCCACTCCTGGGACGATATGGTCACATCGATCCCGATCTCCCCCAGCATGGATTGCAGCAGGACGGCGCCGCGCTCCATGCGCTCACCCTCGGAGATCATCAGTTCCACGGAGAACCCGTCGGGCCGGGTGGACTCCTCCATGAAGTTCGCCGCCCGCTCCAGGTCGAAGGGATGCCCGGAGTAGTTCCCGTCGTAAGACCAGGAATTCGGGGGCAGCGGGCCCTCGGCCACGACGGCGGTACCCGGATAGACCACGTCCACCAGGCGCTGTTTGTCCACGGCGTGGGCGATGGCGGACCGGACCATGGGATCGTCGAAGGGCTCCCGCTCCAGGTTGAGGGCCAACACGCTGTAGTTGCTGCCCACCGCCGAGGAGACCCCGATCTCCTCCATGGCCTCCAGGCGCTCCAGGTCCTCCCCGGGGACTTCATCCATGAGGTGGATGCCGCCGGTCTCCAGTTCCACCACCCGGGTGCTGACCTCGGGAATGGGGCGGAAGACCAGTTCGTCCAGCAGGGGCCGATCGCCCCAGTAGTCCTCGAAGGCGGCCAGGACGATGCGCTCCTCGGGCACCCACTCCTCCAGGGAGAAGGGGCCGCTTCCGAAGGGCTCGGAAGCCAATTCCTCGACGCCGTGCTGGGGCACGATGTATATATTGAGCAGCGTCGATAGGAAGGCCCCGTTGGGCTCGGTTAACCGAACCGTGACGATCCGATCGTCCTCGGGGTCGGTGACGATCTCCTCGACGCCGGCCAGGTCACCGCGGCGGGGCGATTCCACCTCGGGATCCATGATCCGGGCGAAGGAAAACTCGACGTCCCGGGCGGTGAGGGGCTCCCCGTCGTGGAATAGGACGTCCTCGCGGAGGGTAAACTCCCACACGCGACCCTCGTCGGCGATCGTCCAGGATTCGGCCAGCGACCCGGCGTAGTTGCCGTCGAAGTCCAGGCGAACCAGGGTGTCGAAGATCTGGTCGCAGACGCGAACCGTGTAGAGATCCGTGGCCATGTGCGGATCCAGGGACGCCACGTCGGTATTGTTACCCACGATCAGGCGTCCCCCCGCCTCCGGGCCGGATTCCCCGCCGCATCCCGAGAATAGTAACGCGACGGCGAGAAGCATGGCGACGATAATCGCCGGTCTATACCCGATGCACATTTATACTACCTCCCGATAGTCTCATGCTCCGGCGGGACCCCATTCCCCTCCGGGTCGTTCACTCCTGCGCCACCGGATCTCCCCGGCGGCGTACTGGACCCAGGCCGAGATGAGTTCTCGACCCATTTCCGGGGTCGCACCCCGCGGGTCGCCCAGGACCCCGTTCTCCGTGAAGGCCTGCAACCCGCGCTCGGTCAACTCGTCCAAGTCGGGGCGGCCGACGAAACCTCGCTGCATCTTTGCGGCACGGACCGCCTCCGGGGCCAGGACCATCATCATCGAGGTCTCGATGATGTCAGCGTGGGGCGGCGTCCGGTCTTCCCACCCGTGTCGCTCCAGGACCTCGAACCAGGCCTCGAGCACCGCGCGAAAATCCAGCAGATCCAATACCTCTGCCTCCCCAGCCCGACTTCGTATGGCGGGCAGGGCCTCCCGCTGGGGCGCGAAATTGCCCCCGTGGGACGGGAATAACACTATCTCTTCGAAGCCCGCCCGCGCCAGCCCCCCGGCCACACTGCCCACCAGCTCCGCCAGCACCCCCGGAGAGATGCTCACGGTGCCGGGCCAGGCCAGGTGGTGGTCCGAACACCCGGGATACAGGATCGGGGCCACCAGGGCATCCCCCAGCTCCCGGGCCAGGGCCCGGGCCAATCCCCGCCCCAACACGACGTCGGTGTTCAAGGGCAGGGCCGGACCGTGCTGTTCCACCGACGCCACGGCCAGGATGGCCGAGCGCTTACCCCCGCGCACCTCGGCCTCGATCTCGACCCAGGTCATTTCTTCGAGCATCAATTCGCGCACGTTTCTTCATCCCCCCGGCGTTCCATTCACCTAAAGGGACGGAAGTTCCTGCGTCGGGGCCCCGGCGGCGGCAGGGAACCGGGAGCGACGGGAGGAAGTGGGAGATAAATCGAGGCAGTTCGGGAGGGATTGACGAATGGTACGCGTAGCGATCGGGGGTTTCATCCACGAAACCCACACGTTCCTGGAGAAATTGACCGGAGTCGAGGATTTCGAAAACCGAGGGGTGCACTGGGGCGAGGAAGCCATCGAAGCCAACCGGGAGGTGCACGGGTACATCGGGGGCTTCGTGCGCGTACTGGAGGCCGCGGACGTCGAGATGATCGGCACCGTGGCGGCCGCCGCCGGCGTCCACGGCTACGTCACCGACGAGGCCTTCGAACTGTACACGGGAGCGCTGGTGGAGGGGGTGCGGGACGCCATGCCCCTGGACGGGGTGCTCCTCTCGCTGCACGGGGCCATGGCCGCCGCCAGCTACCCCAAGGCCGAGGCCGAGGTGGTGCGACGCATCCGTGCCGTGGTGGGCGACGACGTCCCCCTCATGGTTACCCTGGACCTGCACGCCAACGAAGACGAAGAACTCACCGATGCGGCCGATGCGGTCTTCATCTGCAAGGAGTACCCGCACACGGATACGCCGGAAACGGGAGCCGCGGCGGCCCACTGCCTGCTGGAAACCCTGGCCGGGCGATTCGAGCCGGAGATGGCGATCCAAAAGCCCGGCATCATCTCCCCGAGCATATTCCAGTGGACCGGGGCCCCGCCCATGAGCGATTTCCGCGCCCGGGCACGGGAGTGGGAAGAGAAATACCCGGAAATCTATTACATCTCCATCGCCCCGGGTTTCGGTTACGCCGACGTGCCCGATGTCGGAGCCACCGTGGTCGTGGTCACCGACGGCAACAAGGCCCTGGCGGAGGAGGTAGCCCGGGACCTCTCGGCCTACATGTGGGAGCGGCGGGAAGAGCTGGCGCGCAAGCCGATCCGCAAGACCGAGGAAGCCGCGGAACGCGCCCTGGAACTGGTGGCGGAGGGGAAGACCCCGGTGGTCCTGGCCGACGGTGCCGATCGGACCGGGGACAATACGAAGTTGCTGGCGGAGCTCCTACGGCGCGGGGCGAAGAACGTCGCCCTCTCCAGCATGCACGATCCCGCGGCGGCCCGGGACTGCATCGACGCCGGCGCGGGCGCCCGGGTGCGCGTGCGCTGCGGGGGATGGGGCCAGGCCTCCGGTGAACCCCTGGAGCTGGAGGGAACGGTCTCCTTTGTCGGGGACGGGGAATACGTCCTCACCGGCCCCATGGGGACGGGCGGCACGGTTCGCTGCGGTCCCTCGGCCACCCTGGACATCGGGGACGGCAACCGCGTGGTACTCACCAGCCTGAACCACCAGGTCCGGGACGCCGAGGGCTTCGCCGCCTTCGGGGTGGATCCCATGGAGATAGATATCCTCATCGT
>PWSR01000094.1 GCA_003563985.1 Clostridia bacterium | reverse complement strand
CATCCCCGGCGAGAACCGCCCCTGCCTCTCCGAAGACCCGGTGCGTGGTGGGCCGACCCCGGCGCATATCGTCATCATCCATGCAGGGCAGATCATCGTGAACCAGCGAATAGGCGTGGATCATCTCCACGGCGGCCGCGGCGGGCAACGCGGGTTCGATGTGGCCCGAAACCATCCTGCAGGCGGAGAGGGCCATGACCGGCCGGAGGCGCTTGCCACCGCCCAGCACGGCATACTGTATGGCGCGGGCCAGATTCTCCGGGGCGCCCTCCAGGGCGAGTCGTCGCCCCAGCTCATCCTCCACGGCGGGCTTCAGCGCGGCGAGGAAGGCGGGCGGTACCGCGGGAGAATCGCTCATTCGGGGTCCACCTCCAGCTGCACGCGACCCATGGTTTCGTCATTGATCTCGATGAGCTCCTCGATCCGCCCCTCGGCCTGGTTCAGGATCTCCGTGGAAACCCGTACCAGTTCGATGGCCTCCCCGAAGAGCTCCAGGGATTCGTCGAGGCTCATGCCCCCGGAATCCAACCGGTGGGCGATTTCCTCCAGGCGTTCCAGGGCTTCCTCGAAGGAAGGTTCCTGCTGTTTCGCATCTTGGCTCACGGTGTCGCTCCTTCCTCTCCCCAGCCATCCTCCACTCGTACCCGGGCCCCGCCGCGGGCGAGCCGCAGGCGCAGAATGTCTCCCGGGGCCAATCCCGCGCCGTCGGAGACCACGCGATCTTCGGAGTCCGTGGCAACGGCGAATCCTCGGGCCAGGGCACCCAGGGGATCCAGCACGCGGATCCGCTCGGCCGTGGATTCGAGGTCTCGACGCGCGCCCTCGATCCGGCGTCGTCCCCCGCGCACGACATCCTCGGCCACCCGATCCAGGCTCTGTTGTCGATCTCGCACCAAGTCCTCGGGATGGCGAAAGACCCGGGCGTACAGGGATGCTTTGAGTCGACTCCTCGCCGATTCCAGCACCCGCTCCAGGGAGCGGGACAAATTGGCACCCACCGTCTCCAGTTCCCGGGCCAGGACTCGGGCATCGGGAACGAGCATCTCCGCCGCCGCCGAGGGCGTTGCGGCCCGGGCATCGGCGGCCAGATCCACCAGGGTCACGTCCGTTTCGTGGCCGACGGCGGCCACCACCGGGATGGGATAATCGGCCACCGCCCGCACCAGGGCCTCATCGTTGAAGGCCCAGAGATCCTCTACGCTGCCGCCACCTCGCCCCAGGATCACCGCGTCCACGCCGGCGGACTGCAGGGCCGTCAGTGATGCCAGCAATTCCCCCGGTGCCGCATCGCCCTGCACCGAGGCGTGGGCCAAGAGGAGATTGATCCCGGGATTCCTCCTCCGCGCCACGTGGACGATATCCCGCAGGGCGGCGCCGCTGCGAGACGTTACGATTCCGATGTTCCGGGGATAGGCGGGCAGTCTCCGCTTCCGGTACTCGTCGAAGAGTCCCTCGGCCTCCAGCCGGCGCCGGAGCTGTTCCAGGGCGAGATGCAGGGATCCCAGCCCGGCGGGCTCCGCGCCGCGCACGTAGAGTTGGTATTCGCCGGCGCGCTCGTAGACCCCGATCCGGCCCCGGGCCAGGATATCCATTCCATCGTTCAACTGGAAGGGTACACGGGCGGCGTCGGAACGAAAGAGGACGCAGCGGAGCGCCGCGCCCGAATCCTTCAGGGTAAAATAGAGGTGACCCGAACCGGGCCGGCGGAGGTTGGATACTTCTCCTTCGACCCACACCGACCCCAGCTCGGGCGTCTCCAGTGCTTCCCGGACGGCGGCGGTGATCTCCGAGACCGTCCATATGTGGAGTTCGGAGCCGGTGGTTGCCACCGGCATCGCCCCCTTCTTCTTAGAGGCCCGCGGACGCCCGCGCGGCGTCGACGGTATTCCGAAGCAACATGGCGATGGTCATGGGTCCCACGCCCCCGGGAACGGGTGTGATCTCCCCGGCCACTTCGACGGCAGCGGCGAAGTCCACGCCGCCGACCAGGGAACCGTCCTCTGTGCGGTTGATACCCACGTCGATGACGGTGGCACCCGGCTTGATCATGTCACCGGTGATCATCTTGGCGCGACCGACGGCGGCCACCAGGACATCGGCGTTGCGGCAGTGTTCCGCGAGATCCTTGGTCCGCGAGTGGCAGATGGTTACTGTGCAGTGCTTGTAGAGGAGCAGAAGCGCCTGGGGCTTACCCACGATGTTACTGCGTCCGACGATGACCGCCTCTTTGCCCGTCAGGTCGATGCCCAGGGTATCGATCATGTGCATGACCCCCTTGGGGGTGCAGGCCACGAAGGAGGGCTGGCCCGCCAACAGGAGACCCATGTTGACCGGGTGGAACCCGTCCACATCCTTGTTGGGATCGATGGCGTTGAGGATCTCTTCCTCGTCGACCTGGTCGGGCAGCGGCAGCTGGACCAGGATACCGTGAATGTCCGGATCCGCGTTGAGTTCCCGGACCACGTTCATGACTTCCTCATGGGTGGCGTCGGCCTCCAGGCGGAGATCCCGGGTGGCGATGCCGGCCCGCTTGCAGGCCCGGTGCTTGTTGCGAACGTATACCTGCGATGCGGCATCTTCGCCCACTAGAACGACGGCGAGGCCCGGGGTGATTCCGTGCTCCTCCTTGAGCCCCTCCACCTCGGTCTTCAGCTCGGCGCGCAGTTCCTTGGCAATGGTCTTTCCATCAATAATCTGGGCGGACATCTACTCTCCTCCTCCTTGGTACGGCCGCCCGACGATACGTCGGGCGGGACCTGCTCGGCGTACTGATCTCGAATGTACTGGTCGACGGCGGAGTGTGCTCCCCGGCGGGGGTGGGATCCTCTCACCGTCCTCGGCCCGACGGAGGACTCCGAGATGGCCCGCTGTACCCCCGGGCTGCCATCTGTGTTCAGACCATGAATCATTTCATGATACCGGTGAGGGGACACGTTTCAACGAAACGGTAACTCAGTTCACCTGTTCCTCCGGCGTAGGCTCTGAGGCGGTACTTGTATCCGCGTCACGATGTTCCCCGTTCACATTCCCCACGCAGGCGCCAAGGATGCCGTTCACAAAGGAGGCCGCCCGCTCGGAGACGTATCGCTTGGTCAGTTCCACGGCCTCATTAATCGCTACACTCGGAGGGATGTTCATCCTCCACATCTCCTCGAGGGCCATCCGCATGATGGAACGCTCCAGTCTGCCGATCCGATGGAGGGCCCAACTGCGCGACAAATCGGAGATCACCCGATCGGTCTCGCCCCGATTGTGCCAGCTGTTTTCGGCCAGGGTTCGACCGAAATCGGCGGAATCGGCGTTGCGAACCCCGTGACGCTCCAGCGCCTCGCTGCACAATGACTCCACGACGTCTACGTCTACGGTATCGTCCCCGCGGGAATCCAGTTGATATAGTGTTTCGAGCACTGCTATCCTCGCCCGATGTCGGGACACCTTTTCACCCGATTCTCATAGTAGAAAAATCTCTTCGATGACGAGCTCTACGGAAACCGGGCTCGCCACGGTCAGTTCCGACACGGTGCGGTAGAGGCTGGCCACGACCCCCGCCACCGCCGACTCTACCTCCGCGCGGGAGTCCAGGTACAGGCGCAGGTGGATCCGCGTCCGATCGCCGCGCCACCGCGAGCGAATCTCCGCGGCGACCACGCCGTCGACTCCTTCGCAGCGGGCGGTAAAGATCGCCTCCAACGCTTCACGGGACACCCGGACGGTACCATAGCCGGTGTTGAAGACCAACACGGCCCGGCGATTCAAGTAATTGCCGACCTGGAAACCGAGAAAAACCGTCGACAGAACGCCCACGGCCAATCCCCGCAAAAAGAGCGAGAGCCCGAAGGGTAAACCGCTCCTCTCGCCGTCCGCACCCCGCTGCCCACCGGCTTCGCGGCCCGGTTTAGTCATCCCGCGCCTCTCTCTTGTTTGCGGAGCCGCCTTCCTTCTTGGCCGGGAACACGACCTCCTGCACGTGCACATCCACGGCAGTGACATCCAAGTCTGTCATGTTCTCCACGGCCTCCTTGACTTTGTATTGAAGCTGGCGCGCGGCCTTGGGAATACGGCAGCCGTACTCCACGGAGACATAAAGGGTTACGCTCACGCTGTCCTTCTGCGTCTCGATCTTGACCCCGCGGCGCAGGTCGTGTCGTCCCAACTTCTCTGAGATGTTCTCGACGAATCCACCGGCCATGCCCGTGACCCCGGAAACTTCTCCGGCGGCAATTCCGGCGATGACTGCGAGCACGTCGTTGGAGATGTGTACATTGCCCTTCTCCTCGGAACAAATCATTTTGCCGCTGGACGCGTCTTTCCCATTTTCCGACATTGCGCGCCCCCTTCCCCGTTCATCCGTGCACAATCGATGCAATTATACCCGAAGATTTGGAGCAGTCACAACCTGGTCGGCGGGAGCCCGCCGCGTCAAGATGGAGACGCTCGCGAATGCGGATCGCATGATGATTATCGCCGGTGATCTGGGCGAACAGGCGGTGGACACACCGGGTTTGTCGGCATTGGTGGTGCAGGGTCCGGGGTCGATGGGATGGGATCCGAGGGACTGGTCGGCCGGCGCCGCCCAGTACAGTGAGACCATCCTCACGCCTCTACGCGGTTGGGAAGTGGAGACATCATACCATCGGAGAAGATCAGGTACGCTGCATGGTCCACCATGACTTCACCGCGGGACGACTCCCGCGGAAAGACCACCATGCAATCGAGAACCACTTGGCCTTCGGCAACCTTCACTTCGATTAACGGGATTGGGCTGCTGCGAAGATAAGGGCGATTGCTAACTCGCTCTACTTGCAAGGGAAAACGGCCGAGCCATTTTCGCTCTCCTGAGATGCCCTGCTGGCAGTGGATAGCGAGGTTGGTGAAAATGGCTTTACCCCAGTTTGGGGCACAAAAGGGGCGTATGATGAGGGTTTCGGGGTGCATTTGGGATAATCGACCCCAAGATAAGGAGGTGTCCCGTCTCTTCTGTTCAATCTGTTGAGTAGGAACAAAACAGAAACAGAGAGGACGTGGACACCTCGTGAGTAT
>PWSR01000162.1 GCA_003563985.1 Clostridia bacterium | reverse complement strand
TGACTCGGTTCACGATCAACCGCGCCGTAATCTCCGCCACGTCTTCCAGGAGGACCATGTCGTTGGACTCCAGGGTCTTGCCGGTGGAAACCAGGTCCAAGATCACGTCCGCCAGGCCCACCAGGGGTGCCAGCTCCACGCTTCCGCGCAGCGGAATGCTCCGCACGGGGATCCCGCGGTCGCCGAAATGACGATCCGCCACCCCGGGATGCTTGGTCGCCACCCGGAGGACGGGGGTGCGCGAACGGTAGAACTCCTCGGCACCGATCCCCGGGGCCAGGGACGCCCGTGGTGCGGCTACGCTCAACTTGCAACCACCGAAGCCCAAGTCCAGGACCTCGTAAACCGGGAGATCCGCCTCCAGGATCACATCTTTGCCCACCACACCGATATCGGCCGCACCCTCGGCCACGTAGGTAACCACATCGGAGGGGCGCACCAGTAGTTGGCGGACGCCGAGGCGATCATCGACTTCCACCAGGGATCGCTCCGGCCATCGACGCTGCGCGTCCGCCAACCCGACCTCCTCGAGGAATGTCCACGTCGGTCCCTCGAGGCGCCCCTTGGGTACGGCCACCGTCACCAACGCACGGGTATTATCTGAAGAACTCAACGCGGATCATCTCCCTCGCCGGGCGACACCGGAATCTCGTGGATATCCTCGCGCACCAGGTAGATCCGCCGCGCCCCCACGGTTCGCGCCCGCCCGGGGAGGGCGTCTTCTCCGCCCTGGGGCATACGCTCGAGGATCACGCGTTTCCCCGCATCCCGCAGTTCCCGCGCCAGATCGAGGGCGCGCGTCGGCGGATCTCCCCCGGCGATCACCAGGCACATCTCGCCGGGATCGGGGTAGACGCCGTTCATCTCGGCCGCGGACTCGATGGATCCGAGGTCCACGGCGAATCCCGTGGCGGGCTCATCCATCCCGAACCGGCCCATCAATCCATCGTACCGTCCCCCGCCCCCCAGCATTTCGCCGGTCTGGGGGCAATAGACTTCGAACACGGGTCCGGTGTAGTAATCCAGTTTCCGCACCAGGGAGGGATCAAACCCGATGTCCCCCGCCGGCGCGATGTCTCTCAGCCAGCCCATGAGATCCTCGATGCGGCGCAGCAGGGCATCCCCCACCCCGGCCGTCGCCATCTCCCCGAGGTCTTCGGCCTGTAGGGCGCCGCGATAGGGTAGAAGGATCTCTGCCCGGGCCAGGTCCCGCGGGGGAAGACCCTCCAGGAGGGCCTCCACGGCGACCATGTCGCGCCGGGCCAGGCTGTCCCGCAGCGAATCGCGCCGGGTACTCTCGAAGCCCAGGGAGGTAGCGATTTCCTCCAGCACGCCCGTATCCCCGAGATTGATCTGGTACCGCCCGACGCCCGCGGCATCCAGCAGATCGCAGCAGAGCCCGATCACCTCCGCATCGGCGGCGACGTCACCGCCGCCCAATAACTCCGCACCGGCCTGGAAGAACTCGCGGTCCCCGGCGTTCCTGCGGAACAACCGGGAAAAATAGCAAACCCGCAGCGGTCGCGGTACATCCGACCAATTGCGGGATGCCATCTCGGCGATGGGCGCGGTCATATCGGGGCGGAGCACCATGATGCGCCCGCCCTCGTCGACCAACTTGTAAGCGACATCCTCGGCGGAACTCCCGGCGCGGCGGAGTACCTCGTAGTCCATCAGGACCGGGGCATCGATCTCCCGGTACCCCCAGGCACGAAAGGCGCTGCGCATCCGGGATTCCGCATCCCTTCGAAACTCGGCGGTTGCAAGCGCTGTGGATTCTATCAAAGGCGAACGGCCTCGCTTTCTCTCTTTATCACGCTAAAGATATGAAGACGGGTATTACTATAGCGCCCCGCCAACCCTGTGTCAACGGGGGCTAAAGGAGGGAATCCGGGTCGGGGTCATCCGTCCCGGGGCGATCCTGGAGTCGTTCGATGGCGAGCAAGTAGCCGTCGGCGCCGTAGCGAAGGAACCGTTTGATGCGGCTGATGGTGGCCGAGCTCATGCCGGTTTCCGCGACGATCTCCTCGTACGTGGCGCCCGCGTGGAGCATCTCCGCGGCGCGAAACCGGGCAGCCATGGTCTGGATTTCCCCGATGGTGCAAAGATCTTCGAAAAACTGGTAGTACTCTTCGCAGGTCTGAAGCGTCATCATGGCCTCGAAGAGCCTGTCGGTTCCGGCGCTCCGCAGCCGTTCATCAAAGGGCATCGTTCAATCTCCGCCTCCCTGGTCGCTCTTTCCACAGTTCACCCGGTTCTCCTCCCGCCGGGGCGAGGAAAGAACGGTGATCTCCCGCCCGATGGACTCGTCGGGAAGTCGATATCGATGCCGAGCATGAAGGACGAGGCCGTGCGTCCGCAATATCGCGGCGGCCTCCTCGAGTTCCCCGGTGGCACCCGGCCCCTTCCACAGTACCAGGTATCCCCCGGGGCGCAGGGCGGGCACGATCGCCGGGACCAGCTCCCCGAGCGGTGCCACCGCCCGGGCCGTGACAAATCGTGCAAGGGTGGCTCCCGCCTCCGCTCGCTCCGGCACGACCGTAATGTTCGACAGGCGGCAACGTTGTGCGACGCTCATCAAGAATCCGGCCCGTTTCCCCTGGCTTTCCACCAGGGTGACCGACCACTGCGGCCGGACCGCCGCCAACACGACACCGGGGAACCCGCCCCCGCTCCCCACGTCCACCACGGTCCGGTCATCATCGCCCATCAGATCATCGATGATCGGCACCGCGACCAGGGAGTCCGCCAGGTGCCGGTGCAGCAGAATCCCCGGCGAGGCATCGGCCACCACCCGAAGGCGCGCACCCGCCCCCCGAACCATCTCGAGGTGGCACGTCAGCGCCCGGACCTCGGACGGCCCGAGGCAAACGCCCACCTCCCTGCCCACCGCCATAACCCCTTCAGCGTCCACCATGGCCCGCTCCCTTGCGACCCGAGATCCATACCAGTAGGACGGACACATCCGCCGCGGATATCCCGGGAATCCGCATGGCCTGCCCGATGGAAGAAGGGCGGACCTCCTCGAGGCGCGCCCTCCCGGAGACGGAGAGCCCCGGGACCTCGGAATAATCGATCCCGCTCGGAATGCTTCGCCCCTCGGAGCGGCGGAACCGTTCCACCATTTCCCGTTGCTTCTCGATGTAGCCGGCATACTTGACCCGGACCTCCACCTCGTCGACGACCGCGGGTGCGGGCAACGGATCGCAGCCCGCCGCCACCAGGAGACCCCGGTAATCCGTCTCGGGCCGGCGGAGCAATGCCTCCAGGGAGGCGATTTCCCGCAGTGGGGACGTCCCGACGGACGAAAGGTACCCATCCACCTCCCCCTCACCGGGTCGAACCCGGACGGTGCGGAGGCGCTCGAGCTCCTCTTCGATGAGATCGCGACGACGACGCATCCGCGAGTATCGGGCGCGATCGACGCTGCCCAGGCGATATCCCGTTTCCGTCAGCCGGAGATCTGCGTTCCCCTGGCGCAGGAGGAGGCGGTACTCCGCCCGGGCCGTCATCATTCGATAGGGTTCCTCGAGGCCGCGCGTGACCAGGTCATCGATGAGTACCCCCGTGTATCCTTCGGAGCGGTCGATCGCCAGCGGGGGCGCTCCCCGCCCCGCGAGCACCGCGTTGATCCCGGCCACCAGTCCCTGGCAGGCCGCTTCCTCGTACCCGGAGGTCCCGTTGATCTGGCCCGCGGCGAATAGTCCCCCGATGTCCTTCGCCTCGAGGGTGGGACCCAGCTGCCGGGGGTCGATGTAATCGTACTCGATGGCGTACCCCGGTCGGACGATCTGGCCCGATTCCAACCCCGGGATCGTCCGCAGGACCTCTTCTTGGACCTCCTCGGGCAGGCTGGTGGATAGCCCCAGTACGTACATCTCCTCGCTTTCCCGCCCCTCGGGCTCCAGGAAGATGGGATGGCTACCGCGGTCGGGAAAGCGCATGATCTTATCTTCCACCGAGGGGCAGTGGCGCGGGCCCGTCCCCTCGATGGAGCCGTCGAACAACGGGGCGCGGTGAATGTTCTCCCGGATCAGGCGGTGCGTCTCGGCGTTTGTGCGCGTAAGCCAGCAGGGCGCCTGTTCCCGCGGCACCACGGTCTCGCACCCCTCGGGATCGTTGGAAGGCGCCAGGAACGAAAACGCCCGGGGTTCGGGGTCGCCGTCCTGGCGTTCCATCCGGCCGTAATCGAGGCTGGCGGCCAGGAGGCGCGGCGGCGTACCGGTCTTGAAACGACCCATCCGCAGGCCGAGGCCCGCCAGGTTCCCGGAGAGACCCCGCGAGGGCAGGAGTCCGCCGGGACCGGATTCGTAGGCGTAGTCGCCGGTGACGACCCGTCCCTCGAGATAGACGCCACAGGCGAGGATGACCGCCGGCGTAGGGAAACGGACGCCGGTTCGCGTCAGGGCCGCCCGGACCCGACCCCCCTCGACTTCGATCCGGTCTATCATCCCCTGGCGGAGGGTGAGCCCGGGTTGTGACATCACCGTCTTGAGCATCCTCCGCCCGTATTCTCGCTTGTCTACCTGGGCCCGCAGTGCACGGACCGCCGGCCCCTTGCCGGTGTTCAGCGTCCGCATCTGCAGGTACGTATCGTCGACGGCGAGGGCCATCTCGCCCCCGAGGGCATCCACCTCGGATACCAGCTGGGCCTTGGCCGGCCCCCCGACGGCGGGGTTGCACGGCATGGCGCCGACGCTGTCGAGGTTCAATGTGAGCAGGAGAACTTCCGCCCCCATGCGTGCGGCCACCAGGGCGGCCTCGCAACCGGCGTGCCCGGCGCCGACGACTACTACGTCAAAGTGGGTCCCGTCACCCAAGCGAAAGCCCCTCCTTTCTTCACTTCCCGATACAATAATTGGCGAAGATGCTATCCAGCAAATCTTCCGTTACGGTCTCGCCGGTTATCCGCCCCAGGTGTTCCGCGGTCTCCCGCAGATCGATGGAGGCCACGTCGACGGGTAAGCCGGCTTCCAGGGCGTCCAGGAACGCGCCCAGGGAATGGAGCGCGGCCCGCACCGCCTCTTCGTGCCGGGCGTTCGTGAGGATGAGCCCCTCTTCCCCGGCATCGGGCGTGTGCCCCCCCGTGATTCGCTCGGCGATGGCTGCCTCCAGCTCCGGGATCCCGGCCCCGGTGAGGGCGGAGATCCGCACCACGGGTACGCCGGGAAGGAACTCCCCCACCATCCGGTCCGGGAGTCGGTCCGCGCCCACGTCGGTCTTGTTTATGACGACCACCGGGCTCGAGAATCCGCGGATTCCCCGCAGGAGGTCCCGATCCTCCGGTGTGATCCCCTGGGAATCGTCCAGGACCAAGAGTACCAGCTCGGCGCGTTCTCCGGCGGCCCGGGCCCGTTCCACCCCGATGCGCTCCACGTCGTCGTCGCTTTGGCGGATCCCCGCCGTATCGATCAATACGAGGGGTATGCCCTGCACCACCAGTTCCTCTTCGACGGTATCCCGGGTGGTGCCGGGAATGGCGGTCACGATGGCGCGATCCCGCCCCAGGAGGGCGTTCAAGAGCGAGGACTTGCCGACGTTCGGCCTCCCCAGGATCGCCGTGCGCACGCCTTCGCGAACGGGTCGACCCGCGGCGGCGGATTCCAGCAAGCGGCGCAGTTCCCCCGAGAGGCTCCGCCCCTCGTCCGCGATCTCGCGCAAATCCCTGTCGTCAATATCCAGTTCGGGATAATCCAGCACCACTTCGATGGAGGCCATCAGTTCGATGATGCGCCCCCGCATGGATCGCACCGCCCGCCCCAGGCGTCCCCCCAGCTGATCCAGGGCGAATTCCGCGGCGACCCGGGATCGCGCGGCGATGAGGTCGGCCACGGCCTCGGCCTGGCTGAGATCCATTCGTCCGTTGATGAAGGCTCTGCGGGTAAACTCGCCGGGTTCGGCGGGGCGCGCACCGGCGGCGATGAGGGCACCCAGGACGCCCTCCACCGGCACCGGGCCCCCGTGGCAGTGGAACTCCACCACGTCTTCCCCCGTGTAACTGCGCGGAGCCGGCATGTAGAAACACAGCACTTCGTCGACGGGCCGGTCCGTCTCCGGTTCTACCACCCGCCCGAGCAGGACCCGTCGCGCCGGCACCTCACCCCCGGGGATGGCCGGGCTGCGGAAGATCCTCCGCATCATCGCCAGCGCCCGGGGCCCGCTCACGCGGATCACCGCCACACCGCCCCTGCCCGGGGGCGAGGCGACGGCCGCGATGGTGTCCTCGTGCTGGTGGATCGATTCCAATATACTTCCCTCCATCCGCATACGCCCGCTCCCGAGCCGTCGGCTCCCTCGGCCCCTATCAAAAAAGGGGACCTCTCGGTCCCCGAACACGACTGTATCGATGGACCCGCGGGGAGGTTATTCCCGGGGTGCGATGACGACGAAACGCGCGGGATCTTCTCCCTCGCTGTGCGTCTGCACCCGTTCATCGTCGTGCAAGGCCAGGTGCGCGATCTTGCGCTCGTGGGGCGGCATGGGATCCAACCGGACCTGGCGCCCCGACTTGATGGACCGCTCGGCCATGCGCCGGGCCAGGCCCACCAGGTCCTCCTCGCGGCGACTGCGGAAATCGCCGGCATCGATGATTACGGAGCGGCGATCCTCGGTGCCCCGCCCGCACAGCACGTTCACCAGGTACTGCAGGGCATTGAGGGTCTCCCCGCGGCGTCCGATGATCAGACCGAGGTTGTCGCCCTCGATGCGAACGCTGATGAATTGCTCATCCGAATCCACGGAAAACTCGGCGTCGGGGTTCACGTGGGCGAGGATCTCGCCGACGACCGCTTCGACGCGCGCTTCTTTGCCGGGGTTAACCGTAACGCGGACCCGCGACTCGCGCTGCCCCAGGACGCCTAGGAAACCCCGGGATCCCTCGTCGAGCACTTCGACCTCGAGACGCGATGCATCGACACCCAGTTCCCGCGCCGCGCTGGCTACGGCCTCTTCCACGGTACGACCGTGGCGCACGATGCTGTCCATCGATTCACTCCGCCTCCCCATCATCGCCCTCGACTCGCTTTGCCTCGTCCTCGGCCGCCAGCGCTGTATTCACCAGGTATTGCTGCGCAACGCCGAAGGCATTCGTGACGGTCCAATAGAGGGCCAATCCCGCGGGGAAACTCATGCTGATATAGGCGATGAAAACGGGCATGCCGTACACCATGATCGCCTGATTTCCGCCCGCGCCTTCCGCAGTGCTCATCTTGGTCTGCAGGAAGGTGGCCAATCCGGCCATGATGGGCAGGAGATACAGGGGATCCGGACTGGCGAGCTCGGGGATCCACAGGAAGTTCGCCGCCTCGGCGAACTCAAACCCCCGGAGTGCCTGGAACATGGCGATGATGATGGGCATCTGGAGCAACAACGGGAGACATCCCGCCAGGGGATTCACCCCGTGCTCTTTCCATATGCGCATCGTCTCCTCGTTTTGCTTGGTGGGATCGTCCTTGTACTTTTTCTTGATCTTCTCGATTTCGGGATTGACCTTCTGCATCTTGGCGGTCGACCGGCTCTGCGAGACGGTCAATGGTACCAGTGCCAGACGCACCAAGACCGTGAGGATGATGATTCCAACCCCGTAGTTTCCGGTGAGATCCCCGAAGAACACGATGCCATTTCGTATCAGTTCGACCAGCGCTTGCCACATACTAAGTCGTCACGCCCCCCTCGGGAGCCGGTTCCACCCAAGGTGGACCACCCCGACGTATGATTAAGATGGATTCCTGCGGGCAAAATCTCCGCCGGGAACGGGATCGTACCCCGAACCCCCGAGCGGATGGCAGCGAAGAATTCTCCGCGCGGCCAGATAGCCCCCCTTGAGCACACCATATCGCATAACCGCCGTACTGGCGTACTCCGAGCACGTGGGTTGAAAACGACAGCTCGGACCGAAGAGGGGTGACACGTGACGCCGATATGCATCAATCAGGAGCACGACGAGTCTTCGCCCCACGACCCTCACAACCCCTCGGATTCTACATCGATGCCGGGAAAGCCTTCCCCGGCGCAACGAGCGCCGGACAGGCCCGCCAACAGGATCCTCATCTCTCGCCGTATGGAGGGAAGGGAAGCCTCCACGATGCGTCCCCGGGCGACGAATACCAGGTCGGCCCCGGTGGCGCAACCCTCCAGGTCGCGAAAGGCTTGGCGCATGCGACGCCGGATGCGGTTACGAACCACGGCCCCACCCAGGCGCTTGCCGACGGCGAATCCCACCCGGGCGGGCTCGTGGAGCCCCGGGCGGGCATGAAGAACCAGGAGCCTCCCGGCTCGGGAGATGCCCTCTTCGAAGACGCGGGCAAATGCCGGTCCTCCGGGCAATCTTTGCGCCTCCAAAGCGGGTTCCCTCCCCACCAAAAATCAGATGACGCGGCTGCGCCCCTTCTGGCGGCGACGCTTCAGGACGCGCCGACCGGCCTTGGACCGCATGCGCTTGCGGAAACCGTGCCGTCTCGCAGCTCTTTTATTACTCGGCTTAAATGTACGTTTCACAACCCGAGACCTCCCAGTTGACAATCACTCATTAAGGCGACTGGGGCCCGCGGCCACCCGGCCGGCGGGCCCGAAAATTGGGCGCGGATATCCCCCGCGCAGACAACCGAAATTATATGGGCTCGGGGGACCCGGTGTCAACGCAGGGAGCGCACATCCCCGTTCGAGGGCCAGGGGGCGCGACCCGCGGACCGTTTACAACGTGATCTCGGCGACGACTTTTCCCCTTCTCGCGCTCGGCGAGAGGAAACGCCCGACCCGGTCTAGAACAATGTCCAGACGAGCCATAGACACGGTCCGTCCGCGACTGCATCCCCAAGGCAGATCATTGTCGGTTGCGCTTGGCGGAAACATGCTCCGCCCGAGACACGGGACCAAACCATGCGGTCCCGCCCTCCAGGTAATCGGGCCACACGGGCCCGAACTGCGGTTGTTCCGGAGGCACGTCAGCTCGTACTATTGTGAAACACAGTCGATTACGCCGGCGAGCCAAACCGCCCGGCGCTACTAGCCGATGGGCCGACGAAGAATGTACCGCGATCGGATCCATCGTCATAGGCGGTGACCACCCACCGGGGAGCCCGATGGCTCTCTCGGTTTTGGAGGAATCGTGTATGCCACAAGAAGCGGACCAGGTCTGGCAAGAGGCCCTGAACCGAGTGAGGAGGGATGTCCTACGCCCGAGCTTCGAAACGTGGCTCCGGAATTCTCAGGCCGTGGGCCTGGATCCAAAGAGTGGTCACTTGACGGTGGCCGTGCCCCACGAGTTCGCCCGCACCTGGGTACAGGAGAATTACGCAAACTCCCTGGAGCAGGCCCTCTCGGAGATCGTGGGGGACTCGACCCACCTGGATCTCATCATCACCGAGGATCCCGAGGAACCGGGCGGGCACCCCGACGACGATTCAGACGACGCGGTGAGAGACGCTGCGGAGGCCCAGGAATCGGCCAAGTCCATGAAACCACCCACGACCACGAACGCGCTCAATCGCCGCTATACCTTCGACAATTTCGTGGTCGGAAACAGCAATCGCCTGGCCCACGCGGCCAGCCGGGCCGTGGCCGAGGCCCCCGCCCGGGCGTACAATCCACTCTTTATTTACGGCGGGGCCGGCCTGGGTAAAACACATCTCATGCAGGCCATCGCCCACCGGGTTCTCGACAGCAGCCCGGACAGTTCCGTCGTATACGTCTCCTCGGAACGTTTCGCCAACGAACTCATCAATTCTATCCGAGATACCAAGACCGTAAATTTCCGCAATCGCTACCGGAACGTGGACGTACTCCTGGTAGACGATATCCAATTCCTGGCGGGCAAAGAGCGCACCCAGGAGGAATTCTTTCATACCTTTAACGCATTGCACGAATCCAACCGCCAAATCGTGATCTCCAGCGATCGCCCGCCAAAGGAGATCCCCACCCTGGAGGAACGCTTGCGGTCTCGGTTCGAATGGGGTCTGATCTCGGACGTCCAACCCCCGGACGTGGAGACCCGAATTGCCATCCTGCAAAAACGGGCCACGGCGGAAAAGCTCAATATCCCCGAAGAGGTGCTACATTACATCGCGGGAAAAATCACCTTCAACATTCGCGAGCTGGAGGGTGCGCTCACCCGGCTCGTGTTCTTCTCTTCTCTGCGGCAACAGCACATCGACCTGGAGTTGGCCGAGGAGGCCCTGCGGGACATCCTGCCCGACCAGTCCAGCGGCACCACCGTCACCGTGCGGAGCATACAGGAACACGTATCACAGCGATTGGATGTCAGCGTCGCGGAGATCAACGGACGCCGCCGCACCCAGGCCGTCGCCTACGCGCGGCAGGTTGCCATGTTCCTCGCCCGGGAACTGACCGACGCCTCGCTCCCACAGATCGGCAAGGAGTTCGGGGGACGGGACCACAGCACCGTCATCCACGCCTGCAACAAGATCAAGAACCTGGCCACCTCGGATTCCTCGATCGTTTCCCTCCTGGACCAGTTGCGGGTGCAAATCAAGGGACGGGTATAGTCCTGTTCACAACCTGGGGAGAAGTCGGGGCACAAATTGTCGACAAATCGTGGATAAGAAAAAAGGGTTCACAAGTCGGGGGATAGTGTGGACAGCGGCTCGAAGATACGCACAATCTATCAACACGAAAATTGACCGGGCACGGCCGATCGGATCGGGTTCCCAACATAATCCACAGCCCTACTACTACTGCTACTAAGCTATTATTATAAATATAGATATAGAAGCTGAGAGATCCATCGAGAAGGGGAAGGTGTCCCCATGAAAGTCATTACCGATCAATCGCAATTGCACGCGGGACTGCAAATGGCCTATCGCGCCATCGCCGGAGGAACCGCCCATCCCATCCTGACGGGGGTGCTCCTCACCGCCCAGGAAGGCATACTACATATCTCGGCCACCGATCTAGAAAAGAGCATCGAAGCGGTGATCCCGGCGGCGGTGGAAATGCCCGGGTCCCTGGTCTTGCCCGGCCGAGAACTCAACGAAATCGTGGGACGAATCCCCGGGGGGGATATCGAGATCAGTGCCCCCGAGGACAGGCACCAGGCCGTGATTACCTGGCGGGCCTCGGAGTTCGTCCTCAACGGATATCCACCGGATCAATTCCCCGCGTTACCCCTCGCCGATGGATCGGGCGCCTTCAGCGTTTCCGCGGGCGATCTCGTTCGCGCCCTATCCAAGACGGTCTTCGCGTCATCTACGGACGATTCCATGCCGGTGATCAGTGGCGTGAGGCTGCGCGTGGGGGATGGACGCATCCAGGCGACGGCCACGGATGGATACCGCATTGCCGTCTCCGAGATGGAGGCCCCCGGTGCCGGTGGGCAGGTGATGGAAGTAGCCATCCCGAGAAAGTCGGTGGCAGACCTGGTCCGGGTGTTGTCCTCGGCGGCCGGAGAAGAGGATGCCTCCGTGGTCCTCTCGGAGAATCACATCTTCTTCGATCTACCCAGCGGGGTGAAGTTCTCCACCGTCCTCCTGGAAGGCCAATATCCCGACGTGTTGTCCATGGTTCCCGCCCCGGGCGATTACCGAACCCGGGCCCATTTCGACCGGGCGGAGTTCGCCGGCGCCTGTTCTCGTACGGCTCTGCTGGCCGAGGATCACCGCGGCGCGAGACCGCTGCGGCTGCACCTCAAGGAGGATCGCCTGATTATCCGCGCCAGTTCGGCGGAGTTGGGAGAGGCCTATGACGAGATCGAGGCCCGGGTCGACGGGCCGACCTTGGATATCCTGTTTCAGGCCAAGTACCTCATCGAGGGGCTGCGCAACATCGGACCGGAACGGCTCATCTTTAGCCTCGACGACGACGAGGGAGCCGCCAGGATGCAGGGCGAAGACGACTCGGAGTTTTATTACGTGGTATTGCCGATGAAACCCCGGGAATGAGGAGGATGGTCTGACGTGGACGCTCCGATCCCCATCGAGGTGGATCTCGAGAGAGATTTGCGCCTCGACGCGTTCCTGAAGATCTGCGGAGTGGCTCCCACCGGTGGGATTGCGAAATTGATGATCCAGGACGGTGCCATCGAAGTAAACGGTGTCCTGGAACTTCGTCGAGGCAGGCGCCTGGAGGCGGGGGATGAGGTGACGGTAGAGGGAGCGGATCGCTTCACCGTCGTCGCCCAGTGATGGGGCGCCCCCGGCTTACGAAACTCTACCTGCGCGATTATCGCAGTTACTCCGAGCTGCTCTTTGAGCCGGCCTCCGGCGTGAATTTTCTGCTGGGTCCCAACGCGGCGGGCAAGACCAACCTCCTCGAAGCGATCAATTACCTTTCTACACTCCGCTCGCCCAGGACATCCCGGGACGGGGACCTCGTCCGGTGGGGGAGCGGCTCCTTTTATATCAAGGGGCAGTTGGAGACCGGAGGACCCGGGTCCGCGCGAACCCTCGAGGTGGGTTATCGATCCGGGCGGGGTCGGGCCCTTCGCATCGATGGCGTACCCGTCCGCCGCACGCGGGAGTTCCTGGGTTCCATCAACACGGTGTTCTTTTCACCCGACGATCTGCGCCTGATCAAGGGCGGACCCGAGGAACGGCGGAGTTTCCTGGACGCCGAGATCGGCCAGGTCGATGGGCGATACCGAAGTGCCCTGGACACCTACTCCCGGGTATTGACCCAGCGAAACGACGTGCTCAAACAGATGCGGGGGCGTCGAACCTCCCTCGCCTCGGCGGATTTGCTCCTGGAACCCTGGGATGGCCAGCTGGTCGAAGCCGGCTCCCGCATCGTGGCCGGCCGCCTGCAACATTTGAACCCGTGGCTCGCCTTTGCGGCGGAGACCTACGGTGAACTGGCCGGAGGGTCGGAGGAACTGAGTGGAGAATACCTCAGTGGGTTCATGCCGCCGTACCCGTTGGGATCATCCCCCGGGCGGTCGGATTCGGTGGATCGCGAAGGCATAGCCGATGCCTACGCAAAAGCCGTGGCCGAGTCCCGCGATGAGGAGATGCACCGGGGCTACACCCTGGTGGGGCCCCATCGAGACGACTGCCGTTTCACGATCTCGGGGCACGAAGCCCGGACCTATGGCTCCCAGGGACAACAGCGATCCGTGGCCCTGGCGATCAAGATTGCGGAGGTGCGCTGGATGCGAGACGTGACGCGGCGGGAGCCGATCCTGCTCCTCGATGACGTCATCTCGGAGCTCGATGGAGATCGGGCGCGCCGCCTGGCGGCACTCCTGGACGGCGGATCCCAGACAATGATTACTTCCACGGATCTCGATCCGGCCATCGCAGCCCATCCCAGCCCGACCCGATGGCGGGTATCCGGAGGAGAGGTGATCCGCGATGGAACCCTCGCGCCTGGATGAAATTATCGAGGGCGTACTGCGCCGTCGCCCGGGTTTGCGGAAGGAATTGTCCCACCGGGAAGTGTTCTCGCGATGGGAGCGAATTGCCGGGAAGGCACTGGCCCGACACGTGGCACCGCTGGAGTTTCGCGGACACACCCTCCTGCTCGGTGCCCGTGGTTCCGCCTGGGCACAGGAGTTAGAGGCCTTTCGGGAAGAAATATTGCAACGGGCCGCCCAGGAAGTGGGCGTCGGCGTCGTCCGCGAGATCCGCGTGCGCGTGGTCGGGGATCTTCCCGGGAGGAAAGCGGAGGAGGGACCATCCGCGACGAACTCCAGCGACGCCGATGGATCCCGCCCGGGTCCGCGGCGTCGCGATGATCGGAGCGCGGAGGAGATCCTGGCCGAAATTCGCCGGGCCCACCAGCGGCGCAAGGAAAGTCGACGGGCCGCGGGGTGGCCCCGATGCACCGATTGCGGTGAGCGGTTTCCCCCGGAGTTGACCCCGGATTGCGCCCCGGAGCAGCCCGTGTGTCCCACTTGCCTTCGCAAGGATCTGCAGCGCCGGGAGACACTGGTCATCCGGCTGGTCGAGGAATTACCATGGATGGGTACGCAGGAATTGCACCGGGAATCCGGGTTGGACGAGGATCAATGTCGCCAACTCAGGGGAGAACGCATGGAGTTTTGGCGGGCGCGGATTCGCGATTCCATCGCCCGCGTCGACTCCGGGCGGGAGATCCTCGGCGACTACCGAAAGAGGATAATGCAGCTCCTGATGGCCGAAACCGGCGCGGCGCGTCCGAGAACCGGGCGGACCGACGTCGAGCACATTTGTGGCACCGACGCCGCCCGTCTCTTCTTCGACGGCGGAGCGGGGGAGGAAAGGTAGGGGTTAACCAGTGTATCTACACGTGGGATGGGATGCCGTGCTGAAGGCAGACGACATTCTGACGATTTGTAACATCGAGTGCTGGAATAGTTGCCGGGAAAACCGAGAGATGTTGGATGAGGCGGAGGCCGCCGGAAGGGTTCGCCACGTGAAATGGCGCGGCGACGGTCGAGAGATCCGGTCCGTAATCGTCTCCCGCGACCAAATCCTCCTGTCACCGATAAGCAGCACCACCCTACAGCAGCGAGCCAACATCCTGGCGAGGGCCAACGAACCGCGCCGTCGCCTACCGTGAAGATCCCCGACGCGCAAGGCGGATGGGAGTGAGGACGTTGAACCGAGAAGTCAAGATTCTTCGCGCCTTGGGAGGAGACACCCGGTTTCGCCTGGCGCGCCTGTTGCTGGCGGAGGAGGTTTGCGTCTGCGAGTTGGAGAGCATACTCGGTATTTCGCAACCCGCGGTGTCCCAGCAACTCCGCATTCTCCGAGAGGCCGGTCTGCTGGACGCGCGCCGGGAGGGCAATTGGGTCTTTTATCGCATCGAACCCGCCTCCCTCCTGGAGGCCCTGGACTCCGTTCGCGATTCCCTCATGGTGGATCCGCGCGAAGGCGAGGGTCTCCCCGCGGACCTGGCTGCCCTCGCGGAATTCATCGAAGAACCCATGGAGAATTGCCCCGATCGCATTCCGAGGGGATCCCGTCCACTGACGAGTCGCTATCCGGTCGGGATCAGCTTTATCTGCACCGGGAATTCGTGCCGCAGCCAGATGGCAGAGTACTTTGTGCGCGCCTTCGGGGATCCCGGTCGCGTGCGGGCCGAGAGCTCCGGGCTGGAACCGAAGGGCGTTCACCCCTCCACCATCCGGGTCATGGGTGAGCTGGGGATCGATCTTTCCGATGCGCAGTCACGTCTCCTGGATGTCCGGGCGCTATCCCGGGCCGACCTCGCCATCACCCTGTGCGGCGACGCCAGGGAGAGTTGCCCCGTCGTACCTCCCGAGGTGCAGATGGAACACTGGGACCTGCCCGATCCGGCCAAGCTGGAGGGCAGCGAGGAGGAGATCCTGGTGGGATTCCGCTCCGTGCGGGATGACATCTCCCGCCGGGTGCGGGAGATGCTCACCGAACTCGACGCCCTGGTCGGAACCCGATCGGGGACTTGAGGGGAATATCCAGGCAATCCATCGCCGCCCACCCTGCCACCCCATCCCGCGGTAGTGGTATACTTTAGGTGGGCGTCGATAGTGCACTCCGATGGCGCCCGAACCGACATGCAATGTGATACCGAACGCCGCCGCGAGGCCGGCGATTCGCTCATGAATACCCTGGAGGTGTAACGGTGGTTAAAGTGACACAAAATGGCGACGACGAGCGTCTTCGCTCCGTCATCGATGCGGGCCTGGAGTACAATGAGACGACGATCGAGGTGCTGGAGGGCTTGGAGGCCGTTCGACGCCGCCCGGGTATGTACATCGGGTCGACGGGACCGGCGGGATTGCACCACCTGATCAACGAGGTGGTGGATAATAGCATCGACGAGGCACTAGCGGGATACTGCGACCTAATCCAGGTCACCATACACCGGGATTCCAGCGTAACTGTGGTGGATAACGGGCGGGGCATCCCCGTCGGGATCCATCCCAAGCTGCAGCGCCCCGCCCTGGAAGTGGTTCTGACTGTCCTGCACGCCGGGGCCAAGTTTGCCCACGAAGGCTACAAGGTTAGCGGAGGACTCCACGGCGTCGGGGTGTCGGTGGTCAACGCCCTCTCCGAGGCCCTGACGGCCCGCGTCTACCTCAACGGGGGAATACACGTTCAGAAGTTCCGGCGAGGGATTCCCGTGACCGAAGTCGAGCGGGAGGGGGAGACATCGCGGACGGGCACCGAGATCACCTTCATGCCCGATCGCGAGGTCTTCGAGACCCTCGATTTCCGCCAGGAAACGGTGGTTGGGCGGCTGCGGGAACTGGCCTTCCTGACGCGCGGAGTAGCCATCGACTTCCAGGATGAGCGCACCGGGCGCGGGAACTACTTCCGCTTCAACGGCGGATTGGTCTCCTTCGTCCGCTACCTAAACCGGAACCGCGGAAGTCTGCACCCCGAACCCATCTATCACGAGGGCGATCGCGACGGGTCCGAGGTGGAGTTCGCGATCCAGTGGACGGATGGCTACGTCGAGAATCTCCACTCCTTTGCCAACACCATCTCCACCCGCGAGGGCGGTACCCACGAATCGGGATTCAAGTCGGCGCTGACCCGGGTGGTCAATGATTACGCCCGGCGCCACGGATTGCTGAAGGACAACCAGGTCAACCTCTCCGGTGAAGATATCCGAGAGGGAATGACGGCGCTCCTGAGCGTACGGGTGTCGGACCCGCAGTTCGAAGGACAAACCAAGACCCGCCTCGGGAACAGCGAGCTGCGGGGTATCGTGGAGTCCGTCGTCGCGGAGGGACTGTCCAACTACCTCGAAGAGAACCCCACCACGGCGCGGAGCCTGGTGGACAAGGGAGTCAAGGCGTCCCGGGCCCGGGAAGCCGCCCGCAAGGCCCGGGAGCTTACCCGCAGAAAGAACGCCCTGGATGTCACGGCGCTTCCCGGCAAACTGACGGATTGCTCCGTTCGGGATCCGGCCATGGCAGAACTGTTTATCGTGGAGGGTGACTCCGCCGGGGGATCCGCGAAACAGGCACGGGACCGGCGATTCCAGGCGGTGCTCCCCCTGGGCGGCAAGATCCTCAACGTGGAGAAGGCGCGGTTGGACCGGATCCTCAATCACAATGAGATTCGCTTCATCATTACCGCCCTGGGAACGGGAATCGCCGAGGACTTCGACCTGGAGAAGGCGCGTTACCACAAGACCATTATCATGACCGACGCCGATGTGGACGGGGCCCACATCCGGACCCTCCTCTTGACCTTCTTCTACCGGTACATGCGCCCCCTGGTGGAGGCGGGCTACATCTACATCGCCCAGCCGCCACTGTACCTGATACGGCAGGGCAAGCGGGAGTATTACTGCTACTCCGATGCCGAGCGGGACCGGGTGTTCGCCGAGATCGGCAAGAAGGGGGTCAGCATGCAGCGGTACAAGGGACTGGGAGAGATGAACCCGGACCAGCTGTGGGAGACGACCATGAATCCCGAGACCCGCACCCTGCTGCAGGTGACCCTGGAGGATGTGATCGAAGCGGATGAGATATTTACCATCCTGATGGGCAGCCGCGTGGAGCCCAGGCGGGAATTCATCCAGGATAATGCCGATGCCGTTCGTTTCCTGGATACCGTGGTCTAGGGTCCGCGGAGCGCGGATTGTATCGAAGGGCGCGGGAGGCCCCGTTGTTCGGGGAAGACCCGCGCTCTATGCGGGGACGGGGTCGCGGTTCGACTCGCCCCCGGGGGAGCGGTGCAAGACCCGGCCTACCCCGCGCCGAAGACCGCCCCCGGGGCCTTCGCATGTCGAAAAGAATTGATGGTTCGTATAAAATGAAGGAGACGGTTCATCGCCCCGCAGA
>PWSR01000160.1 GCA_003563985.1 Clostridia bacterium | reverse complement strand
CGATTCCACCGTAAAATGCATACCAGATATCCGACGTTCCCCCACCGGATAAGTTCCCTGTTACCGACGAATATCTGGTATGCATTTTACGGTGGAATCGGAGATGAGAGATTTGAATCGACGGACATGGATTGGACTCGCCGCGGTGATGGTGGCAACGGTGGTTGGCCTCGCGGCCTGTGGTCCCTCGGGTACGAATGAAACACCGGAAGAGGGTCGGGAAGAGGAACCAGCGCCACCGACCCCCGAGTCACAAGAGGTGGACGTGTACTCGGTGGACCCCTCCCGCTCGGTATTGTCTTTTGCGATGGTATCCGCGCCATCGGATGCGGACCCGCTGGCGCTCGCCCTGGCCGAGTCCGATCCCGGAATCCTGCAATCCCACTCCCTCGGTGACGATGGCGTCCTAGTATTGCACATCGATCCCGCCTGGATGCCCGCGTCGGACCTGGAGGAGATCCTATTCACCTATGCCCTCGTCAACGCGGGGGCGCCGTTTTCCGAGGGCGTGCACGTCCTGGTGTTTCGGGGCGAGGGGAATGAGGCGCCCATGTACGACGGCGTCCACCTGGTGGCAGACCCCTTCCTGCTGGAGGCGGGTTGGGAGGACGAGTGGGTTGCCGCCTCGGAGGGCCTGCGGCGCGAGGCCCTGGACTCCCTCCCCACGTATTTTACCCCCATAGGCTGGGGGGACGAGGAGAGCCTCGTCGGCATCGACGGGGATCACCTGGCCACCCACGACGTGGCTTCGTCGACGACCCATCGCTGGGGGATCACCGCGTGGAGTGCCATCCTGTCTCCCGACGGAGATCACGTTGCCTTCATCGATGAAAGTGGCGTGCAGCTGGTTGCGCGCTCGGATCCCGGCGCGCCGGTTTCCGTGCACCCCAGTTCCGGGATGGATGACGGTGGGATGTGGCAGTTGGCGGGCTTCTCGCCCGCCGGGGATCGGCTGTTGTACGCGCGCGTCTTCGAATGGGATTCCGAGTACTACGTCTTCGATTTGGAGGCCGGAGAGCGGGAACGGCTCCACACGTCCCTGGAGGGATACTTCCTAACCCACGGGGGGACCTGGTCGAGCGAGACCGAGATTCTCTTCAACGTTCGGGCCGTGGCCCGTAAGGGTGGAACGGCGGAGTACGGCTTCGGAGCGCGGGGTGATCTGGCCCGCTACGATCTCGCCGACGAGAGCTACGCGTTGATCACCGACGTCGAGGACGGTTGTTTCGTTACGGCCGAGGGCTACATCGCCCCCGGCGAGGTGGCGTACCGGGAGGATTGCCCCGACGCGCCTCCGCGGGTGGGGACCTATCGGACGGATCTCGCGGAGAAGGACATGTATCCGCCGGCGGCCGCGGCCATCATACCGGGCCCCGGCGGGGATGCCACCGTCCTGGTCTCCGAGATGGTGCGGATGCCGTATCGCTCCCACCTCCGCCTCTTCGTATACGGGGCGTCCGGGGAGGTCGGTTCGTTGCGCCTGGGTGGTGCGAGCAATTCCGCCCGCGTGTTCTGGGCCCCCGGGGGAGATCGCTTCACCGTTACCGCCGACTTTCGCGCCCCGGATGAAGGGGATGCCGGGGCCGGTGAGCACCGTTTGACCTTCCTGGTGACTCTCCCCGGCTAACTAGGATGCGGATGTATCGCCGATCCAGCGGCCCGTCGATCTCCCCGGACAGTTCCGGGGGACGGCGGGCCGCTTTCTATGGGGGATGCCGCCGGAATAGCGAGGAACCGAGACAAAGGCCTACGGAGGGATCCCCCGCACCGCGGGGAGGGGGCGTCGCCATCCGCCCGGATCGGGTGGGCGGGTTTGGGTCCGTCCCGCGGTAGTATCCTCCGTATCTTCTTCCCGGGTCTCAAGCCAATTCGAGACGATCCGTGGGAAGGCGAGGTCCATTGCGCAACGAAGACCCGATCGCGGGTGGTTGACGCGGACCGCCGCGTGTCGTAGGATCGTGTCAAGTGTATCAATGATGCAATACAGTGAGACGGGGGTAGTGCCATGTGGATGGACCTGGATCCGTCTTCGGGGATCCCGTTGTACCTCCAGATCATCGTCGGATTTCGCAGGGGATTGGTCGCGGGGACGATCCAACCCGGCGATCGACTTCCTTCTGTACGGGAACTGGCGGCGGAGTTGATCGTGAGCCCCAATACCGTCGCCCGGGCCTACCGAGAGCTGGAAGGCGACGGTTTGATCCTCACGCGCCAGGGCCGCGGGACCTTCGTTTCGGAGCGCATCCCCCCGGTCGTGGATACGGAAATCGAGCGCCTGCTCGAGCCGGAGCTGACCGAGCTCCTCGCCCGTGCGCAGATGCTCGGGATAGGTCGCGAAACCCTGATCTCACTGATCGGGGAACGCCTTCGGGAGGAGGATGGCGAAGCAGATGGGAATTAGGATCGAGGATTTGCACTACAGTTTCGGCGAAGTCCGGGCGCTGCGGGGACTGGACATGGTCGTCCCCGAGGGATCCATTTATGGGCTCGTGGGCCGCAACGGCGCGGGAAAGACGACGACCCTGCGGTTGGCCATGGGGATTCTCCGCGCGTCATCGGGGAGTATTGAGGTGCTGGGCATGGATCCGGTGGAGAGGGGCGCCGAGCTGCGGTCCATGGTGGGATATTTGCCGGAAGACCGCTCCCTGTACGGATACATGACCGTGGACGAGACCCTGTCCTTTGCCCGATCATTGCGCCGACGCTGGGACGGTGACCTGGTGGAGGAGTTTCTCGATCATTTCCGCATACCGCGGCATCGTCCCGTGTCCGATCTTTCGGCGGGGGTGAAAACGCAGCTGTCCCTGACCCTGGCGGCGGCCCATCGGCCGCGTCTCTTGCTGCTGGATGAGCCCACCGCGCACCTGGATCCCGTGGGCGTACGCGAACTATTCGGCGCGATCCTGGGGTTGGCGGCCGAGGAGGGACAAACGGTGATCCTATCCTCCCACGCGTTGCAACTGGTGGAGGGCGTGGCGGATCACGTGGGAATCATGGTCGAGGGTCGCCTTGTGCAGTCGGGACCCGTGGACGGGGTGAAGGATCGGGAGAAGCGCATCCGGGCCGTATTCCAGGTCGATCCACCTCGGGAGCTCCTGGACCATCCCGCGGTGGTCGGGATCGAGGGCGAGGGTCGCCGACTTCAGTTCACCGTTCGCGGCGACGTGGACGAGATCATGGAAATATGCCGGCGAATCCCGCACTTCGCCCTGGAGATCCTAGACATGGACCTGGAGGCCATCTTCCACGGGTACGCCGGGGAAGTAAGGGGGGAGGGGCAAAAATGAGGGGATCTCTGCTCCGTAAGGAATTCCGCGAGTGCCGATGGCGGTGGATTGGGGCGGCTATCGCACTGCTGTTGACCGCCATAAGCCTACCCCCGATGTTCGGGTTTCTCGGAGCACTACTGGGAGGTGTGGAGCTTCCCGGGTTCATCGGGCGCAGCCTCACGGGACAACTGGAGGACTATTCTACCTACCTTTGGATGAACTGGTATGGGAAGAATCTATTCCAGATCGTCCTGGTCGTGGCGGCCATTCTCGGGGGTAGCGCCCTGCCGGCGGAGCGTTCCCGGGGCAGCCTTGATTTCTTGCTGTCCCTACCGGTATCCCGGGGCACGGTGTTTTGGAGCAAGTATGCGGCGGGGCTCTTGGCCCTGTGGGGCCTCATGGTCGGCAGCACGTTGTTATTGGTCGGACCTCTGTCGTGGGTCAGCGGGTACGCCCCGGACCTCGGTCGCTTTCTCTCCGCCCTTCCGGTCAACTTCGCGGGAGCGGCGCTGTTGTACGGGATCGCCTGGCGGGTGGGTGTCGTCTCCCGGGAGCCACTGGTATCGACGGTAATCGGGGGCGGAATCGGCGTGGGGATCATCCTCGTCGGCTCGCTGTTCCCGGGACTGCGAACCCTTTCGCTGGCCCATCACATGGCGGCCGCGGGGAGTTTCCAGCGTGGTGCGGTGGATTGGTTGGCCGTGGCGATCATTTTAGCTATCGCCCTGGTCCTGGCAATTTGGTCGGCGCGTTCCTTTGAGCGCGCCAGGTTTTGAGGGTTCGGTGAATTCGAAAGGGGTGCATTTGCGATGATATTGGCGACGAGTGATCTGCGGACGGATTACGAGGTGTTGGGTATGGTGCGGGGTAGTTGCATGCGCGCTACGCACCTGGGACGGGATATAATGGCGGAACTGCGCAAATTGGTCGGGGGCCAGGTGAACGAATACGCCGATCTCCTGAAGAGTGCCCGCGATGAAGCCATCGAGGAGATGACGGCCGAGGCTTCGGCCCTGGGAGCCAATGCCATTATCTCCGTCCGGTTCAGCACGGCCAGCATCACCACGGGTGCCGCAGAAGTCATCGTGTACGGAACCGCCGTCCGGATCTGACGCACTGGAGTTCGGCTTCTCGCCAACCCGCGGTGGGGAGGCAGCCCTCAACCGCTAGGCAATGCCGCCGGGGAGCATGCCCACGGGTTTCTGAGAAGACCCGTGGGCGAGATCGTGTCGACTCATTGCCCCCAGGAGCAGATCCGAGGATCTCCCGGCATAGACGCGGATCGTTTAGAAGGGAGTGCGCGCACTGATGAGGCCGTTGTCAACCTGAGCAATCTGATGAGCTCCCGCAATAGGCATCTTTCTATGTCCATCGGATGGCGGTAACCTAACCCGCGCGCCCCTGACGACCCTGTCTTGACCTTTGTGCAGCCAGTTCTTGTGATTGATGAGTACCATGGCTAACGCCGCTGCGAAATAGAATACCGTAGTGATAGTTATGATGCTCAGCAAGTTTCCTACTTGAATGCTTGAATGGCAATCAGGTAGTTCGCCAACTGGTGAATGAGTATTGGGATCAACAGATTGGTATTGAAGTTGTAAAAGAATGTAATTATGATTGATGCGGAAACTATGTAGACTAAGAAACAGGCGATGCATCCGTCCCATGATATACTCCTTGTACGGATCCAGTTTGCTCGGACGGGGTTTCCGTGTGTAACGAGGCGGGGTATCCCGCTTGATCCATTTACGGACTGTTTTGTCGCTGTAACCGATCTTCAACCCAATG
>PWSR01000198.1 GCA_003563985.1 Clostridia bacterium | reverse complement strand
CGTATCGTATCGGATTGGGCGTTCCCAGGGTGCGTTACTCCGACGATGGGGAACCCTCGGGGACGGCGGGGATGCCGCTGCTCAATCTCCTGGAGGGGCGGGAACTGACGGGATCCCTGCTGGTGGTCAGCAGGATCTTCGGCGGGACGCTGCTGGGAAAGGGAGGCCTCGTCCGAGCGTACACCGATACCGGGCGCGTGGCCCTTCGCCGGGCCCGGCCCGCACTGTACGTCTTCGGCCATCGTCTCCGGGTCGATGTCCCCTACGAAACCTGGGGCGTAGTCGAGCATGGGTTCCACACGCGCGGGTACATACCGACGGAGGTGGAATACGGGCAGTCGGTGCGGGTGGATCTTTGGATACCGCACGACGAGAGGCAGGAATTTACCGCCTGGTTGGCGGATATATCCTCGGGTGGTATCGTGCCTCGCGAGAGGGGAACGAAGTACGTAGCGAGAAAGGTTATTGAGGAATGAAGGTGCTGTCGGGAAAGGCGTTCTTCGAAGAGCCTCCCGATGCTTCAGTTGAGAGGAGAATACGACGGTGAAGGGACGCAACTTGTTGATGATTCCCGGCCCCATCGAGTTCACCCCGGAAGTGATGGCTTCGATGGCGCAGCCGACCACCAGTCACGTCGCCCCCAATTTCATCGAGTGCTTCGGCGAGTCCCTGGAGATGATGAGGGACGTATTCCTGGCGCCCTCGGCGCAGCCGTTCATCCTGGCCGGTAGCGGAACCCTGGGCATGGACGCGGCGATGGCGAACGTGCTCCAACCCGGCGACGGGGTCCTTACCGTAAATTCCGGCTATTTCAGCGATCGGATGGGCGATATCGCGCGCCGGTACGGAGGACGGGTGACCAACCTCAGTGCCGATCCCGGCGACATTCCCGATGCATCCGAGGTGGCCCGGGCCCTGGAGGCCGGAGACTTTGCCATCGTTACCATAACCCACGTAGATACCTCCACCGGCGTCCTGGCCGACGTGGAGGGCATCGCCGGCGTCGCCCGGGATGCGGGCTGCCTGGTGATCCTCGACAGCGTATGCGGCACGGCGGGTGCCGAATGCCGGACGGAAGATTGGGGCGTGGACATTCACCTCACCGCCTCGCAGAAGGCCATCGGCGTTCCCCCGGGCCTGGCGCTGCTCACCGTGAGTCCCGCCGCCATGGAAGTCTTCGAGTCCCGGGAAACCCCCGTACCCAGCTATTACGCCGACTTCGCGGAGTGGCTGCCCATCATGCGGGCCTACGAAGAGAGACGACCGGGCTATTTCGGTACGCCCGCGGTGAACCTGGTCGCCGCCCTGAACACCAGCCTAAAACAGATCCTGGCCGAGGGGATGGATGCGCGTTTCGCCCGCCATGAGCGGCTGGCCGGCGCTTTTCGCAGTGGGATCCGGGCCCTGGGCCTGGATATCGTTCCCGCCTCCGATGAACTGGCGGCTCCGACCCTCACGGCCATCCGCTACCCGGACGGTGTGGGTCCGGACCTGGTGCCGGAGATCGGCGCCGGGGGCATATTGACCGCCGGGGGGCTGCACCCCGAGATCAAGCAGACCTATTTCCGGGTCGGCCACATGGGTGCTGTGAACGCCGCGGACATCCTCGCGACCCTGGGTGCCATCGAGCGCGCCCTGGCCGCCAAGGGATACGAATTCGAGTGTGGTTCGGGGTTGGCGGCGGCGCAGCGCGCCCTGTGCGATTGAGAACGCGCGTCGCACCGTATCCCCACGCGCCGAGGTCCCGGGGCGCGGATGGGGACCTCGCCCGATGCGTAGGAGGCGGGTCCGGTCCCGACGGGACCGGGGAATGATCGGGAGCGGGAACCGGCAATCGAACCGAGGAATGCGATAGGTCGATGACGTGACGGCAATCCCCGAGAAAAGGAGCATCGCTACCATGAACGCGACAAAGGTGGTATCCAAGAGGGCATTCGATGTCATGATCCGTGCCCTGGGGGAAGCCTCCGAGTTGGTGGCCCCGGTGTCCCGGGGTTATGACAGGTTTTCCTTCGCGGAAGTCGAGGATGCCTCGGCCCTGCAATGCGAGGGATACATACCCACCATCAATCCCCCGAAGAAATACTTTCTACCGGCCGAGGAGGTGTTGGTAGAGTTCTCCGCCCCCGACGGGGCGACCCTCGGATCCGGGAGCGAATTCCGGGCGGACGCCGTGGTGGATTCGCCGACGCGGGTCCTGCTCGGCGTGAGAACCTGCGACATCCGCGCCATCGCTATGAGCGATCGCGCCTACGCCGACACCTACGAAGACGACAATTACTTTGCCAAGCGAGAGCGAGCGACCATCGTCGGTCTCAGTTGCCTCGAACCGTGCGACGACCACGCCTTCTGTGCCGCCATGGGGGCGGAAAACGCCGAAGAGGGCTATGACCTGCTCCTCACCGACTGGGGCGACTCCTGGATGGTCTCCGTGGGCACGGAGCGCGGGGACGAGATGCTGGCGGCGTGCGATGGGGTCGGCGAACCCACCGCCGAAGATCGAGAGCAGTGGGCGAGCCTGCAGTCCGACCGGCGGGCGGCCTTCGCCCCCGTGGCGGAGAAGATCTCTGTGGAAAAGGAGCGGCTTCCCGACCTGGTGGATGAGGGCGAGGGGAGTTCCCTTTGGACGGAGTACGGGGATCTCTGCCTCGGGTGTGGCCGATGCAACATGGTGTGTCCCACCTGTTTTTGCTTCGACGTGGAAGACGAGGTATCCCTGGACCGGACCTCGGGAGAGCGGAAACGCCGCTGGGACGGCTGTACGCTCCTGGAGTTTGCCCTCGTCGCCGGCGACGAGAATTTCCGCAGCGAACGCAAGGACCGGCTCCGCCACAAGCTCTATCACAAGACGCGGTCCACCTTCGATCGATATGAGGAGATCTTCTGTACCGGTTGTGCCCGGTGTTTTAGGACCTGCCTGGTCGATATCTATCATCCCGATATGTACAATGCCCTGGAAGAACGCCTTGGGGGTGATTCCTCTTGAGTACCGCACGCGAGATGCGTGAATCCATCTATCTTCCCGAGCGGGCGCAGATCGTCGAGAAGAAGCGAATGACGGATGATGAGACCTGGTACCACCTACGCTTTGAATCGGGGCGGGCCCTCGGGCACGATCCCGGTCAGTTCGTGGAGGTCTCCCTGCTGGGGGTCGGAGAGGCACCCATCTCCGTCACGTCTCCGCCGTCGATGACGGATGGCTTCGAGCTGTGCATCCGGCACGTCGGCAACGTGACCGACCGTCTCCGGGATCTCGAGGAGGGAGACTGGCTGGGAATCCGCGGTCCCTTCGGTCGGGGATTCGACATCGAACCCGCCCGCGGCAAGGATGTCCTCTTCGTAGCCGGGGGATTGGGCCTGGTTCCCCTGAGATCCCTGATCAAGACGGTACTGGAAAACCGCGAGGATTTCCGGCGCGTGATCTTGTTCTACGGAACCCGTTCGCCGGATACCCTCCTCTACGAGGAGGAATTGGCCGAGTGGGAGGCGGATCCCGACGTCGAGTTCCACCTGACCGTCGATATGACCGACGATACGTGGAAGCATAACGTGGGCGTCGTCACCTCGCTCTTTCCCCGGGTTTCCCTGGACCCCGAGGAGACGGTGGCGTACGTTTGCGGGCCCGATATCATGTTCCGTTTCGTGGTACAGCAGACCTCGCGATTGGGCATTTCCGACGAGAATACGTTCCTGTCGTTGGAACGGCGCATGAAGTGCGGGGTCGGTAAGTGCGGTCACTGCCAGGAGGGCTCGGTCTACGTGTGCCGCGAGGGACCGTGCTTCTCGTACGCCGAGGTGAAGGCTTTCTAGGAAGGGGGACGACCCGTTGAAGCCCAAAGTAGGGTTCTTCAGTTTCACCAGTTGCGAAGGCTGTCAGCTGCAGGTACTCAACATGGAGGAACAGTTGCTCGATATCGCGGGGGCCGTCGACCTGGTCACCTTCCGGGAAGCCATGGATCCCATCGACGGCGACTACGATGTCGCCTTCGTCGAAGGTTCCATCAGCCGGGAGTCCGAGATCACCGTACTCCGGGAAATACGGAGGAAGGCCGGGGTGTTGGTCGCCCTGGGCGCCTGTGCGGCTTCGGGCTGCGTCAATGCCATAAAGAACCGGTTCACTCCCGAGGAGAATCTGCACGAGGTATACGCGGAGGGGGCGCGGCACTTCGATACCATCGATGTGAAGCCCCTGGACCAAGTGGTCTCCGTCGACCACTACCTGCGGACCTGCCCCATCACGCGGGAGGAGTTCGCCCGCCTGTTTACTTCCCTCCTGTTGCCGCGACGCCCCTACGATCCGAATTTCGCCGTGTGCGTCGATTGCCGGATCGCAGAAAACGTGTGCGTCTACGACATGGACGAGGGCGAGTATTGCATGGGTCCTGTGACGCGGGCAGGTTGTGGGGCGCTCTGTCCCACCTTCGAGTCCTCGTGCATCGGTTGCCGCGGGTTCATCGATCAACCCAACTTCGCATCGATGATCAAGGTCATGGAAGATTACGGCATGCCGCGGGAGGACGCCATTGGACGCTTGAAGATGTTCAATGCCGCCCTGCCCGGGGCCGAGGAGGTGGAGTAGCGTGGCTACCAAGCGAGATCTGAACATCAACGTTCACCATCTCACCCGGGTGGAGGGCCACGGGAACATCGTGGTCGACGTCAAGAACGGGGAATTGAAGAAAGCGGAACTGGAAATCGTTGAATCGCCGCGATTCTTCGAATCCCTGCTCAGGGGACGCCCCTGGGAGGAAGCACCCTACATCACCGCGCGCATATGCGGGATTTGCGCCGTCGGGCACGCGCAGGCCTCCATCAACGCCCTGGAGGATGCCCTGGGCGTGGTCCCGTCGGAGCAGACCATCAAGTTGCGCAAGCTCCTCTTCAACGCGGAGACGATGCAGAGCCACTGGTTGCACGCGTTCTTCCTGGCGGCGCCGGATTTCTTCGGGGCCGGCAGCGCCCTGGAGTTGGTGGGGGACAAACCCGAAGTGGTCAAGATGGCCCTGCGGTTGAAGCGCCTGGCCAACGATCTCGGCGACATGATCGCCGGGCGCAAGGTCCACCCGATCACCATG
>PWSR01000111.1 GCA_003563985.1 Clostridia bacterium | reverse complement strand
GTCCTCCCGGGAAGACGGCAAGGGCACGGCGGATCGCTCCGGTGAAGGAGCGGGGGAAAGTGTTCCCGAAGGGAATAGGGTAGGATTTCGAAGATTGCGCGGAAAGATCGACGGTTCAAACACATTAGGAGGAAGATCCTTGTCCGAACTCAAGAGATACTACGAAGACCACTATTGGGCGCCCTTTACACAGATGGGCGACCTGTCCGAAGAAGAGCCCCTGGTCGTCGTCTCCGGGGACGGCGCCACGGTGACCTCGGATCGCGGCAAGACCTACATCGATGTCCACGGGGGCCTTTGGTTGGCCAACGTCGGCTACGGTCGGGGACGGATCGCCGACGCCGTCTACGAGCAAATGAAGCAGCTGAGCTGGTTCCCGTCATTCGACGGGATGGCCAACGAGGCCGCCCTCCGTTTGGCACAGCGTCTCGTTTCCATGGCCGACCGGGAGAACATGAACCGCGTCTTCTTTTCCTCGGGAGGGTCAGAGGCCATCGAGACCGCCCTCAAGATGACCCGACAATATTGGCGTCTCCTGGGCAAACAAGGCAAGTACAAGGTTATCTCCCGCAATCGCGCGTACCACGGGGTCAGTATGGGCGCCCTGAGTGCGACGGGGATCGCGGACAACCGGAAACACTTCGAACCACTGGTCCCCGGCTTTCGCCACATCCAGCCGCCGTATTGTTACCGTTGCCCCTACGACCTGGACATCGAGTCCTGCGGACTCACCTGCGCCAAGGAGTTGGAACGAACCCTCCTCTTCGAGGATCCGGAAACCGTGGCCGCCTTCATCGGGGAACCCGTGATGGGTGCCGGCGGGATGCTGGTTCCCCCGGACGGATATTGGCAGGAGATCCAGCGCATCTGCCGCAAGTACGATATCCTCCTCATCGCCGACGAAGTGGTAACCGCCTTTGGGCGTACCGGGGAGATGTTCGGTTCGCGCCACTGGGATCTCGTCCCGGACATCATGGTCTTCGCCAAGGCCCTCACCTCGGGGTATCAACCCCTGGGGGCGACCCTGGTCAACGAGAAGATCTTCTCCGCGTACCTGGGTAAGTACGGGGAGGGCCGGGAGTTCTCCCACGGGACCACGTACGCCGGGCATCCCGCGGCCTGCGCCGCCGCCTGGACGAATCTCGATATCATCGAAGAGGAAGGCCTGGTGGAAGAGGCGCGGGCGAAGGGCGACTATCTTCTCGAGAAGCTGCGGGGGTTGATGGAAATCCCCGTGGTCGGGGACGTGGACGGACTCGGCTTGATGGCGCGCCTCGAATTGGTCGCCGACGCCGAGAACAAGACGCCCTTCCCGGCCGAGCAGCGCAGCGGGTCCCGGGTCTCGGAGGAACTGTTGGGGTACAACATCATCCTGCGCCCCTTGGGCGATACGCTTACCTTCTCACCGCCCCTGGTCATCGAGTACGGGCAGATCGATCGGATCGTCGATGCCCTGGCGAAAATCCTCGGGGGATGGATGTGACGGGGAGGCCGGCGCCGAGGGCACCGGGCGCCGGGGCGCAGCGAGCGGCCATCGTATACGATGAAGCCTACCTGTCCCACGATACGGGGAGCCACCCGGAGAACGCCGCGCGCCTGCGGGCCATATGGACGCGCCTCGAGGGCACGGAACTCCGTTCCCGGTTGGACCTGGTTCGGCCGCGCCGTGCCTCCCTCGAGTCGGTAAAGTGGGCACATACCGGGGATCACGTGGAGCGGGTTCGTCGCCATGCGGCCCGGGGGCACCCCCTCTCCCTCGACACGCCGGTGTGTCGCGAGAGTTACGCCGTGGCACTGCTGTCCGCGGGCGGGGCCATCGCTGCCGTCGACGAGGTGCTCGACGACCGACGGGATCTGGCCTTCTGCCTCGGGCGGCCCCCGGGGCACCACGCCGGGGTGGAACGGGCCGGGGGCTTCTGCCTATTCAACAATGTCGCCATCGCAACCTTTCATGCGCTGTACCGGTACCGGTTGGAGCGGATCCTGATCCTGGATTGGGACGCCCATCACGGGAATGGGACCCAGGAGATCTTCTACCGCGATCCCCGGGTGCTGTACTTCTCCATCCACCAGAGTCCCGGGTATCCCGGGACGGGATCCTCCGGGGAAACCGGCGCGGGGACGGGGAGGGGATACACGATGAACGTTCCCTTGGCCCCCGGTGGCACCGACGGCGATTACCGGGACATCATGGACACGACCCTCGCGGAGGCGTGCGCGCAGTATCGGCCGCAGCTGATCCTGGTGTCCGCGGGGCAGGATGCCCACCGGTGTGATCCGCTGGCCTCCATGCGGCTTAGCTCCTCCGCCTTCGGGATGATGACGCGCAGGGCCCGGGCCCTGGCCGATGCGCACTGCTACGGCAAGATGGTGCTGGTCCTGGAGGGTGGCTATCAACCGGATGCGCTGGCCGAATCCGTCGTCGAAATCCTGTCCGCGCTGACGGATCGGCATCCAGGCTGTGGTACAATCGAACGAGCGGATATCCATCTCTGAACCGATGCGCGATCGAGGGGGAGGCCGGCTTGGATCTATTGCTCGTACTGGGCGTCGTCCTGGTGGCCGCGTTCGTGGGCGGTCAACTGGCCCACAAGCTGACATTGCCCTCGGTGACGGGATATATCCTGGTGGGAGTCGTCCTGGGATCCTCTGTCACCGGGCTGCTGGGGGCGGCCGAGCTGGCGGCCCTCGAACCCATCAACGCCTTTGCCCTGGGATTGATCGGGCTGTCCATCGGCGGAGAGTTGAAGTGGCGCTTCCTGGCCCAGAAGTGGCAGAATTTCGGACTCCTCTTCCTGGGCGAAAGCCTCACCACCCTCCTCCTGGTCGTCATCGTCATCGGCGCGCTGTCGCGCAATCTCGCCCTGGCCCTCATCCTCGGGGTCCTGGCCCTGGCCCCCGCACCCGCCACCATCCTCGGCGTCGTCCGGGATTACAAAACGCGGGGGCGATTCCCCGGGGAAGTCATGTCCCTGGTGGCCCTGGATAGCCTGTGGTGCATCCTCGCCTTTACCGTGGTCACCACCCTCCTCAATCTCTATTACTACGGCATTCAACCCGGGAAAGGCGTCCTGGGGCACATTGCCACCGAGATCGGCCCGGCAATCGTCCTCGGCGTCCTGCTGGGATTCGTGGGGGTCAACATCACCAACCGCATCCCGCTGCCGAAGCAGCGCCAGGTGCTCATTACCGCCCTGTTGTTCCTGGCCGTCGGCCTACCCCGCTACCTGGGGATCTCGTATCTACTGGTGACGCTGTTGACCGGCACCATCATCGTCAACATGACCCCCAAGTTCCGGCGGTTCTTCGATGCACTTCAGACCGTGGACGCACCCGTCCTGGTGGTCTTCCTGACCCTGGCCGGGGCCCGTCTGCAACTGCAGGCGCTTCCCGCGGTGGGGATCCTCGGGGCCGCATACGTCGTATCTCGACTCCTCGGGAAGCTCCTCGGCTCCCGCCTGGCCGATGCCAGCTGCCACATGCTCCCCACCAGTTGCAGTCGCATCAACCCGACGCACAGGCGATACATCGGATTGGCGCGAACGCCCCAGGCCGGCGTGGCCATCGGACTATCGTTATTGGCCGAACAGCAATTACCCCTTCCCGAGGGAGTTGTCGTCACCGTCATCGTCGGATCCGTCATATTGTTCCAATTGATCGGTCCCCCGCTCATCGTCAAGGCGCTGCGCGAGACGGGATCCATCGCGGAGGATGCAACGTAGTAGCGAGGAGGGCTCTTGATGCACCTGTTGGTGGCAGTCATCGAACGAGGGGAAGACGTGGAACCCATCCTGAGCCGGTTCTACGAGAACGGGATCACCGGCGCCACGGTATTGGACAGCCGGGGGATGAGCCACATGATCGCCGAGCACTACTCGATCTTTGCGCGGTTCGGGGATCTCACCGGCTCCCGCGAGGGCGAGATTCACAACACCGTGCTCTTCACCGTCATCCGGGAGGAAGAAACCCTGGATCGGGCCATCGAGATCATCGACGAGATCGTCGACGATCTCGAGGAGCCCAACACGGGCCTCGTCTTCAGCGTCCCTCTGGACCGGGTGAAGGGGTTGGCCGCTCCCCTGGAAGAGGATTGAGGGAGGATCCCACGGACCGGGTCGCCGGAGCGATGTCGCCTCGTTTCGCCGGGCTTCCTCTGCCCGTGGGTTCGATCCTTGGCCCCGCGAGGCCCGGATTTCCTTGCGGGCCGGATTCGATCGTAGTACGGTTTTCCCGGTGGAGTACGATGCTGTGAATTGCGGAGGGTTGCCCGTATCGTGAATCGATCGCCCTGGTGGCATCACAAGTACATACAGTTTTCATTGGTGGTTGCGATTACCCTGAGTGCCGGGTTGTACCGGGACGGGATTCCCGCCCTGTTCCCCTTCATGCGGGCGGAGTTTGGAGCCAGCCGGGCGGTCCTCGGGATGTACGTGTCCCTGCTGTACCTGGTGTCCGCCGCGCTGGCCGTGTTCAGTGGGTACGTGGCCGACCGGTTGGGCGCCAAGCGGGCGCTCCTGTGGGGGGTGGCCACCCTGGGATCCCTGGTGGTGCTACATACCCTGGCGGGCACTTTCTCCGTGCTGTTGGTCCTCGCCGTCCTGAGCGGGGTGGGATTCAGCATCATCGGGCCCGGGAGTAACAAGGTGGTGGCCGAGCAATTCGCGGCGAACAACCGGGGCACCCCCATGGGACTGATCTTCGTGGGTTGGTCGGCGGGCGGGCTCCTGGGTGCCATGCTGCTCCCGACCCTGGGGGCGTTATTCGGATGGCGCGTCGCCGCCGTCGCCGTGGGGATCACCATGCTCGCCGTCATCGGCGTGTTCAAGGTGACCTACCGGGATGACGTCCGGCCCGGTGCTGGATCCCGTGCGTCCGGGGATTCGAACGAGACCCCCGGGGAATTGCCCTCCTTCCGGGAGGGTTTCTCGGCGCTGATCGGCGACAGGGATGTATTGCTGGTCTGCATGGTGGGCCTGGTCCTGGGATCCATCAGCGGTACCATGGCGGCCCACTACACCCTGTTCCTGCACCTCGATTACGGGTACAGCGAGGCCGTGGCGGGGCTCGGCTTCGCCTTCC
>PWSR01000038.1 GCA_003563985.1 Clostridia bacterium | reverse complement strand
TGGTAGATACTAGCTGGCATTTTCCGGACATCGATTCTGCGATTCGTCTCGTGGGCTACCTCTGGGGCGCTGAGGCCTCCCACCGTCTGACCATCCGAGACGAACTCAACTGGGGATTCAAGGCTGCGATTTTCCACAGAGCATTCGAAATCCGTCTCGACATGTGAATTGCATCACTAGCGGCTTTGTGATATGGTTCACATGGAGGCTGGAGGGGCGGGATACCGTCCCCGAGGGCGGCTCGACCGGGTTGACATCGGCCGGTCTCGCCTCTAGGATTGCGATGCAGTATGGCGATTACGAATCAGGGAGGTGCCCCCATGGGCGGGAACTCGAGTCGGAACATCTCTACAACGCGATGGATAACGAGATCCGCCATCCTGTTGGCTCTGACACTGGCATTTCAAATGATAGGTTTGCCGCAACCGGTCACGGGTCCCGCGGTGAACGCCATGTTGATTCTAAGTGCGCTGTTGGCCGGACCGGCATCGGGAGTCATCATCGGATGTCTCACACCGATCATCGCCTGGCAGCGCGGGATCTTGCCGCCGCCCCTGGGTCCGATGATACCCTTCATCGCTTTGGGCAACGCAGTATTGGTGATCCTGTTTGCATTGCTGCGGAAGCGCCACCCGGTACTGGGTGTTGCCGCTGGGGCCGTCGCCAAGTTCGCCATATTGGCCGCCGCCGTTCAACTCGTCGTCTCGGTACCGCCCCCAATCGCCGCCGCCATGGGATTTCCCCAGTTGATCACGGCCCTGGCCGGAGGGGCGATCGCCCTGCTGGCCTATCGGGTCCTCAAGGGCGTAATAGAGACACAATAGAGAATTGATCGCGCACGGGGTGTGACGGACACCCCGGGGGCTCAGCCCCGAATGGAGGGAGAGACGCTTTATCATGGAAAAGATCAAAACGTGCCAGTGTACCGGATCGAGGGCGCCGAGGTTGTCGCCGCCCACCGCGGTATCCTCGGGCGCTTATGGAACTTTCGAGGCTTCGGATCCCGGAGTACTCATACCATTGATGCAGGCTACCCAGGAAGAGTTCGGGTATTTGCCCCGCCCCGAGGTGGCTCGCATCGCAGATTATCTCGGACTATCCGAGGCCCGGGTTTACGGGGTGGCGACCTTTTACAATCAATTTCGCCTCGAGCCCCTGGGTAAGAATTACATCCAGATTTGCAGCGGGACCGCATGCCACGTCAAGGGTGCCGCCGAGATCTTCTCCGTCCTGCGGGCCGAGCTGGGATTGGATGATGCCAGCACGACCAAGGACGGTTTATTCACCATCGACAGCGTTGCCTGCCTGGGCGCCTGCAGTATGGCACCCCTGGTAAACGTCAACGGGGAATTTCACGGACACATGACCGCACAAAAGGCGCTGAAACTGGTCCGAGATATCCGTGCGAAGGAGCGTAAGGGAGCATGAACTCCAACAAAGAAATCACGACCATCATCGTGGGCACCGGCACCTGCGGCCTCGCCGCCGGCGCTCGTAAGGTCCACGAGTACTTCGCCGACAAGATCGAGGAATCCTCGGGCCCGTATGTGCTGAAGAAGACCGGTTGCCTCGGATTCTGCACCATGGAGCCGATCGTCGATATCGAGATCCCCGGTTGGCCGCGACTCTCCTTCGGTCCGGTCACGGTGGAGAACGCAGAGTTACTGTGGAGCATGATATCCGAGGGCGCGGAACTCCCGCGCGAATTCGTCCTGGGAGCGCATGCCGATCCCGAGGGCATTCTCGAGTTGCACGATGTTCCGATCCTGTGGGAGACGCCGTTCTTCCGCAATCAAACGCGGTTGGTGCTGAAGAATTCGGGGATCATCGATCCGGAGTCCCTGGAGGAATACCTGGAATCCGGGGGATACCGGGGCCTAAAGCGCGCCCTGGATCTGTCACCCGTGGAAGTCGTGGACGAAGTCAAGGCCTCGGGTTTACGGGGTCGCGGTGGCGCCGGGTTCCCCACGGGATTGAAGTGGCAGTTCGCCCACGATGCGCCGGGCGATGAAAAATACGTGATCTGCAATGCCGACGAAGGGGACCCCGGGGCCTTCATGGATCGCTCCATCTTGGAGGGCGACCCGCACGCAGTCATCGAGGGTCTCGCCATCGCCGCGTACGCCATCGGGGCCTCCAAGGGCTATGTCTACTGCCGGGCGGAATATCCCCTGGCCATTCGACGCTTGACGGACGCCATCGAGCAGGCGAAAGAGGCGGGCTTCCTCGGCGAGAATATCCTGGACAGCGGCTTTTCCTTTGAATTGCTCATCAAGAAGGGTGCGGGTGCCTTTGTTTGCGGCGAAGAGACTGCCCTCATCGCATCCATCGAGGGGAAGCGCGGTATGCCGCGTCCCCGCCCGCCCTACCCCGCGCAGTCGGGTTTGTGGGGCAAACCGACGAACATCAACAACGTGGAAACCGTGGCCAACGTTCCCTTCATCCTCGCCGATGGGGCCGAGGCGTTCCGCAAGTATGGTACCGAGGAGAGCCCGGGTACCAAGGTATTCGCACTGACGGGCAACGTGAAGAGGAGCGGGCTCGTAGAGGCGTCCATGGGAATGCGCCTGCGGGATATCATCTTCGATATCGGCGGCGGCGTGCAGGGTGACAAGAAGTTCAAAGCGGTTCAAATCGGAGGGCCCTCCGGCGGGTGTCTCCCGGAGGAACTCCTGGATACCGCGGTGGACTATGATTCCCTGGTCGCGGCCGGCGCGATGATGGGATCCGGGGGTATGGTCGTGATGGATGAGGGCACGTGCATGGTCGACGTGGCCAAGTTCTTCCTCGAGTTTACGGCCTCGGAATCCTGCGGGAAGTGCCTGCCGTGTCGCGAGGGTGTGGCCCGCCTGCGCGAGACGCTGAACGGCATCGTTCGCGCCCACCGGGACGAGTCGCCCGAGGAAAGCCTCCTGCGCTTCCAGGGAGTCACAATGATGGAAGAACTCGCCGAGGTGATCCGGGATTCGGCGGCCTGCGGCCTGGGCCAGACGGCCCCCAATCCCATATTGAGTACGTTGAAGTATTTCAAGGATGAATACGATGCCCACGTCTTCGAACGGCGGTGCCCCGCCGGGGTGTGCACCGCGTTACTCGAGTATTACATCGATCCCGAACTGTGCACAGGATGCGGACTCTGCGTCCGCAAGTGTCCTGACGATGCCATTCTCGGAGAGAAGCGTCATCCGCATTACATCTCCGACGAGAAGTGTATCCGCTGTGGAACGTGTCGACAGTTCTGCCCCTTTGGGGCCATCAAGGTAAGGTAGGGGGAGAGGCCAAATGTCCAAGATTAATGTGACCGTAAATGGTCGTCCCGTAGAGATAGAGGCGGGCGGAACCATCCTCGAGGCCGCGCGCGCAGCCCAGGTTCGGGTGCCCACTCTGTGCCACATCGAGGGCCTCGAACCCAGCGGATCCTGTCGGATTTGCTCCGTCGAGGTGGAGGGTCGTCGGACGCTGCTACCGGCCTGCGCCGAGCCGGCGGCGGACGGTATGCAGATCAAGACGAATACGCCCCGGGTGCTGGCGGCGCGGCGACAGATGATACAGCTGCTCCTGGCCAATCACCCGGATGATTGCCTGTACTGCATGCGAGCGGGGGATTGTGACCTCCAGCAGATGGCACAGGAAGTGGGAATCCGGGAACGCGCGTGGCGTCGGGGCGAGCACCGCACCCACGCCATGGATCGCAGCAGCCCAAGCGTCGTACGCGATCCCAACAAGTGCATCCTTTGCGGTAAGTGCGTACGCATTTGCGACGAGATTCAGGGCGTGGCTGCCATCGATCACGCAGGCCGGGGATTCGATAGTTACGTCTTGCCCGCCTTCGACGATGAACTGGCTTCCACGGTTTGCGTGAACTGTGGACAGTGCGTGGCGATATGCCCCACCGGTGCCCTGGTGGAGCGGAGTGACCTGGCCCGCGTGTGGCGCTACCTCGCGGACGATTCGTACGTGACCGTGGTGCAGACTGCGCCGGCGGTTCGAGCGGCCCTGGGTCTCGTCTACGGGCTGTCCGGCAACGAAGCCGAAGCGCGCATGGCCACTGCCCTGCGCGACATGGGATTCGACTACGTATTCGACACCCAGTACACGGCAGACCTGACCATAATGGAAGAGGGTTCCGAACTCCTGCAGCGCGTCAAGGAGGGTGGACCGCTACCGTTGATCACCTCTTGCTCGCCGGGCTGGATCAAGTTCGCCGAACATTTCTACCCGGAGTTCTTGGCGAACCTTTCTACCTGTAAGTCCCCGCAGCAGATGCTCGGGGCGATGGTGAAGAATTACTGGGCCGAGGAGATGGGAGTCCCCGCCGAAAAGGTGCGGGTGATCTCGGTGATGCCCTGTACTGCCAAGAAGTTCGAAGCGGAGCGCCCGGAAATGGAAACCGGTGCCGGTCGCGATGTGGACGCGGTGATTACCACCCGCGAGTTGATCCGGGCCTTCGACGAAATGGGTCTGGACTTCGATCGAATCGAACCCGGTGAGTTCGATGAGTTTCTCGGGAAATCCTCCGGGGCGGGCGCGATTTTCGGCGCCACCGGGGGTGTGGCCGAAGCAGCCTTGCGGACCGTCTATAACCTCCTCACCGGGGAGAACCCCGGGCCGAAGGATTTCGAAGCGGTGCGTGGACTGGATGGAGTCAAGGAGATCGAACTGACCTTGCCCGACGATACGGTGCTCCGCGGAGCGGTGGTCCACGGTCTCGGCAACGCCAGGCGGCTGATGGATCGCGTGGCCGCTGGTGAAGCCGAGTACGCTTTCATCGAGGTCATGGCGTGCCCGGGTGGTTGCGTCGGTGGAGGGGGCCAGCCCTACGGAGCGGACGCCGAGCGGACCGCCAAGTTGGCGGGTGAGCTGTACCAAATCGATGACGAGCGAGTGCTTCGGTTCTCCCACGAGAATCCGGAGATCCTGAAAGCCTACGAGGAGTACCTGGGTGAACCCCTGGGAGATACGAGCCATCGGCTCCTCCACACCACCTACAGGGGGAGAAGCAAGTTCTCGAGCGAAGGCGAAGAAGACGAATCCTGAGACCGAATCCGGGAGAGGAGGGCCAATCATGGGTGGCCATGTCGTTTACACATTACCCGACAAGTGCCGGCGCTGCTATTATTGCGTCCGGGAGTGCCCGGTTAAGGCCATACGCGTGATCGGTGGCCAGGCCGAGGTCGTGGACGACCTCTGCATATCCTGCGGCACCTGTATGCGGGTCTGTCACCAGGAAGCAAAGGTGTACAGGGATGACGTACCGCGACTCCGGGATGTGTTGGCCACCGACCAACCGGTGGTCGCCATTCTCGCGCCCTCCTTCGTCGCCGCCCTGCCGGATTATCGTCCGGGTCAAATCGTCGCGGCCCTGGTGGAACTGGGTTTCGACTCGGTGGTGGAGGTTGCCTACGGGGCGGAACTGGTGGCGGATGCCTACGCCGAATTCATGGAGCGATACGAGGCGGGCGAGGACGTGGGGGCCGAGGCCCCCTTCATTTCCACGCCCTGTCCCTCGGTGGTCAATTACGTCGAAAAGCATCACCCGGATCTCATGACGCATATGGTCCCCATCGTCTCGCCCATGGTGGCATTAGCTCGTTATCTAAAGGCGCGGGCCCGGGAGCGGGGGGACGAGGAGCCATTCGTGGCCTTTTTCGGGCCCTGCACCTCCAAGAAGGCCGAGGCGGACTGGAGTGTGGCGGGGGATGACGACCCGGAAGTGGCGCTCACCTTCCGGGAACTCGTGCGGATGCTAGAAACCGGAGGCATTGATCCCATCACCTTGCAGGACCGGGAATTCGACCCGCCTCACCCGTCCTTGGCCCGAGTATTTCCCCTTTCCGGAGGGTTGGTGAAGTCCGCCGCCATGGCTGCCGACGTCTTGGACAGTTCGATCCTGGTGGCCGAGGGCAAGGATGATGTCGAGGATGTAATCCGATCCATTGCTAACGGTCGCGTGGACTACAGTTTTGTCGATCTCCTGTTCTGCGAGGGTTGTATCGATGGGCCCGTGATGGACTCGGATCTCTCGTTGATGGAGCGCAGGGAGAAAGTGGTCAAGTATACCCGAGAGAATCGAGACCGGTACGCCGACGAGCCCGGGGAGGTCCCGCCGAGCCTGGATCTCTCCCGGAGGTTCCGCCCCCGGGGTACGGCGATGCCCCTGCCCGATGAAGGCGAGATCGGCCGCATCCTCAAGCGGGTCGGCAAAGAGCGCCCCGAGGACGAGCTGAACTGCGGGGCCTGCGGGTATCCCACCTGCAGGGAAAAGGCCATAGCGGTCTACCGGGGCTTGGCAGAACCGGAAATGTGTCTTCCGTACATGGTGGAGCAGTTGGAGGAGGCCCTCGGTGAACTCGAGTATTCCTACGGGGAACTTCATACCACGTACGATAAATTGCAGGAGACGCAGGAAGAATTGGTGCAGGCGGAGAAACTCTCCTCGCTCGGGCAACTGTCCGCGGGAGTGGCCCACGAGTTGAACAACCCCCTCGGGGGCATCCTGCTGTACGCGGACTTGATTCGCGAAGAAGAAGTGCCCGGAGATGTCCAGGATTACGTGGTCACCATTCGTCGAGAGGCGGCCCGTTGCCGCGACATCGTCACGGGACTCCTGAACTTTGCGCGTCAGTCCCGCGTGCAAAAGGAGATCCTGCAGATCAACGAGTACATGAACAATGTGGCCAGGGATTTCGGGCGCGGATTGCCCGAATCGGTGGATCTCGAGTTGGAGTTCCACACGCCAGATCACCTTTGCGTGGAGATCGATCCCGGGCAGATGAGGCGGGTATTGCTGAACCTACTCAACAATGGCCTGGATGCCGTGGGTGGTAGCGGGCGGATCAAAGTATCTACCGAGTACCTCGAAGACAGCGATGAAGTGATTATCGCGATAGAAGACGACGGAGTGGGGATCGCCGAGGAGAACATGCCCCGGGTATTCACCCCCTTCTTCACGACCAAGGACCCCGGCAAGGGAACGGGGTTGGGCATGCCGATCGCCTACGGTATCGTAAAGATGCATCGCGGCAGCATTCAGGTCTTCTCCGAGGAGGGTGAGGGAACGAAACTGCTGATCACCATCCCTCGCCGAGCGGCGCCGGAGCCGGCGGCGGATCTCCTGGGCGAAGATCGTGGGCAGCCGCTTCAATCCGGTTGAACGGATCGATGCACGATGTACTGCTCCTGCAGACATCTATGGAAAGGGAGGTCCACACCATGAAGAAGATCCTATTGATCGATGATGATGCCGATCTCGTGGCGGTGAACGAAAAGCGCCTAACGGATGCGGGATTCTCCGTTATAAGTGCCTACGACGGAGAAAAAGGAAAGGAAATGGCTCGCTCCGAGGCGCCCGACGCCATCATACTGGATGTCATGATGACGACCCCCGACGAGGGGTTTGACGTGGCGCGCAGCCTACGTAACGACGCCCGGACCAAGCACACTCCCATCATCATGTTGACCGGAATCAATGTCTCCGAGTTTCAGCTCCCGAAGGCCTTGGGCGATTACGATAAGGATTCCACCTGGAATCCCGTGGATGTATTCCTGAACAAACCGGTGAGTGCTGATACGCTGCTTAAGAAATTGGACGAAATTCTGTAATAACCCGGAGGTGCGAGAATGGCCCGCATTTTGATGGTCGATGATGACGCAGATTTCTTGGAGGTCCAGGAGCGCGTCTTAGCCCGGGGCGGCCACGAGGTCGCCACGGCTCATAACGGAACGGAAGCCCTCGAAGCGCTGAACGACGACGCGAACTACGATCTGGTGATCCTGGATCTCATGATGGACCAAAGCGACGAAGGCTTCACCCTGGCCCACCGGGTCCGCAGCCTGATCGGTGGGGACGCCAGCATCATGATCCTAACCGGGGTTCGCCGGGCGCACGACCTGGGTTTCGACCTGGATTCCCCTTCGGGGCGCAAGTGGATCGACGCCGACGATTTCGTCGAGAAGCCCGTTTCGGCGGAGGATCTCTTGGAGCGAGTCCGGCGTCTGGTGGAATAGCGGCCACCCGATACCCTGCGGAGGCGGAGAATCCGAAAGGGAGGAAGTTGGAGTGAGTTCGGAGCCACGTCAGAGCGGGGTGTCCTACGAAGAGACGCCCCGGATAATCGTGTTAGATGACGAAGAATCCATTCGATTGGGCTGTGAGAAGGTCCTGAGTCGCGAAGGATTCGAGGTGGATGTTGCCGCCGACGGTTCCTCGGGCTGGGAGATGCTGAAGGAGGGTGATTACGACCTCGCCCTGATCGACCTCAAGATGCCGGGGATCGACGGCATGAATATTCTCAAGCTCCTCAACGAGAACCTCCCCGATGTCGTGGCCATCGTTATCACCGGATATGCCTCCTACGAGACCGCCGTCGAGACCGTCAAACTGGGTGCCTACGACTACATCCCCAAGCCCTTCACCCCCGACGAGTTGCGGAACGTGGTGCGACGCGGGCTGGAGCGGCGTTTTCTCCGCCTGTCCAACCGCAGACTGCGGGAAGAGCGCGAACGCTTCCTCCTGGATCTGACCGAGGAACGTAGCCGACTCTTGACCATACTCCGGGCGATGTCAGACGGGGTGATCGTGGCGAACCGGCGCGGAGAGCTGGTTCTGAGCAACCCGGCGGGTCGCGGATGGTTGCGGGGAGATCCCCAGGAGGGCGAAGTCCCCCCGGTGATCGCCGATGTCGTCAAGTACGAAGAGATCTCCCAGATGGTGGAACGAATCGAGGAGGACCCGGACCTGGCCAGCTGCGATGCGGAGCTGGATGCCGAAGACGACCGGTATTTTCACGCCGCCGCCACGGCGGTGCGGGACGAGGGCGGTGCCTACATGGGGGTCGTCATCGTTATCCGGGATATCACGGAGCGTCGGGAGATCGAGAAGATGAAGTCGGCCTTCGTCCGCATGGTATCCCACGAACTCAGGTCACCCCTCGCCGCGGTCCAGGGATACCTGGATTTGTTGGTGGACGGCGACGTCACCGAAGAAGATTCCCACCGCATGTTGGAACGCTGCCGGGCTCGCGTGGAAGCCCTCCAACAGATGATCAATGACCTCCTGGATATCTCCCGCATCGAAAGCGGTGTGATGCACCGCGAGATGCGGGTGCAGGATCTGGGCGAAGTGCTGGAAGAGGTCGTGGAACTGCAACGTGGCGCTGCCACCGGCAGGGATATCGACGTCCTCCTGGAGACCGCGGGGTGTTTGGAACTTACCGCCGATCGCCGCGAGCTCGAAGAGATTTTCACCAATCTCGTGTCCAATGCCATCAAGTACAACCGGGACGGTGGCAGGGTAACCGTGACCGCCGCCCGTTCCGAGGATCGCCTGCGGGTGGACGTGGCGGATACGGGAATTGGCATGAAACCCGAGGTGCTGGACAGCGTGTTTGATGAGTTCTTCCGGGTGCGAAGCTCCGAGACGGCCAGCGTTACCGGCACCGGCCTCGGCCTGGCCATCGTGAAAAGGCTCGTGGACGCCTACGGAGGGGACATCGACATTCGCAGCGAGTACGGAGAGGGCTCCACGTTTTCCGTGGAGTTGCCGGTCCAACCCAAGTAGCGGAGAGCCCGATTGGAGGCTGTGATTTGAGCATAGTATATTTGAACGGTGAGTTCTTGCCCCACGACGAGGCGATGATTTCTCCGGAGGATCGTTCTTTTCTCTTCGGGGATGGCCTGTACGAGGTTGTCCGGGTTTACAATGGACGGATGTTCTGCGGCGAAGATCATCTGCAGCGCATGCGGTATGGCGGTGCAGAACTGGAGCTGACCATTCCCTTCGACGATGGCGAGTTCCAGGACATCGTGGAGGGTCTTCTCCGCGAGAATGACCTGGAGGAGGCCATGGTATACCTCCAGGTAAGCCGCGGCGCACAACCCCGCGAGCATTGTTTCCCGGAGGAATACGTCCCCACGGTTTACGCAAACGCTCGACCCGCGAGCCGACCGTCCCAGGACATCCTGGAGAACGGCGTCAAGGCGATCACGCACCCCGACATCCGGGGAGGTCTTTGTTATATCAAGACCACCGCCCTGCTATTCAACTGCCTGGCCGCATCCCGCGCCCGACGGGCGGGGGCCTTTGAGGCCCTCCTGGTTCGCCAGGGTTTCGTGACGGAGGCCACGGCCCGGTCTGCCTTCTGCGTCATCGACGGGAAGATCTTCACCCACCCACTTGCTAACATACTCCCCGGCATCACCCGCAAGAAGGTGCTCGAGCTGGCTCGGCGGCACGGTTGGGAATTCGAAGAGCGCGCCCTCCCTGTGAACCGTTTCCTGGAGGCCGACGAGATCTTCGTGACCGGAACCGTTTCCGAGGCCGTTCCCGTCGTCGAGGTGGACGGCCGCCGGATCGGTGACGGTCGCCCGGGTCCGATCTTCCGCCGCGTTTCCGAGGCCCTCGAGGATTACATCGAAGAAGTCTGCGGTACCTGACTCTCCCGCGTCGCAAACCCAGGTCTCCGGGAAACTCGGCTCCTTGGAGTCTCCCGGAGATCTTCTGTATTCTCCGTCGCACATCGGATTCATCGGTGATTCCCGGCATTTGTTCCCGGGTGATGCCTTCGATATCCTGAGACTCAATCGGCCCTTCGGAGGTTCCCGTGTTCTCCCCCCTGGTATTTGCAGTCTCCGCCTTCGCGGTAGGCATCCTGTTGGGCACCTGTGTGGAGGCAACTCTCGTGGGCGTGGTGATGGCGGTTTCGTCGGCTTCGGGGCTTTGGTTACTGTCCCGCACGCGGCGGCGTTCCCGGGTCGCATGGGCGCTGCTACTCGTGGGTATCGTGGCCCTCGGCATCTTCCGATGGGAATTGGCGGACAGGCCCGCCGCGGTGCGCCCGGGTCCAGACCCCGTGCGCCTCAGGGTGAACCCGGAACGCCCGGGCTTCTCCGGCGAGCGTTGGGAGGCGACCATCCTCGAATCCCCGGATTTCGCCGCCCTCGAGGGTGCAAGTATCGTCGTACAATCCCCAGCCCCTCCCGTGGTTTCGACCTACTGGATCGAGGGGGTGATCGAACCGCCGCCTCCGGCTCGGAATCCCGGGGGCTTCGATTACGGTGCTTACCTGGATCGTAGGGGATTCACAGGCATCCTTTCGGCAACGGAGATGGATCCGGTGGGTGGACGTTCCATTGCTTCACAGTTGGCCACCAGCATGCGCCATGGATTGGCGGAGGCAGATCTTCACCCGGGAGCGCAGGGGTTGGTTCGCGCCCTGTCCCTGGGGGATCGGCGGGGATTTCGCGAGGGGGACGAGGAGGCCTTCCGTCGCGCGGGTATCGCCCACCTCCTGGCCGTGTCCGGGCTGCACATCGCATTCCTCGGCATGGGCGTGCAGAAAGGGCTGAGTCCATTGATCGGGTCCAGGGCGAGTTCCCTCGCCGCGGTGGTGGCCGTCACCGCATTCTCCCGGTTGGTGGGTGCCACGCCCTCGGCGATGCGGGCTGCCCTGGTATTCGTGCTATATGCCGGGGGACGGATCCTGGGGATCAAGCCGCGGGCCGGTGGGATCCTGGCCCTGGCAGCCCTGGTATTGCTGTTGTTCGATCCCAGGATCATCGTCGAAGCCGGATTCCAACTCTCCTTCGCCGCAGCGTCGGGAATTGCGTTGGCCTGTTCTCGCCCGGGCTTTCGCCAGCGGAGTCGCTTCCACCAGCTGTGGATCGTCTCGGTGGCGGCCTGGATGGCAACCGCACCCCTCTCCCTGTGGCATTTTCACCGGCTCGCCCCGGCCGGGTTGCTCCTGGGTCCCCTGTTGCTTCCCGTGTTCCCGGGCGTGCTATTGCTCAGCTGGACCAATGGCGTTGCCGCCCTGCTCGGAGTTTCGGGGAGTTGTTTGGGCTCCCTGGCTGCGCCCCTGGGATGGGTCGCCGATGCGGTCGCTGCATTGGGAGCCATGTCGCCGGTAATCGAGGCGAGAACCAACCTCGGTGCCCCAATCTTCCTCGGGGTCTCCACCGTCATCCTCTTGACGGGCACCGAAGGGGGGACTCGCACGCGCCGGTCGGCGTTGCTGTGGGTTCCGGTGATCCTATTGTGGCTGTTGGCCCTGAATACGGTATGGCACCCCGCCCTACCGGATCCCGGGGGATTGCGGTTGATCGTCTTCGATGTGGGGCAGGGGGATGCCATACTGGTGGAGACCCCCTGCGGCGGCAGCTACCTGGTGGATGCGGGCCCGCCCTGGGGGGATACGACGGCGGCGGAACATGCCGTGATCCCGTACCTGCTGGACCGGGGAATTCGTAGATTGGATCACATGCTGCTGACCCACGGCCACCTGGATCACTACGGTGGGATCGAGATCCTGCTGGAAGAATTCGCGGTGGATACATTTTGGCTGGGACCGACCGGGGAATTCGTACTACCCCGCGAGGGCTGGCGGGACACCCGGCGCGCCCTCCGGGGCGTCCGCGAAGAAATGGGCGATGTGACTTTTCACCTGCACTGGCCGCCTCCCGATCCCGGGTCGGACTGGTGTCTCAACGAGCGGAGTGCGGTGCTCTCCGTCCACTACGGGAGATGGAGCGCCCTGCTGACCGGTGACCTCGAGGGAAAGGGCGAACGCGCATTGCTCCGTCTCGTCGAACCGGGAGAGTTGGATGCGGAGTTTCTCAAGGCGGGGCATCATGGGAGCGCCGCCGCCAGCCGCGAGGGATTCCTCGATGCCGTTCGGCCGGGGGTCTCCGCGGTATCGGTCGGGCATAACTTCTACGGCTTGCCGGACCCCAGGGTCATGGACCGCCTGGTCCGTTTCAGCGAACTGGTTTTTAGCACCAAGGAATCCGGGGCGGTCATCGTGGAAACCGACGGTCGCCGGTGGCGGGTCGTCGGTATGAAGGGTACCCCCTCCCATTACGAGGCCCTTGCGAGGTAGTATGGGAGGGACGAAATCAAAGACGGGAGGTGAGCGGGAACTCCCCTCCTGGGAAGGGTTGTTCTACATGAATTATCGCGAAGCACGGGAGGAACTGGCGCGCGAAGGCCCCGCAGCCGTCTATCTCGTGTACGGTGACGAAGGCTTCCTGCGGCGAGAGTTTCTGCGGGCACTGGCGCACCACTTGGACTTGGATGAAACCCAGTCCCTGCGGTTCCAACGGTTTCCGGGTGACCGGTTGGAAGAGGCCTTGGCTGCATGCATGACCCCCAGCTTCGATCGGCGCCCCCGGCTGGTGTCCGTGGAGAATCCCCCGGCCCTCGGTGGCGGTGCGGGAGAGGAAGATCTCCTGGAATACCTGGAGAGTCCCAGCGATATCTCCGTACTGGTCTGCACGGCGGACAAAGTGGATAAGCGCCGGAAGGTGTTCACGCGATCGCGCGCCGCCCGCGGGGCGCGGGTGGTAGAATGCCAGGCGCTCAAGGGGCGGGAGCTGGCGCTATGGATCGCCGGTCGCATCAAACACCGTGGCAAGAAGGCGGACTCGGATGCTCTGCGCGCCCTGGCCTCGCTGGAGGTTCCCCTCGGCGTGTTGGATGGGGAATTGGAGAAACTGGCTTCGTACATAGGAGCGCGTGATCGGATCGAGGCCGATGATGTAATCAAGATCGTGAGTGTGCCGGGCGAATCCAGCATATTTGCCCTGGTGGATGCCGTCGGATCCGAAGATCCCCGGACCGCCGTGGGAGTGTTGGGGGAGATCCTGGGTGGAGGTGCCGATCCCCTGATGGTCTTGGGCATGGTGGCCCGGCAAATCCGCCTGATCTGGCAGGTGCGCCACGAACTGGAGGGGGGGAAATCTCCGCGGGAGATTGCCAGCCTCCTGGGACAGCATCCCTTCGTGGTGGAAAAATGCGCGCGTCAGAGCCGGAACTTTGATGGTCCACAGCTGGAACGCTGCCTGGAGTCGGTACTAGTCACCGATGTCGGTATTAAGCGGGGCCTTTGGTCGGCGGAATTGGGTGTGGAGCGCCTGGTTACCCTGTTGGCCAGTCCGGAGCTGGAAGTGCCCGAGGACGCCCTGGAAAACGCGCGACTGTTTCGAAACCCGTAAAACCGGGTCTGGCGAACCGATGTGGGTGGATAACGGCGCGGGCGTGCGGAACATCGTACTTGGGATCCTTGCGGCGGGCTGGCACGGTGAGTCTCAAGACCCTTCCTGCCGGGAACTGCCCGGCAGGGATCGCATCAAACCGGCTCGACGCGGCGGACGGGAGCGCCGTTCAACCGATCTCGCTTTGATTGAGTAGTTTTTGCAGACGGGCTTTCTTGCGAGCCGCGGTATTCTTGTGAAGCACGCCCTTGCCGGCCGCCCGATCGATGGCCTGAACGGCGAGGCGCAAGGCTTCCCCGGCGTCCCCTTCGCCGGAAGCGACCGCATCTTCGAATCGACGGACGAAGGTCCGGACGTGGCTCTTGGCGCGGCGGTTACGCAGGCGACGCTTTTCGGAAGTCTTAACCCTCTTGATTGCGGACCTACTATTGGCCAATGTGTTCACCTCCCAAATCGTATTCGCATACAAGGAATATTAGCACACGGGGTCGCATCGCTTCAACGCCAACGCCGAAAGAATCGGGCGTTGCTCTCACGGTCCTGCAGCCCAACGCAGGATGGTGGACAAGCGCCGGAGAAAGCCTTCGATGGTGAAGTGGTTTGGAACCTCCATCTCTGCACCGAGATGGGATGGACGTTTCGCATCGAAAGGAGAGATCGCCGTGGCGATTGTAGCCGTTAGCATTGCACCGGTGGGAGGAGAAGCGAGTGTCAGCCGCTTCGTGGCGGAAGCACTGCGCGTTCTCGAGGATTACCCGCAAATCGAGGTCCAGCCCGGACCGATGTTTACGATCCTGGAGGGGGACCTGGACGAGATCTTTGTAGCGATACGGGGGATGCAGGAAGCGGTCTTCGATGCGGGTGCGGTTCGGGTGAGTACCGTGATGAAGATCGACGACCGCCGGGATCGCGAGTTGACTATGAAGGGGAAAATGGACTCGGTTGGACGTCACATGAATCGCTGATTTCCCTGCTCCGGGAGGGAGAAGGTCCCGGGACGATCCATCAAAGGGCGAAATCGATGGGTCGCGGGTGTCGGAAGCGCGCGACCCATCGGTACGCAAGGATAGTTTCTTGGTGGGTTTGAAGATCTACCGATAGGAGCGAGCCCTCGCCGGCTGGAGGGCCAGCAAAAGCAGTAGGGCTCCCGAATTGAAGGGACGGGATAGGGGTCAACCCCTTTTTGCCGCGAAGGAGCACCACTCCTGCGCAGGACACCGATCCATATTCCCGCCCCTCGTCGAGATGCCCCTGCACTGCAGACTCGTCAATGGCATGTTCGCGCACCGCCTCCTCTCATGCCGTTGTCGCCTCCAGCGTACGCACCTCGCGAACGATAGGAAGTGGTTCCCCACCTGCATTCGAGGCGCGAGATTGCTGCCCCCTAAGCGGGTCGAATGGGTCTTGATGCGGCGATGTGTGAGAACGCTGTGTCGTCCGCATCGGCTTAATCTATAGATGCGCTTAGATGTGATCGTCACCGGTTCTTCATGTGGTTGGGTTTCCCATATCACCAGTGGATTGCAACTTCCCCTAAGGAGGCCGGGGCAAAATCGATGTTGATCCGTGAGATGAGCCTCTGTGGTTGCAGCACAATCGTTTCAACGTGGGTGCCGGGCTTCTAACGTTGACACGACCCGCGGTGGGTGGTATTTTCTTTGGTAGTGTTAGCACTCTCACGGTGAGAGTGCTAAGCAGGATCGAGTTACTGCCCGAGGGTTACCGTCGTTTTCCCGAACGGGGTGAAGACATGGACCTCGATGAACGCAAGTTGAGAGTGATGCGCGCCGTGGTTGAAGCGTACGTGGTGAATGCACAGCCCGTTGGATCGCGCACCATCGCCAGGGATTTTGACCTGGGTGTAAGTCCCGCGACCATTAGGAACGAGATGGCCGACCTCGAGCGCATGGGACTATTGGAACAACCCCATACCTCGGCGGGGCGCATTCCGTCGGATCTCGGCTATCGTACGTACGTTGACCGAATCGCACGAATCGCCCGTCCCGCGCGCAAGGATCTCGAGCGCGTCCGTGGATCCCTACATCACCAGGTTTCCGAAATGGATACGATCTTGCGGGCTTCTGCCAGGATCCTGTCGGAGATGACGGACTGCCTGGCCCTGATGGCGGGTCCCGACTCCGGGGAGGCGGTACTGAACACCATCGAATTGGTGCCGCTGCGGTCCGGTCGGGTCACGGTGTTGGCGATCACAGAGGATGGCTTCGTACAAAGCCGCGTCACCGAAGTGCCGGATGTCCCGCCCGAGGAACTGGAGCGGGCATCGCGCCTACTGAATGCCCACTTCCGGGGCCTGACGCTAAGCGAAGTGTTGGAGGGAGCCACGCTGAACGCGCTTCGGCGGGAACTTCGATACTGCGCTCGCCTCGCCGATGTGGTGGGGGGGCTCCTGCGGCGCTCGGCGGAATCCGGTGAAACGGACTACCTCCTGGATGGTGCGGCCAACATCATGAAACAGCCCGAATTCCGGGATGTGGCCCGGGCCCAGCGGGTGCTGGCGGCACTGGCCAAGCGTTCGCTGGTTCGCGATCTGCTCAGCCGTTTCCCCGGGGATGACCTGGGGGCATTGATCGGGTCCGAGAGCGATAGCGAGGACATGAAGGAATGCAGTTTGGTCTCCGCCGTGTATTACATTGGAGGCCGTCCCGCTGGTAGAATGAGTGTCGTCGGTCCACGACGCATGGATTACGGTCGCGTGATGGGGCTCTTGAAGACGGTCACCGAGGCCGTCGGAGATGTGTTGGGTGACCGGGATTGAACTGAAGGCGTCTTTGCGAATACCCGGGCGTTCTGCGGAACCGCAATCGGATCCGGGAGCGCCCGTTTCGAGGGGCGAGACAAAAAGAGTTTGCGGGAGGTCGATCGAGTGACACGAGATGAGCGAGACATCCCCGAGGAAGAATGCTCCTTCGAAGAGGGGGTCCCCGGGGTGGATGCGGAACGGGACTTGGAATGTTTGCGCCGGCGGCTGGAAGAGGCGCGCCGGGAGGCGGACTCCTACCGGGATTCCCTGGCCCGATGGCAGGCGGATTACCAGAATCTCAAGAAACGTAACCAGCGCCGGATGGAACAGATGCGCAATGAATTGCGCGGCGAAACGGTGTGCCGTTTTCTGCCGGTGATCGATGAATTGCAACTCGTCTTGGAGAGCACCTCGGATCGTCCGGAAGATCCCGTGCGAAAAGGGGTCGAAATGGTCTTGGCCCGCGCCGAGGATGCCCTGGCGGACATGGGTGTGTGCATCCTATCCTGCGTCGGGGAAGAATTCGATCCACATCTACACGAGGCAATGGATTACGTTCCCGTCGATGACTGTCCGGATGGACAGATCATCGAAGAGATCCGGGCCGGCTACGAGATGGAAGATCGTCTCCTTCGGGCCGCCCGGGTTCGCGTCGCCCGGGGAACGACCAATGAACAGTGCGACGAAGAGAATGGGGAGGAACAGTAAATGGCAAAGGTTCTCGGAATCGATTTAGGCACGACAAATTCCTGCGTTGCCGTCATGGAGGGTGGCGAGGCCACCATCATTCCAAACGCCGAGGGAAGCCGTACCACGCCCTCGGTGGTGGCCTTCACCAAGGACGGTGAGCGCCTGGTGGGACAGGTGGCCAAGCGGCAGGCTGTGGTCAATGCCGAGCGCACGATTACTTCTATCAAGAGGAAGATGGGGACGGATCATCGCGTATCCATCGATGATCACGAGTACACGCCCCAGGAAATCTCTGCGTTCATCCTCCAAAAGATGAAGCGCGACGCCGAGGAATATCTGGGTGAGACAGTAGAGCAGGCCGTCATCACGGTGC
>PWSR01000172.1 GCA_003563985.1 Clostridia bacterium | reverse complement strand
CTGCTCAACCAGAAGTTCACGCCCCAGGTGCTGGAGGGCGAGGGGCTCGAGAAGTTGGTCCGCTTGATCCGATCCTACTTCCGGCTGGACGGACACCACATCCAGTTCAACGTCGTGGACGGGGTCACGCTCCGGGCTGCCCAGGCCGATCCCGAGGCGTACCGCAACCTGATCGTTCGCGTGGCCGGCTACAGCGACTACTTCAACAACCTGAACGAGAAACTGCAGGAGGAAATCATCGCCCGCACCACCCACCGCGGTCTGTAGCGGCGTCGGCGCGCGCCTCGAACACACGGATCGACGCCCGCCTGGCGAAGCAGGCGCGTCCCACGCAAATCCATGGGGCGGGCGATGCCATCCGAGGCCGGCATGAAGGGATGAAAGTATGAACAAGATCTTCTTGAACGAATTTACCGGCAAGGAAATGCGAGAGGCCATCGAGAGGGGTAGCATCACCTGCGCCATCGCCGTATTCGGCAGCTGCGAAAACCACGGCGATCACCTGCCCCTGGGCCCGGACCTCTTCGTCCCGACCGAAATGGCCCGCCGCGTAGCCGCGAAGGTGGAGGGCGTGGTCATTGCCCCCGGCCTCCCCTTCGGCGCGTCCATCCACTACAACGCGTATCCCATGACGATCAACCTCCGCTACGAGACGATGATCGCGGTGGCCGAGGACGTCCTGGAGAGCCTGGTGGCATCCGGGATCGACCGGATCCTGGTGCTCAACGGCCACGACGGAAACATCCCGGCACTGGAGATCGCGGCGCGGAACGTCAAGGACCGGTATCGGGACGCCACCATTGTATACGTTCCCTCGTGGTGGGATATCACGGCGGCGAAGATACCGGAGGTCCTCGGCGACTGGAGCGGCCTCGGCCACGGGGGCGAGGGCGAAACATCCGTCACCATGGCCGTCCACCCGGATCTCGTCCACCCCGAAGATGCGCTGCGGCAGATGCCCGACGATGTGATCCGGCTGGGCGAGTTCTCCACGGTCATCTGGGATATCGCCGAGCTCACCGCCACGGGCGCCACCGGAGATCCCACCGGGGCCACCGCGGAGAAGGGCGAGCAAATGATCCAAGTCGTGGTGGACCACCTGGTGGAGCTCATCGAGAGCCTGCAAGCCAGCGAATGGGAGTATGACCGCCGGAAACGCTAGTCCTCCCCACCCCCACGCTCCGGATCCTCCCCGGGGATCACGTCGACACCGCGGTGCCCGAATCCCTCGGGCACCCGAAACACTTCACCGACTCTTCTGCCCACCCCAACCCGCGAAATTCCCCACCGGATCTCGAATTACCCCTTGACAGGAAAGATGAGGCGCGTATTATATAACATAGTTTAGATAACACTCGTTATTTAAGGAGCGTGTCATGCCCCCAAGAACCAAGTTCGACAGGCAATCCGTGATCGAGGCCGCCCTGGAGATCGCCCAAAGGGAGGGCATTTCCGGGATCACGGCGCGGAAGGTCGCCGGGCAACTGCGTGCTTCCGTGGCCCCGATCTACGCCAACTTCGAGAACATCGACGACCTGGTGGCCGCCGTCGTGGAGCGCGTCTTCGCCCTGTCGGGTGAACTGGTGGCGCGCCAGCGGGGAGATGACCCCCTCGAGAACATCGGACGGGCGAGCATTGCCTTCGCCCGCGGGTATCCCGTGCTGTTCCGAGACCTCGTCATGCGCCCGAACGCACACATGGACTCCTACGATGCCCTCGAGGATCAGCTGCTGGAGATGATGGCGGGGGATGAAAGGATGCAGGATTGGAATCGCCAGGACCGCCGCCGCCTGCTCTTCAAGTTACGGGCCATCCACATGGGACTGTCCACCATGACGGCGGTGGGGCTCGTTCCTTCCTGGTTGGATGAAGACGAAGTCGAGGACATCCTGTTGGAGATGGGGGAAGAACTCATGCTGGCGGCAAGTGTGAAACGAGAGGAGAGATCGAAGTGACGAGAATTGCGATCATCGGTGGGGGTGTCGCCGGCCTGAGCGCCGGGATCTTCGCCCAGTTGAACGGGTTCGAGAGCGTGGTGCTGGAAAAGCATCACGAGCCGGGCGGACAGTGCACGGGCTGGAATCGCCAGGGATACCATATCGACGGGTGCATCCACTGGTTGGTGGGAACCAAGGAGGACACCGCGATCAACGACCTGTGGAAAACCGTCGGCGCCCTGGATGGCGTGGAGGTCTATCACCCCGAGACATTCCTGACCTTCGAACACGACGGGATCTCGGTCCCGATTTATCGAGACCTGGACCTTCTTCGGGAAACCTGGACGCAGATCTCCCCCGCGGATGCCGAGACCATAGGGGAATTCTGCGATACCATCGGGCAGCTGCAGAGTTTCGAGGTGCCCGCGGACAAACCCATGGACATGATGGGTCTCCTCGAACGCCTGCGTCTCATGGCTTCGATGAAGGATGCCGGGATGATCATGAAAGAATACGGTAAGGTCAGTCTGAAGGAATACGCCGACAATTTCGAGCATCCGGCCCTGCGAGAGACCCTGGGATCCTTCCTGCCCGATGGATACAGTGCGTCCTCGGTCTTCTTCGCCCTGGCAACATTTACTAAAGGGCAGGCCTCCGTACCCGTCGGCGGATCGCGCGCCTTCTCCCTGCGGATGGCGGAACGGTATCGCACCCTCGGCGGACGGATCGAAGCGGGTTGCGAGATCGCCGAACTCGACATCGACGGTAACCGCGCGGTGACAGCCCGCGCCGAGGACGGGCGAACATTCGAAGCCGATTACTTCGTCGCCGCCTGCGATGCCCACTTCTTCTTCGAGGGGCTGCTGGGCGGACGTTACCCGGATCGCGCCTTCCGCAGTCGATTCGAAAACCCCACGGACTATCCCCTGGCCTCCCAGGTGCTCGTATCCCTCGGGTACGAGGGAACGATGGATGAGGTACCCCGGAGTCTATCCTTTCCCGTGGAATCCTTCCGCCTGTTGGGCGATCCCATCGATCGATTGACCGTCTCTCACTTTGGACACGAGCCGGACTTCGCGCCCGAGGGACACACCCTCCTGACCTGCGCCATCAATCAATTCCACGCGGATTTCGATGCCTGGAAGACCCTATCGGGGGACCCGGTAGCGTACCGATCCGAGAAGGAGCGAATCGGGCGATGCGTGGAGCGTGCCATCATCGGACGGTTCCCGGAGATGGCGGGCAAGCTCCGGGTCCTGGACGTGGTTTCCCCTCTGACTTACGAACGCTACTGCAACGCCCACCGGGGCGCCTTCATGGCCTTCCTCCCGACGGTTCGCACCAAGGGGATGGCACACACCGGAGCGGTCAAGGGGTTGCGCAATGTATTTCTCAGCGGACAATGGCTCCAACCGCCCGGCGGCCTGCCCGTCGCTGTCATCACGGGGAAGGACTCCATTCGCCGGATTTGCAAGCAACTCCGGCGAGCCTTCGTGGATCGCTGAGACGATGAGGGGAGCGGGAAGCCACTGCTTACGAAAGCCCCCGCCCCCTCGCCCCGACCCGGGCTTGAGCCAAGGCAACGGGTGGCCTACACTATGGGCACATGTAGACATCCGCTACCGTTTCCTGGGGAGATGACACCTTGGTCCTCGTCAAGCGAATTCTCGTCGTCCTGGTCGTCCTGGTAATCCTGATTTCCCTCGGTGTGCTCGCGGCACTCCTCCTGGGATCGATCCTGCCCCGCACGCCACTGTATCGACTCATCATGAGCGTATCCGCCGTCGTATTCTCCCTGGCCTTGATCCTGGCGGCGTTCAACTTCTACGTGAACTATGGATTCGGCAACCAGGGGGATATCGTTCGCCGCGTTCGCACGCCGGAGAAGCTCGTCGCCCTCACCTTCGACGACGGCCCGAGCCCCGCGTACACGCCACAAATCCTGGATGTGCTCAAGGAACACGATGTACAAGCCGCCTTCTTCCTGGTGGGACAGCACGTGAAACAATACCCCGAGATCGTCGCGCGAATCTACAGCGAGGGGCACGACATCGGCAACCACACCTACAGTCACATCAACGCCCCCACGACTCCCGCGGCGTCCCTGTCGTCGGAATTGCTCACCACCAACATCGAGATCATGAAGATCATCGGGGAACACCCGGAATACGTGCGGCCGGCCCGGGGCATGTACGATGCGCGCTTTCGTCGCCTGGCGGAACTGATGGGTATGCGCATGGTCCTTTGGAGTCTATCGAGCCAGGATTGGAGGGGCTCCACCACCCCGGAGAAGATGAAGCACCGGGTCCTCAAGGAAGTCCAGCCGGGGGATATCATCCTCTTCCACGACGGAGGCAGCCTGATCCGATCCGAGGGCGCCAGTCGCCAGCGAACCGTGGATGCCCTGGCGGACATCATCGAGGGCCTACGGGCGGTAGGTTACCGCATCGTGCCCCTGTCGCGACTCCTTCGCTACCCCCACCTGGAGGACAGCGACACGGATGAAACCACCACGCCATACTAGGAACTCGTGTCTACATTGGAATGCGGCCCCGTATTGGCCTCGCCGGGGGAAGGCGTTGCGGCAGAACGTCCTCCCGGGGCGTGCCGGGTGCCCACGGGAGGACGCATTGCATTTTCGGGAATCTAGTTGTTCTTCTTCGCCATCTCCATCAGTTCCGCCACGATACGTTTGGCGGTCCCCTCGGGGTCCGTCGTCACGTTCTCGAGCAACGGGTTGTCCGAGTTCTCGGTGCGATAGATCACCATTTTCTGCTCGTCAGCCGCGTAATTGAACCCGGTGTCCGCAACGGGCGCCAGACCCTCCCCCGCCACCGCCTTCTCTTCGAGATCCGTCGCCGGCCGGATTTCGACGCTGAAATTTCCGAGCCCGGCCTCCTCCAGCATGCCGTCGCCCAGGGCTTTCAACTGCCCGAATTCTTCCATGCTCCCCATTCTCGGGTTGATAATAAAAGGCACGTCACCACTCCTTTCCCGCTCTCCGCATCAGCCTGTACTCGGCTTGTAGCCCGATGCGACGTGGGTGAAACCAAGGGATCCACCATCCCACGCGGGCCCCTTGCTCGAGTGTCCTACCCTTTCGCGGCCCGCCGCCGGTTCCCTTCCCCGTTCTCGTATTCTAGTGTACCGGCCGCGAGGCTCG
>PWSR01000043.1 GCA_003563985.1 Clostridia bacterium | reverse complement strand
TGGGGAAGGCCAACATGACGTCCACCACGCGCATCACCACGAGATCGAACCATCCACCGTAGTATCCGGCCAACAGGCCCACGAGGGTACCGGCGATCACCGCGATGCTCACGGCGGTGATGCCGACCTGAAGGGAGATGCGCGCACCGTATATCATCCGGCTGAGAATGTCGCGGCCGTAGGCATCGGTACCCAGGAGGTAGCCCGGGCTTCCCGGGGGGCTGAGTCGATCGCCCAACACCTGTCGTGCCGGGGGATGGGGAGCCAGGTAGGGTGCGAAAACCGCGACGGCGATCAGGGTCAATAGGATGATGGCCCCCAGTTTCATGGGGAAGGTGGGCAAGATTGATTGGATTATGCTGCGCCTTCGTCGATCTTGGTTCAATCTAAAAGAGCCTCACTTTCCACATCAGTCGTACTTGATCCGAGGATCGAGGAATCCGTAACTGATATCGACCAACAGGTTGATCGCCATGAAGATCACGGCGTATAGCATCAGGTTGGTCTGGACCTGGGGGAAGTCCCGGGCGTAAATCGAGCGGACCGTCAGGGCACCGATGCCGGGGCGAGAGAAGACGATCTCCGCGGTAACCGTGCTCCCCAGGAGTTTGCCGATGTTGATCCCGACCACTGTGACCACCGGTATCAGGGCATTTTTCAGGGCGTGCTTGTAAACGATCGTTCGCTCGGTCAAGCCCTTGGCCCGCGCGGTACGGATGTAATCCTGCTGGATCACTTCCAGCATCGAAGACCGGGTCAAGCGCGTGAGGAGGGCCGCAGAGGCCACGCCCAGGGCCACCGCCGGCAGGACCAGGTACCGAACGTCTCCGAATACGCCCCCGGCCGCCCCGGCACCGGTGACGGGAAACCACCCCAACCGCACCGAGAAATAGGTCAACAGCAACAATCCCAGCCAGAAGTTGGGGGCGGATACACCCGCCAGGGAACCGATCATAGCGGTACGATCCAAGAACTTGTCCCGATTGAGGGACGCCACGATCCCAAAGGGGATGCCGATGGCAACGGAGACCATGGTGGCCGCCAGGGCCAATCGGAGGGTGTGGGGAAACACCTGTAGTATGTTATCCAGTACGGGTCGATTGTTGGCGAAGGATCGACCGAAGTCCAGTTGTACGATCCCCGTGAGGAACCGGGCGTATTGAACGTGCAGGGGTTGATCCAGTCCGAGCCGGGCCCGCATGTTCTCGATGGCCACCAGCGGCGCATCGTCGCCGAGCATCATCAGTACCGGATCCCCGGGAATAAAGTGAATCAAGAGGAAGACGATCGTGAACACCCCGATCGCCGTGGGGATCATCATGAGAATCCGCCGCAAGATGTAGTTCAGCACTACGTACCTCACCCTTCACGTGAGAGTCTATAAGAACGGATTCGGGAGGAGGCGACGGATCGGCGGACGCGGACGTCCGCCGGATTCGTCGTCACCCCTCCCGGGGGCTGCATATGCCCTGGTTACTGGACGAGATCGGTCTCAAGCAGCCAATGGTGACGGTATTGATCGTGCTCCCAGTTCTCCACGTGTGGCTTGGTTACGGCCATGGTATCCGAGTGGAAGATCGGGATCGACGGCAGGTCCGTCATGAAACGCATCTCCCATTCTTCGTACAGTTCCCGGCGACGTTCGGGATCCATCTCGATGGCCGCGGCATCCAACAGATCGTCCCCGTCATAGTACATGGCGAAGAAGCGGCCGTCGGGGGGCGTGCGGGCCCCGTGGAAGAAAGTGTGCAGGACGATGTGCGGATCGGGCCGTCCACCGATGCTGGTCCGTCCCATGGGCGTTTCGCCGGCGGTGGTCGCAGCGGTCCAGGTGGCCATATCCATGATCTCGATCTGCATATCGATACCGACCTCGGCCAACATGGCCTGGACGACCGAGGCGACCTCGCGGTCTAACTCGGTTTCGGGCACCAGGGCCGTGGTAGTGAAACCGTCCGGGTATCCGGCGTCAGCCAGGAGTTCCCGGGAACGATCGGGATCGTACTCGTACTTGGGGACGTCGGGGTTGTGACCCATGAGATCCGGCGCCAGGATGCTGTTGGCGATGGTGGCCGTTCCGCCGCGAATCTCGTCGATGAACAGCTGCTTGTCGATGGCATGAGCGATGGCCTGGCGCACCCGGAGATCGTCATAGGGTGCCTCGTCGATCTTGAGGTGCCAGGTGTAGATGGCGGTGGTGGGCATGTACTGCAGTTTGACGTCGTCCCGGTTCCGGTACTCTTCTACCTTCTCGGGCTGGGTGAAGGCCATGACGTCAATTTCGCAGGCGTCGAAGGCCATGTGGGCTACGGTCTCGTCTACGATGATTACGTAGCGGACTTCATCGAGATTGGGTGCGCCCTCCCAGTAGTCGGGATTGGCGACCAATACGACTTCACTGTCGGCCGCCCAGGATTCCAGCATGAAAGGACCGGTGCCGATGACGTTGGTGTTGAAGTCCTCGCCGAACTCTTCCACGGCGGCCTGGTTGACCAGCATCCCCTGCCGGTACTTGGTCAGGGAGTGAATGAAGACCGGGGAGGCATCGTGCAGGTGATAGCGCACGGTGTAGTCGTCGACGACTTCCAGCTCCCGGACGTTGTCCCATTCGCGCTGCCAGCGCGAACCGGTGGCATCATCGCGAATGCGATCAAAGGTGTACTTCACGTCGGCCGCGGTAAATTCTCCGAAGCCCTTGTGCCACTGTACGCCTTCCCGCAAGTAGAAGGTCCACTCCAGCCCGTCCTCGGAGATATCCCAGTCCGAGGCGAGGTCGGGATGGATGGTCCAGTCGTTCCAATCGTAACGCACGAGACCGCTGAAGATGTTGCTGGCCACGGCGAAACCGTCCACCTGGCCAAGGTGGGCGGGATCGAGGAAACCGGGATCCTGTCCCAGTCTCGAGGTAAGCACCTTCTTCTCATCGCTCGGGGTTTCTGGGGTAGCGGGTTCGGACTCGGTCGGTTCATCCTCCGGCTCGGGTTCCGTAGCGGGTCCGCAGGCCTGCGCGGCGACGAAGAGGAACATCACGGACAGGGTCAGCGCAAGGATGCGCCAGTAACGCTTTGATGACATGTGTTCATTCCTTTCGCAAAACTGATTGTGCTGCTGGTGATCACCGGGACTCTGAGGAAGATCTCAATCCCCGGCATCGCGCGTACACCGGATCGTCCGGTGATTCGCCGACGACATTTCTGGCGATCTCCCGTGCCTCCCGCCGCGTCCGGTTCATCGTCTGCACATCAGGTGAACCCGGAACAGCACGGTAACTGAAGAAGGCGCCGAATGACCAGATGTTGCATATTACCCGGTACCTACGCGCCGTAACGTCTATTCTTCAACGTAACGTCCCCGATCCCTCCTTTACTATGCAAGACAGGTGAAACTCGCTACTATACATCTTCCCGATATCCCACAGCAATGATTGTATTCGTCTTATCTCTACGTCAATATGCGATATACGCAATATGGAGAGTGGTATGTAAGGCTCCGGGGGAAACCACTTTCGCCGCCTACTGGGTCGACGAACTCACATTATCGAGCATGTACCGCTATCGCGATGCCCTCCGCGTTTGCTGCCGCGACAAGAACGCCCCTCCTCGTCGGTAAGCAGGAGGGGCGCTACGCCACATGCATCGTCGCACTGGAACCAATATCGTAGCCGCAAGACTACACGAGTCTAGACATTTTCGCGCCGCGGCCGCAGGGTCAACCAAAGTCCCGCGCCTATCAGGGCGATGACCCACAGGTAGTTGATTGCATCCAGGGCCGCCCACGATACGCCGAGGGAATCCTGCGCCAGTATTACGGTGCCGAGCAGCACCAATCCGGCGGCGGGATACAGGGGCCAATGGCGCTCCCCGGGGTCGGCTCCGCGAAAGCTGAGGGTGTGAATCAACGCGACACCCAGGAACGCGGCGGCCAGGAACAGGAAGAAGTACGCCGGATTGATGTCCGCGACCAGTTCGTCCAACCCCGCAAAGGATCCCACGGCCAGCAATATGAGACCCGGAATCAAGAAACCAACATTACCATAGCTGCTTCGTCCCCCAAGGATTCCGTAAACGGCACAGAACCCCAGGCCAAAGATCATCAGAAATGCCGCCCCCGGTAGATAACCCAGGACGGCAAGCAGGAGAGCCAGTCCCACCAAGACCATCAATACTCCGAGCTGTCTTTCACGAGATTGCATCATCGCTCATTACCTCCCCGATCCCCTTTTTCTACATGGTACTTTGGGTGGCAGTGCCGGGGAACTGTCACAAGTCATCCTTTGGGGAGGATCCGGCATGACTGCGGTCACATGCTATTGGGAGGTGAGGTCATGCTTGATGGCCAAGAGGACAGCCTGGGTTCGATCCCGCACCCCGAGCTTTGAATAGATCGTGCTGATGTGATTCTTAACTGTTCCTTCCGTGAGGAACAGGTCCGCGGCAATCTCGCGATTGTGCATACCCCGGACCATCAGCGCGAGGATCCCTAGCTCCCGGGGACTGAGGGGTTCCCGCATTGTCGCCGGGAGCGCATCGGCGGTTCCGTGGGCGGCGGGTTCTCGCGTGGCCGCGACCAGGCGGGAGGCGATCTCGGGCTGCAGTAGAATATCCCCCCGCACCGTGGCCCGGATGGCTTCCAGGAGTTTCTCCGAGGGCAGATCCTTCAAAAGATAGGTCCGGGCCCCCGCCCGCAGAACGCGGATGATCAGTTCGTCATCGTCGAAGGTGGTAAGCGCGATGATGTGGATTGTGGGGTCGTGCTCCAGGATCCGTCGCGTCGCCTCTACGCCGTCCATCACCGGCATTTGGATGTCCATTAAGACCACGTCGGGGCGGTCTTCGCGACACATCTCCCAGGCTATCTGACCGTTGGCGGCCGTTCCAATGACGCGCATATCCGTCTCCAGGTCCAGGATGGTTCGCAACCCCTCGCGCATCAATTGTTGGTCATCGGCTATCAGGATTCGGATGGTCACGGGTTGGGCTCACCACCTCTGCGCGGATTCGAAATCCGTGGGGCTCGATATCCGCAAATTCGATGCTACCACCGACTTCCGCCATGCGCTCACGCATAACCTGCAGTCCGTACCCCTCCTCCGCCTCCCTCGCTCCCCGGCCATCGTCCTCCACGATCA
>PWSR01000048.1 GCA_003563985.1 Clostridia bacterium | reverse complement strand
GATGGCTTCGGTTTCTTGTCAAGCATCACCGAGACCACCGAGGGAAGAATTGGTTTGGGGTGGGTTTGGCACCGGGGGGATGGGGTGGGCGCGACAAAGGGCAGTGGATCCGATTCGGCCCTTTCATCCGGGTAGGCTTCTATCGAAATCATCGGCCGCCACCTGGAGGTCCTACGGCACCGGAGACCTGTGGGTTAGAACCCCGGAGCAGCGGTCCGTGCGTGGGTCCCTCGCCGCCGGATAGGGGCGCGAGGAACCCCTTCAATGCAGTTGAAAAACCGAGATGGGATGGTGCGTATTTCTACACCAGGTTCCGGATCGCCGCAATCTGTTCGGTAGCCACGTCTCTACCCAGTTGAATCAATTCTTCGTGGGCCGATAGATCCAGGGAACTGATCCCCTTGAAATCGGGTTGCAGGAGGATATCGGCCTCCTCGGCTCGGAGGGACATTCCGTATTTTTGCATGATGGTATAGCAGATGAATCCCAATTCCGCCGGGTTGCCCGGGGCTTCGTGCGGGAGAGGATGTGCCAACTCCACGGCGATGACCTTGGTCGCCCCGGCATCGATGGCAACGTCCACCGGCAGGTTGTTGACGACGCCTCCATCTACGAGCAGGATGTCTTCGAGTTCGACCGGGGTGAATAGTACGGGAATGGAGGCGCTGGCTCGAATCGCCGGGGCGAGGGGGCCCCAGTCCAAGACGACCTGTTCTCCCCGTATAACGTCGGTGGCGATGACCTTCAGGGGAATCTCCAGCTCGTCGAAGGTGCGGCCCTTCCCGATCATCTCTTCCACCATGGCTTCGATCTCCGAAGAATCCGCGAATCCAAGGTGGGGCATTGTAAGGCGTCCCAGGTCGGCCCAGGTGATGTCGGATACCATTTCCTTGATAGCATCCGTCTCAATGCCGGCGGCGACGAAGGAGCCAATGATCGCACCGACACTGGTCCCCACGATGAGATCGATCGATAGGCCCTCTTCGCGTAGCACTTCGACGACGCCGACGTGTGCGAGCCCCCAAGCGGCACCTCCACCCAAGACCAGGCCCAGCATTTGCACCGCCTCCTCATCTATTCATAGCGTAGGATTCGAATTCTCTCGCCCGTTTCCCTTCCCTTGCGCGATTTCCCCCGAAACGAGAAGCGGATCTCCTTTGCGATCTCTCCGGGGAGATCGCATCGATGTCGGCGTGTCGTGCGCCCCCATGGCATCGGGGATATTGACGTGCCCCCGAGTGCGTGCCAATCTATCTATGTACCGATAGTGATTCTACCCGTTCGCGGGGGCGATATCCCTTTGGAAGCGGGCGCACGCAAAAGAAGTGGGGGCCGCCTACCCGCGGCCCCCACAGAATAGCCCGAATCAGGTGTTATTCATCGTCCCCGTCCGCTTCCAATTCCTCGATCTGCTCTTCGATGGCTTCCATCTCCGCCTTCAGTTCCCGGGCGTATTCCCGGAGTTCCTGCATCTCCTGCTCCTTGGTGGGAGCAACCGGAGTAGCGGGTCCATAGGCAGGGCGGGCCCAGGCCGGCAAGCCGGTGGCGTAGTACATGTGACGGTATCCGCGACCACGACCGCCCCATCCCATCGGCCGGGCGGGAGCGGCGTATCCGGGGTGCGGATATCCTGCGCAATACCCCATTCCGCGACCCGTCATGGCGCCGTATCCGGCGGGTCCCGTGCGATCACCTCTTGGCATCTTCATCACCTCCCAATCGCTGGTCTGTCTCGTTTCCGCATCATTCCCAGTGGATGCTTACTCATAGATATCGCCGTCGCATTCCCCCACCAAATCCTCTCCGCCCGGGCGGAGAGCCGATTCCACGGCCCAAGCCTGCGTTGCGGGTCGCGCCGAGGCGGACACCCATCGGCCGGGCGGGAGCGACGTATCCGGGGTGCGGATATCCTGCACAATACCCCATTCCGCGGCCCGTCATGGCGCCGTATCCGGCGGGTCCCGTGCGATCACCCCTTGGCATCTTCATCACCTCCCCGGTGCGTTTCGCTTCCATCATGGGCAATGAACTCTGTACAGTCGGGGCAGTAGCCGTAGAAGATGAGGGAATGGTCCTTGATATCGAACCCCTCAATTCTAAGCAGTGCCTCGACGTCTTCCGTCGCCGGCCAATGGATTCCCCGGAGGCCTCCGCAACGAAGACAGATGAGGTGGCAATGCGGCGACGAATCCGCGCCGACGTATTCGTATCGCGATGTCCCGTCGCCGATGTCGATCCGCTTGACGAGCCCGATGTCTTCGAGGATGGCCAGGGTGCGATAGACAGTCGCCAGACCCAGGTGTTTCTGCTCCAGGGCGGCATTCCGAATTTCCTCTGCCGTCAGGTGGCGGTTGGGGTGACGGACGAATACATCGCAGATGATCTCCCGCTGTTCGGTGAGGCGATAGTTTTCCTCGCGGAGTTTGGCCTTGACTTCCTTCGCCCACTCACCCAACGGGATTCACCTCTATCCTTCCCTCCGGGGTCCCCGGTGACCGTGTCGTCTCCCGCGGCGCCTCGGACCCGCTCGCAAGATGTCTTCTGTCCCGCAGTCGGGACAGCTCGGAACCACTCCGTCCTCGGCATCGGTCCACACGTGTCCGCATTCTCGGCACCGATGTCGCCCGGCAATGCGATAGGTTCCACCGTGAATTCGAATTGCCTTCCCCTGGGTCAATGCCTCCGCCACCTTGCGATGAGCGGCAGTCAAAATCCTGTGGAATGTCGGTCGCGAGACCTGCATGCGATCGGCGGAGTCTGCGTGGTCCAGTCCCTCGTAGTCCTTGAGCCGGATCGATTCGAGTTCATCTATGCTCAAGACCACTTCATCCAATTGGCGCATCGGGATCCCGGCGGGCTTGAAGTAGTCCGAGGTGGGCAATTCTTCTACTAGTCTATGCTTTGGTGGTCGCGGCATTCGGGCCTCCATTTCGGATATATGTCCATAACCTGCTTCCATCATACCCTATCTGGAACGTCCGTCAAGGGGTCTGCGGCGCGTGCCCCACAACTCGTCTCGAAGGGACGGGTGCGACGATGGGCAGCGCACCCGTCGCAACGGTCATCCAGTTGAGATCGACTCCCACATGCCTCGAATCGCCCGGGCGGCGGGCCCGTCGTCGTAGTCGACGATGGTCTTGCCCCCGATGAGGGCCCAGGTTACGTTTTCGTCGTAGGGTATCCGGCCCACCACCGGGAGGCCGGTATCATGCGCCAGTTGCGCGATGATGGCCGAGTATTCTTCGTCCAGGTCGCAACGATTGATACAGATGGATGCGGGTATCCCGAAGTGCCGACAGACTGCCATGATCCGCTTCAAATCGTGGACCGCAGAGATGGAGGGCTCCGTGACCAGGAGGGCGTCGCTGGCACCGGACAACGCCGCGATGACCGGGCATCCGATCCCGGGTGGGCCATCGACGAGTATGCCCCGGACACCGAGTTCCTCGGCGACCCTGACCGCCTCCTCTTTGACGCGCGTCACGAGTTTGCCCGAGTTCCCCTCGCCGAAGTTCAGCCTGGCGTGGACCATGGTGCCCTGGCCCGTCGTGGATTGATACCAATAGCCCGAGGCTGCCGGTTTCATGGCGATGGCGTCCTCGGGACAGACGTGGGCGCAGAGACCGCAGCCTTCGCAGGCGATATCGTCGATGGTGTACCCGGGATCGATCGCACCAAATCGGCAGTGTGCCATGCAGAGTCCGCAGGCGGTACAGGTTGCGAGGTCGATCTCGGGGAGGCTCGAGGAGGAGAATTCGTGGGCACGCTGCACCTGTGGTTGGAGCAAGAAGTGGAGATCGGGCGCATCCACATCGCAATCGGCCAGGACGAATTCCCTCGCCGCCAGGGATGCGAAGGAAGCCGTGATGGATGTCTTACCCGTTCCCCCTTTTCCACTCAAGATGACGAGTTGTCGCAAGGTGCAACGCCCCCTTCCATATACCCTCGTATCGTCTCCGACAGGGCCTCGAAGCGCTGCTCCCACTCCGGGGACTTGTCCACCACGAGATCGCCCCGGGCATATGCCCGGGCGAGGGCGAGATCGAAGGGGAATCGGGCGACGATCGGGATATCCTGTTCCTCGCAGTACACCTGCACCCGGTCGTCGCCCAGGTCGCAACGGTTGATGAGCACGCCGACGGGTACTTCCAGTCTTCGGCACATACCCACCGCCATCTCCAGGTCACTGAGCCCGAAGGGGGTCGGTTCTGTGACGAGTAGACAATAGTCTGCGCCCCGAACCGCCTCGACCGTGGGACACGTCGTGCCGGGTGCTGCATCGATGATAGTATCACCCGACTCTTGCACGTTGCCCTTCACCGCGGCGATGATGGGCGGAGCCAGGGGTTCACCGGGATTCAAGGAACCGCCGACGAAACCCAGGCCGTCCGCCGTGCCGCACGTTATCGTACCGATGGTGCGCGGGCGTTCTGTCACGGCCCCCGTGGGGCAGATATAGGTGCACAGACCGCAGCTGTGGCAAAGCTCGGGAAACACGAGGACTGCCTCCCCGAGAAGCGCGATGGCGTTGAACTGGCAGGCGTCGGCGCAGAGACCGCACCCGTTGCATACTTCGGGGTCTACCTCCGGGAGCGGCACGGTGACGTCTCTTCGGGTCGTCCCCTCGATATGCAGGAAGAGATGGTCATTGGGCCCCTCCACGTCGCAATCGAGTAGTCGGACTCGACCGCGCTTGGACAGGACCCGTGCCAGGTTGGTGGCCACGGTTGTCTTACCGGTACCACCCTTCCCGCTGGCGCAGGCGATGGTGCTCACCGTCTTCCCTCCCCGCCCCGTTCGTCGTTGTCACCGTAGAGGTAAAGGAGCAGGGCGCCCGCTCCCATCAATAGGTACCCCATGATCTCGGGGAAGGACGTCGGTTTCTTGGGTCTCCCGATCTCGGGTATCTCGGATGGGGAGCGGGATGCCAGGGGGCCAGCCCGTCTTCCTCTTCCCGGGAGCCCCTCTCTTCCCATGGACATGGTACATCATCCTCTCCGAACAAACCCCCGCGTTAGTGACTGCAGAGATCCTCGCCGGGCTCCAGGGAGCCGTCGAGGTATGCCTGGAGCACCTCGTCGACGGGTCCCGTCGCACCGACGATGTACTCTATTTCGGCGTCTTCAAACAGCCGCTGGGCACGCACACCCATG
>PWSR01000108.1 GCA_003563985.1 Clostridia bacterium | reverse complement strand
GGAACTGGCCCTGGAGAAGGGGTCGGGAGGCGATCTCTACGTGGGACGCCTGGCCTCCGGTAACGTCGGCCACCGCGCGCTCCTGGTCATGACGCACATGCCCATCGAGTTCGCCGAGGGGGCGGAACCGCGATTCCGCGCCATCCTGGACGAGATGCAGTGGTATAGCCTCACCGAGTAGGTGCGCCGTCCCCCCGGGAGAGGTACGCTGCCTGTGCGGGGTGGAGTAATCCCACCGCCGGCCGGGAAGAAGAGAGACTACAATCGCGTCCCCGTCACCCGAGAGGGCTCCGGGGACGCCCTGCGGATCTACAGACAAATTTTAGGAGGCAGAAGATGAGATATTCGAACAAGATACTGGTGATGGGACTGGTGATGGCCCTGGTCCTGATGAGTGCATCGACCGCGGTGGCATCGGTGGCACCGCGCACCGAGGAGCGGGCGGCCGCATTGTACCAACTCGACCTATTCCTGGGCATGGATCCCGACGCCTACGTACCCCATCTCGAGGGCGCCACGGATCGAGCGGCGGCCATGACGATGATCGCCCGGGCCCTGGACTGGCCCCAGTCCCCCGACTGGGATGACGAGGCCGTCAGCGGCTTCGCGGACGTTCCCATTTGGGCCGAACCCTACGTGGCCTATGCTGTACAACGGGGAGTAACCGTCGGGATCGGGGACAACCTCTTTGGCAACGACATGCCCGTAACCGAGCGCCAGATCCAAACCTGGTTCGAACGCGCCCTGGGCTTTGGGGACACCTGGGAAGACAACGTCTCGTTGGATAATTCCACGCCGCTGATCCGGGCCGACCTGGTGGATGCCACCTGGGATGCCCTGATGGACGTTCCCGCCGGCGAAGTGGACACCCTGATCGAAATCATGCTCGCCGAGGAAGGACAGCGGTATTCCATCGCCGCCGCCGCTGGCCTGATCAAGACGCACTACCTGCCCGGCGAGATCCTGGGCGACACCGTTCCCACCGGCCCGAATGTCATGGAAGGCACCCTCTTTATCGAAGGTATGGAAGAAGCCACCACCTATTTCCGCCACCACTTGGAGGCTTTGCACATGGTGACTTACGTGCCCGAACACATCGAGGTCACCACGGCCCAGGACGGGGGCACGGACGTCGTATCCATGTACACCGCCTTCGGCGGGATCCACCGGGAAGACGTCCATCTTACCCTGACGCTACACGATGCCACCGAGGACCTGGAGCAGATCGTCGCCGCGGGCCTCGAAGCGGGGGGTTACACCCTTACGCGGATCCACGGGATCGGTCGCGCTCACCCCTGGGCGAAGTTGGAAATGGCCATAGAGTACGTATCCGACACCGAGCATTACGTCGGTCGCCTGGTCTTCGGCCAACGCGGGGACCGCGTACTGTCCGTGATGACGCACATGCCCATCGAATTCGCCGAGGGAGCCCAACCCCGCTTCCGGGCCATCCTGGATGGGGCGCAATGGTATTTCCCGGGTGAGTAAACGCGAGTAACGCCAGGTCCTATCCACAACGGTCGGGGTGTCCCCCTTCCGGGGAGGGCACCCCGCCGGGCGCGACGACCCCGAACGTAGCATCGTTCCATCATCGAGCGGAGGAACACCATTGAGGCGAACGCGTCTCACGCTACTTTTCCTAATCCTGTTCCTGGTCCTCCCGGCATTTGCCCCATCCGGGCCCCAAGCCGCGGCGCTGGGTCATCGGGTCGTGGGAGAAGAACAGTTGGGCGAGGGCACATACCTGTATCGCTACGAACTATTCGTCGAGGGTCGGACGCTGCGAGCACAACAAATCGTAGTCGATCTGACCAACCCCTACGCGGAGGTTCGCGCCGTCAGCCCCGTCGGCGGATTCAATAGTCGCGAGACGGTGCGCTCCATGGTGGACCGCACCGGGGCCGTGGCCGGGATCAACGCGGATCTATTCCACCTCACCCGCCCCGCCGCGCCCTTCGGTCCGCACGTGGAGAACGGTCGCATCCTTTCCTCGCCCACCGCCAACCCCTACTCCAACGCCTTCGGCATCGACTCCGGGGGTACGGCGCACATCCGCAACTGGGCTTTCCGCGGGACCCTATACCTGGGCGGAAGCAATTATCCCCTGGACGGGTACAACCAGACCTACCAGAACAATCTCGACGGAATCTTCCTGTACGACCGCAACTGGGGCGGGCAGATCTCCTCGAGTTTCTTCACCGGGCCCGTGGTAGCGGTCACCGTCGTCCATTCCCGGGTGACCCGATTGGATATCACCGCTGACACGGTATCCGTACCGACGGACGGGTACGTGCTGCTGGGTGAAGGGCGGGGCGGAGAATTCCTCAACGCCATCGCTCGCATCGGAACCCCGGTGGACTTCGATCTCGCGCTGAATCCCCCCATGGATCTCCGGACCGCCGTGGGTGCGCATTGCCTGATCGTGGACGGCGGCCGTCCACTGGGCCCTGACCAGCTGGCTTCCCCCGGTTCCACCCGAGCCTCGCGAACCGCGGTAGGAATCGATGCCGGTGGCCGCACCCTGCGCCTGGTTACCATCGACGGGAACGCAACCGTGGCCGGCCTCACCATGTCGGAGCTGGCCCTCTTCATGAGCGAAATCGGCTCCTACCGCGCCCTGAACCTCGACGGGGGAGGTTCCACTTCCATGGCGGGACGCCGCCTGGGCGAGTTCCAATCCGAGATGATCGGCGCACCGCGAACCGGTTTCGAGCGCGCGATCCCCAACGCCATCGGCATCTACAACGTCGCTCCGGCCTCTGCACCCGACCGGCTGTTCCTGCGCGGCCCCGCCGGCATGTTGGCGGATACCGAGGCCGCGGTGCGGGTCACGGGACACGATGCGCACTACCTCCCGCTGCGGATCGACGCCGACACCCTGCGATGGGACGTGTCGAATCCCGCCGTCGCCGAGGTCATTTCGGGCAAACTGGTCGCCAAGGCTCCGGGCGAAACGCAGGTGCGGGTATCCCTGGGAAGTATCCACCAGTCCATGGACGTCCGGGTGTTCGGCGGAGCGGACATCGCCGAGATCCGGGTCAACCCCGCGGACGTGCGCCTGCTATCGAACCAACGAGTAGCGTTATCGGCCCGGGTCGTGACCAAGAGCGGGATAACACTGGATGCCGGCCCCGGGACGATTTCCTGGAGGGCAGATTTTGGCCGGGTGGAGGGCAACACGTACTACGCCCCGGCCGAAGAGGGATTCGGAACCCTGATCGCCGAGATCGACGGTCACATCCAAGAGGTCCCGATCCGCGTGGGCGGTCGCAGGGAACCCTTCTTTACCTTCCGGGACTGGCAGACCGCCACATTTCGCAGCCATCCAGAGGGGCTACCCGGCAGCTTCGATATCATTACCGACCCGGCGTTCATCTTCCGCGGCGAGCGTTCCGGACGCCTGCGGTACGATTTCTCGGGTGAGTCAACCGGAACGATGATCGCCTACGCGCAGCTGGGATCGGGTCAAATCTCCATGGGGACGAACAACGTCGGCGTATCCGCCTACGTGCTGGGTGATCGGAGCGGATACGAACTGCGGGGCGAGATCGTCGATGGAAATGGACAATCCCGCTACGTCGTCTTGTCGGAATCCATCGACTGGGAGGGCTGGCGCCGGGTCCAGGGTGCCATCGATCCCAACTGGCCGCAGCCCTTGATCCTGTCCAGCCTCTACCTGCTGCGGGAAGGGCCTTCGGGGCCCCGCGCCGGCACAATCTACCTCGACCAGATCGAGATGATCAAGGGATTGGAGAGCGATGCCGGGGGTGAATTGGCCGATGTGAAGATGTGGGTGGGATCCACGGAATACACCATCCGGGGTCAGTCCGCGACGATGGACGCCGCCCCGTTCATCGCGTCCAGCCGCACCTTGATCCCCGTGCGGTACCTGGCGGAGGCCTTCGAAGCGCGGGTGGACTGGACCACAGACCCGGGCACAGGGCGGACGTCGACGGTGACCCTGACGGGGGAGGAAATTGCCATCGTGATCGAAATCGGCCTCCGCGAGATGACCGTCGTGAATCGGGCCGCGGGATGGACGACTGTATACCCGCTGGATGTAGCCCCGGTCATCGTGGAGGGGAGAACCTACCTCCCCTTCCGGGCCATAGGTGAGTTGGGCTTCGGAGCCACCGTGGATTATTCCCTGCACCCGGACACGGGCGCGGTGGATAGCGTGTGGTTGAACCGAAACTAGGATCAATATGCGTGGAATCGACGAGGGTCGAGGGGTCCCGGGGCTGACCGTGGGATTCCCCGGCCCTCGTCGCGCATGGATTTCGAACCCTGTCCCTCGGTTTGAAAAATCCCTTAGACCTGGGATATCCCGGGCATCCCCCCCGTCCAGTCAGGCACAATGCCTCCCCCCGCCCCGGGGCCACCCTTCCCTTCGAGAAAATCCGGCCCCGCGAATACGGCCGGGACGAAGTGGTGCCGCGATTCGCGTGCGCCTGCTCTCCACCCCTCGACCGAGGGCATTCACCCATATCCACGCCCCCTTATCTCACCGCAATTTATTGACATAAGTCCATAATGTTGAGATGATCCAATTAGAAACCGTTCTCAGCACCGAGGAGGTATAGCGGATGAAAATCGCATTGACAGCAAAGGAATGCCGGGCCGATTCACCGATGGACCAGCGATTCGGACGTTCGCCATGTTTCGCCTTCGCCGACACGGAGACCGGGGTCCTGGAGTTCGCCGATAACCCCAACGCTGCGGCCGGCAGCGGAGCCGGAATCGGTTCCGCCGAGTTCCTGTCCAGGCGCGGTGTCCAGGCAGTGGTCACGGGAGACGTCGGACCCAAGGCGTCCCGCGCCCTGGCAGCCGCCGGAATCACCGCCTATCTCGCAGGGGCCGATACCGTGGAGGAGAACCTGGCCGCCTTCACCCGGGGCGAATTGGATCCCCTCTAGGATTCTTCGATGGGACAACGAGCGAGGAGCGCCCGAGTCGTAGAAATGAAGATTTGCGAGAAGGGGAAGATACCAGATGAAAATTGCCGTGGCGACAGATCGCGGTATGGTAGCAAGTCATTTCGGTCGATGCCCGCACTACACCCTGGCCAACATCGAAGACGGAGTCATTTCCGATGAAACATTGATCGCAAACCCCGGCCATCAGCCGGGACTTCTGCCGAAGTATCTCGCGGAGAGAGGCGTCGGCACGATCATCGCGGGCGGCATGGG
>PWSR01000107.1 GCA_003563985.1 Clostridia bacterium | reverse complement strand
GCTCCACGACGCCGAAGGAGAGAAGCAATCCAAGGGCGCCGCCCGCCATTGCCACGAGGAAGGGTGCTCCCCGGCCGAGGAACTGGGCCGCGGTGCCTCCGAGCATCATGGCGGTCATTTGTCCCACCGCGTTGAAGGCGCTGATGTATCCGATGGCTCGCGGCGCCTCCTCCGGGGGGAAATAGCTGGAGAACATCACGGCGTAGGCCACCCAGGTCGCGGCCGCGGCCCCGGTCAGAGCCCGGAAGAGGAGTAGCATGGACGGGCTCGGGTAGGCCCACATTCCCAGGGCGCTGACCACGGAGATGGCCAGCCCCGCAATGATGAAGGGACGGCGGCGCCCGATCCTGTCCGATAGGATGCCCAGGGGAATGCGAAGGATCAACTGGGTAAAGCCGTAGGAGCCGACGATGAGTCCCACCATGCGATGCGTAGCTCCCAGCGAAATCGCGTACCCGGGGAGGGTGGGAACGTAGGCGTAGAGAGAAAACCAATATAGACTCGTCACCAGGCAGAACAGTGACGTGCGGTATCGAATCCCCTTCATGACCAGCTCCACTCCAGTTGATATGCCCACTTTACGGCATTCCCGGCACAGTCGTGAAGTCGCGATCGGGGGAGGGATGAGGAAGGGCAAGGTGATGACGCCCGGTACCCCATCAGGGTCTGGCGCCGAGCCAACGCACGACGAATCCGAATCGGCCCGTGGAGCAGAGAGTGGGAGGGACGATCTGCCCCGCTCCCGAGGCATGGCTTCGCACGAGGTCCGATGGGCACATCCGTTTTGCCCTTCGCGATCAGCGCTGAATCGTCGCTTCCATTACGATGCAATCGTATGCGTCGGGTTGGAATCCCTTCCCGAGGAGAAACACTTCCACGTCTGCGCGTCGGGGCGGGTACATGCATTGGATTCGCTCGATATCGGAAGCCCGGGCCACTCGCCGGGCAAAGTGCAACCACCTCGCGGGTTCGCCCTCGGCGAAGGCGATGTGGAGGGCCTGTTTTGGCATGAAACGCGCCCCCAGGACAATGACGTCACCCGTCCCGGGGTCCTCGTAGACCTTTCCCTTCGTCGCCCACCGTGCGCAGGTTGCGGGGACAAAGGGGAAGAAGGTACGGTTCATGACCAGGAAGCCAGTCCATTCCTCGCAGTGGGGCATGAGCAGATCCGCGGCCCGTCGGGGATCGGTCACGGGCTGGAAACCCGTCGAATCCGCAGTGCCCGATATCTCCGCGGTGGGGATTTGCGCGCCGCGGTAGGTGGCCACCCATTGGAAACCGAATCGCTCGGCCAGCCCTTTGCTCTTCTCGTTGGCGATATTGGTGTACATTCGCAGGGTGGAGATTCCACTGTCTTCGGCGATTGCGAAGAAGTTTCGGTAGAAACGCTTACCGATCCCAAGGCCCTGGTAGTCGGGGAGGACGCGGAGGGCCTCAAGCCACGCACTGCCATCGGGCAGGACAGTGAACTTGGCGCAAGCAACCACCCGCCCACCGACCTCGGCCACGCTAAAATCCCCCTGGGGATCGTTCAAGAAGAGATCAAACACCTGGGGTAGGTAGCTGAGGTTGGGTGTGGCCTGGCTTTCGACCCGGGCTACCGCCTCGCGGTCCCGGGGTAATGCGCGACGCAGGGTGATTTCCTCGGTCACGGCACCATCTCCCTCTCCGTTGAGCATAGGATTCCATTCCCCTTCCACCCCGGTCATCCCTTGTTCATCCGTCACGGCACCTCAGACCCTTTGGGTGGCGGTGAGTCGAGGATCGTGCCTCTCGGATCAAGTGGGTTCCTCCCGTCGGGTCGCCCCGAAACGGTGGCGTTTTCGGCATCGCCCCCGATTCTCCCTGACTCCGCAATGCGCCCGTGAGTCCCGCGGGGCGCAGGAGTAGAGGTCGTTTCGTGGAAACGAAAGAGAGTAACCGAGGGTTCGTTTGCGTGGAGGGAGAAACGATGTCTGATTACCAGGAGGCCCGGAGCGCCTATTATCGGCTCCGATGCGAAAAGGTGGCGGAATCACTGAAGAAGAGAGGGTTTGAGGCCGTGGTCGCCAGCGATCGGGCCGCGGCCGCGGACGCCGTGCTCGAAATGATCGATCCGGGGGAGACGGTAGGGGTCCCGGGAACAGTTACCGCCCGGGAGTTGGATCTACTGGAAGGGCTCGAAGCCCGCGGAAACTCCGTAATACAGCACTGGGTAACTGGTGCGTCGAAGGAGGAGATCCGGCGTCGCCGGATCGGGCAGATGAACGCCGACGTTCTCCTGACGAGTACCAACGCCGTCACCCTGGACGGCAAGTTGGTCAATATCGACGGCACCGGGAACCGGGTGGCCTCGATGGTGTTCGGTCCCAAGCGAGTGATCGTCGTAGCCGGCGCCAACAAGATCGCCCACGATCTTGAGGAGGGCCTAAACCGGAGTAAACGCGTCGCCGGTCCCATCAATGCCCTGCGCCTGGGTACCGATAGTCCCTGCGTCAAAACGGGATATTGCGTGGACTGCGAATCACCCAAGACCATATGTGCCGTGACCGTGGTGATGGAACGAAGGCCCTCGGATACCGAGGTAATCGTCGTGTTGGTCCCCGAGGAACTGGGTTACTGAGTCCGCCTCGACGGCGATGGGGGCCTCCCCGAGTGACTCCTTCGACCGTTTCGAGGTGCCCTGCGGGATGCGGCGGGTGGAACGCAACTGTCCGTCCGTCGCCGTAGTATGACCATCGAGGTTTCATTGGAAAACATGACTTGGGAGGTATGGATCATGCCGAAGCTGCACCTATTCCCGGAAGACCGGATTCACCGTACCTGGAATCGAGATAACGAGCCCGTCCTGTCCGTGCAACCGGGGGATTCCGTCTTCTACGAGACCCGGGACGCGGCGGACAATCAAATCACGCCGGACTCCACTTCGGAATCCCTCGCCGACCTGGACTGGGCCGGTTTCTATCCCCTGGCGGGTCCCGTCTACGTCCAGGGAGCCGCCCCCGGCGACACCCTGGTGATCGACGTATTGGACGTGCAACACCGCGGATGGGGATGGACGGCGATCCTGCCGGACTTGGGTGTCCTCCCCGAGGAATTCGGGGAACCCCATCTGCGCATTTGGGAAGTCCACGACGGGAAGTTTGCCTACATGGGCGAGGACATCAGGGTGCCCATCGCACCCTTCGCGGGCACCATGGGCGTGGCCGCGGATGTCGAGGGAGATCTCGAACCCATGCCTCCCCGGCACGTGGGCGGAAACATGGATGCGCGCCACATCACCGCCGGAACGACCCTGTACCTGCCCGTGGAAGTCGACGGCGGCCTGTTTTCCATCGGTGACGGCCACCTGGCCCAGGGAGACGGCGAGGTATGCGTATCGGCAATCGAAGGCCCCCTGGGAATTGCCTGCCGCTTCGATGTGATCAAGGGCCAGCGACTTCGGGCGCCCGAAATCGAGACCCCGCCGGGCTCCCTGACGCCCCTCGGCGACGAGGGCGGGTTTTTCGCCACCATGGGCGTGGCCGATGATCTCCTGGTGGCGACGAAGGCGGCCGTCCGTCACATGGTGGAGCGACTCGGCGACCTGTACGATATGAGCCCCGAGGACGCCTACATCCTGGCCAGCGTCGCGGGGGACCTCAAGATCACCGAGGTAGTCGATCCGAACTGGATCGTATCTCTGTACATGCCCCGTGCGGCATTCCTGCGGGGATCCAATCGGCCCGGACGACTGTCCGAGTAGACTTGATTTGTGTCATCGCAATGGGAGGATGGCATGCGGTGAAACTGCCATCCTCCCCGTCACTTCCACGGGGACGTCGCGAAAGGATGAGACCTCCGATAGCGAATCTCGTAGTGGAGTGAAGTGGGCCCACGGATCGGGTTCGCGCACGGGAACCGGGTGGTTCAGAAGGTCAGGGAGTGTCTCAGTGCGCCAACTGTGATGATCGGAAATGCGGAGGGGAGGGGAAGCGACCGATGGATCTCATCATCCGCGGAGGGTTATTGGCCGGTATCGATGAGGTGGCCGATATCGGGATCGATGGCGGACGAATCGTCCAAATCGAGGCCTACATCCCGGAGCGGGGCGCAGAGGAGATCGACGCCTCCGGGAATCTGGTATCCATGGGCTTCATCGACGCGCACATCCACGCGGATAAGGCATTTACCGCCGGGAGAATTGACCATGAGATCGACGCACCCGATGGATACCTGGGACGGGTTGCCCGGGCCCGGCGCGTGAAGGAGAGTTTCGACGTCCAGGATGTGCGCCGCCGGGCGTCGCGCCTATTCGAGATGGCGGCGGCCTCGGGGACGACCACCATGCGGACGCAGGTGGAACTCGACCCCATCCTGGGTACAGTCGCCGCCGAGGGTATCCGACTTGCCGCGGCGGACTGTTCCGACATAATCCACGTGCAGACCGTCGCCTTTCCCCAGGAGGGTTGGTTGGATTGCGGATGGGAAATGGACTGCCGACCCGATATGCGGGCGGGATTGGAAATGGGATTCGATGCCGTCGGGGGGAATATCAACCCCGAGCTCTTCTCCGATGCCAGGGAACAGATCGACGACGTGCTCGCCCTGGCCCGGGAGTTCGGGATCGCCGTGGACATCGACTTGGACATCGGCGCCAACGGAGTCGGTTATAACCTGCCCTACCTGGCGCGGTGCATCGAGGCCATGGAATTCGGAGGGCACGTGACCGCAGCCCACCTCACCGCCCTGTCCCACGTTCCCGAACCCCTTCGCGATCGGGCCATTCGCGCGGCGGCGGAGGCGGGAATTAGCGTTTGCAGTCCCGGGAATCCCGCCACTCCGATACGGAGCCTGCTGGAGGCCGGCGTCAACGTCACCCTGGGAACCGACAATGTGCGGGATGCCTTCAGCGGTTTGGGAAACGCGGACATGTTGGATACGGCCCGTTTCCTCGCCCGGGTAAACCGCATGCATCGACCGGCGGAGCTGGCGGCCATGTTCGCCATGTGTACCCGCAACGCGGCGCGGGCCCTGGGGCTGGGGGAGCAGCTGGGCCTCGCCGTCGGGCGTCGCGCGGACCTGGTGATCCTCGAGACGGAGGATGTGGAAGGGGCCATCCGGGATGTCGTTGCCAGGCCCTACGTGATCAAGGGTGGACGCGTCATCGCACGCTATGGAGCGATTGATCGCTCGTCTTGATCGATCGAATCGGCGGTGTTGCGTCTAAGAACCCCTCGGGTTAGC
>PWSR01000153.1 GCA_003563985.1 Clostridia bacterium | reverse complement strand
GCTCGCTCCCGCCCATCTCCACGGCCCCCATGAAGGCAGTACGTCCCCCGGGCCCGGCGGCGCGGCCCCGCAACAGGGTAATCCCCACCAGGATGAGGAGCGCCGGCCAGACCATCCTCCATACATGACGCATCTGGAAATGGAAAAGGTCCAGGTTGCGGCCGAGATAGACGACCCCCAGGAACAGTACGAAGCCCCCGGTGATCAATCCGCTCCATGATGGGGATCCGCTCGACGCTTGCATCGCCCCGGCGATCCAGAGGACACCGAGGGCGATGAGGACGACGGGCCAGTACGCCAGGTACTGCCCGGGGTCCCGCAACACCTCCAGGTTCCCCAGCAGTATGATGATGCCGGCGGCCAGGATGGCCAGGCCGACGATGAAGCGTCCACTGAACGATTTCAAGGGCAATCCCTCCCGGTTCCTTCCGCAATGCAATCATTCTACACCGGCGGCTGCCGGTGCGCTAGCGAAGATCGTCGTAGGTCATGCCGGCGGATATTACCCACGCGATGCCGATCATCATCGCCAAGTCCCCCACGCTCAGGAGTGCGGCCCCGGGTATCCAACGCGGACCCAGTAAGACGTCCCCGAGAAATGGCAGGCGGGTGCTCTCGGTCAGGGCCCGGTGGGTCGCGATCTCCCCGGCCCGAAGCGCCGCCGCCGAGGCGGAGTAACCCAGGTTTTCCAGCCGGATCACGTCCACGGGCATCCCGCCGTTGAGGGCGATAACCGCGGAGTTTCCGAGGGCCCCCAAGAGGACGACGGGAATGCCCGGAGCGTGCAAATTGACCAGGAGTACGGATATCAAGAGGGCGTAGGAAAACAGGTGCAGGGGGAAGACCAAGTTCCTCGAAATCGCCAACCCCAGGTCCCCGGATCTCACGAGGAACAATTGAATCGCGAAGGCCCCTGCCAGGAGCGCGGGGCATCGAAAGGGATAGGCGCCCAACCGGTCCAGGGATCCTCCCCGCAGCCAACCCAGGGCGATTCCCAGGGGGAGGGCGTAAAACATCACGTCGAGGAGCCCCCATCTCCCATCCCGTCACCCGTAAAGACGGCTTCCTCCAGGGCCCCTTCGGGTGCGGATTCGATCTCCTCTGCGATGACCTCGACCACTACCTCGGCCACCCGGGGATCGAACTGGGTTCCGCTGCACCGCTGGATTTCTTTGCGGGCCTCGGTGAGGGTCATGGCCCGTTTATAGGGCCGGTCCGACATCATGGCGTCCAGGGAATCCACGGCGGCGAGAATGCGAGCCTCCAGGGCGATATCCTCCCCGGCGAGGCCATCAGGATATCCCCGCCCGTCGTAACGCTCGTGGTGATGCATGACCCAGTCGGCACCGGTCTCCAACTGCTTGATCCGCTGGATGATCCCCGCACCGATGGCGCTGTGCCTTCGCATGAGGAGCCACTCTCCCTCGGTGAAGGACCCGGGCTTTTGCAGGATGTGATCGGGGATGCCGATCTTCCCGATGTCGTGGAGGATGGCAACGTATTCCAGCAGGTTCACCTGATCCCGGTCCAACCCCATACGCTCTCCCACCCGAACCGCGTAGGCGGCCACCCGCTCCGCGTGTCCGGAGGTATGTGGGTCCCGGGACTCCAGGGCCGCGGCCAGCGCGCTGATGGTGCTGATGAATACTTCTCGCAGCTCGCGATACATCTTGAACGCGTATCGGCCGACCATGAGCGGTAACAGGAAGACGATGACCCCGATCATGCCCACGGTATCGTAGACTGCCACGTTGAGGTATGCGATGGGTAGCAAACCCATGTAACTGGGGACGGCCCAGCGAACCCCGGAGAGGATTTCGAGGATGGGGGTGTCGGTACTCAGGGCGAGGTACCCCGAGAACGCCAGCATGTTCGTCATGAAATACGCCACGCCGCCGGCCAGCACGCTCAGGATAAAATGCATACTCCCGAGATCCGAGGAACCGTTCCACAGTGCCGAAAAAGCGATACCCCCGACGGCGGCGGCCAGGAACAGCTGGGCCCGGTTGAATGCCACCTCGAGGATCGGAATCTGGCCGCTAAGTTCCCGCCGTCCCACCGAACCGATGGCCGTGAGGAGGCCCCCAAGGACGGGGCCGAAGAGGACCGAGGCAGAGTAACACATGGCAAAGCTAACGGAGACCGTGCCGCGGACCCCGGGCATATCGATGGGAAGGGCTTCGGTTACGGCGATCATGATGAGAAAGAAGGCGAGATCCGTCCAATGATAGTCGGAGACCCAACCCCGCAGGTACCAAAGGAGCAGTCCGGCAGCGCCGACGACTAAAATGGCGTACACCGTAGCGCCTAGGGGCCTCGCCGGCGCCCTGTGGCCCTGCGAATCCGGGGTGGGGTTCGATGCCATGAGTCGAGCGTCCTCCCATTATTCATCGATACAAAAAGCGGTATCCGGGCGCCGTCGTGTCTTCCGTCGGGATCCGATTCGGATCAGCCGATCTTGAAGTTCGCGCCGCCGACCATCAGCAGCATTGCAATAGTCATGAGTACCTTTACGATGCGAGACATGTAAGTCTCAACCCCCTAGTTACTTCTTCTTGCTTCCGCTAGTAGCAAGTCGGGGGCTTCGCTCCCGGCACCCGGGCACCGACAACTGTCAATCAAAGGTAAAGGTTCGATTAATCGCGTCCAGGGCCGCCCTCGCGGCGGCCTCCAGGGGATCACCCTGCACCCGGGAGGAACCGACCAGCAGTCCACTCCCCACGGACGGTTCCACGGATACTACGGTCAAGACGACTTCCTCCCCGGCGAATTCCAGGGACCGCACGTCCATCGGGCGAAAGGACAGGCGATGCGACATCAACTCCTCGGCGGCGCGTAGCGTCGCCCCCACCCCGGCGATCATGGAACCGTTCCGATTTACGCCGGCGTCGGCCGGGGCGAATCCCTCGGCCGCCGTCCCATCGAGGGTCAGGGTTACCTGAACCCTCGACCCTTCTCGGGTAGAGTGCGTCTCGATTACCACGAGGCGGGGACGCCCGGCCCCTCCCACGAGTCCATCGTGGGAGCACTCGATGACGTCCACGGACGCCGAGGGGAGACGGATTCCGGATCGAACGAAGACCAGGGAGATGGTGTCCTGGACCATCTGGCCCCGGGACTTCACTCCCTGGCGAGCGATGATGTTGACCTTGCGGATTCCCGCCTCGGGATCCGCTTCCAGGCTGGCCGCCAGCACCCCCGCCATCGCGGTGATCTCCGATTCCAGCGTCGATAACCCATTGTCCCGAAACTCGGGACTGGGCGTCGTCGAACCGCTCAGATCCGGTAATCGCTCCATCGCCTACCACCTCCGTCCCCTTTCCACTTGGAAGGACGAATTCCTGCAAGCGGTATCCTAGGACTTGCCCGGAACCTTGGGTATCCCGCTTCCCAGGAGGCCGTTTTCATCCAGCAGGGCCCAAAGACCCCCGTACACCATCGAGTGCCCACCCAATATCACCGGTATCGGTGCTTCCCGGGCGGCCCGGGTAAAATCGCGTATGAAGGGATCGCCGATGCGGTCGTCCATTCCGAGGTCCGAGTAGAATCGGTCGGGCGCCGAGGGGCGAAGTTGGAGGTGGGCGAACAATACCCGGGTGTCGATTATGGCCAGGTCCACGATCTCCCCCAGGTACTCGAAAAACCGGCGCGGTCCCAGTTCCTCGATCACAAAGCCGATGAGCGAGACCGCTTCCCCGCGTTCCTCCCTTCGCAGGGCTTTCATCCCCCGCTCCTCGGAGAAGGCCCGGAGGCGAATCGGGAGGTTGGCATTGATGACGGACATCATCGCCGGGCCCACGCGCCCGATGAGGGCCACCTCGGGGTAGGGCTGTTCCCGGCGCGAAAACACGTCCACGGCGTCATCCAGGGCCGTCCCCGGGAGATCCAGGGAATCCAGGGCGCGGCGCGTCTCGGGCCCCACGCCGCGGCACCGCTGCAGTACCAGGAGATCCGAGGGGGTGTCGATATCCAGGTTGATCCGGGCGGAATTTTCGATCAGCACTCGACGCAACCCCGCCTCCCGGAGCAGGTATCCCAGGAAGTTGTCCGCCTCGGGCAATTCGATGTGGTCGAGGATCCAGGCCGGGGTGAAGGCGGTGAGGTCCGCCGACTGGGCATTGTTGACCACCACGACGTTCTTGTAATCCTTGAGTTGTCGCGCCACCCCCGACAGGTCATCGGTGCGGATCAGGGGAAGCGCGGCGCCCCCGAAGTAGATCACGTTTTCCAGGTCGAATTTCTCGACCAACTGGTGCAGGCGACGGCCAAAATGGAAGTCTTCTCCCTCGGTGGAATCGATCTGGGCGCCCAGCTCGGCGGCCCGGGTTCCCAGCTCGGGATAATTGGTCGAGAGGATCACCCCATCGATCTCGGGCGTGGCCACCGCCTTGGCGATGTTGTCCAGGGCCCCCCCCTTGCGAACGCGCGCCATCTGTACTTCGATGTCGCTGCGCGGGTTTCCGCCCTCGAAGACGACCGCCACGACCCGATCTCTAAGCATGTCTGCTCCCTCCATAGAAGCGGGGCCAGCCCGGTAGCTGGCCCCGAATTCTGCCGCCCCGGCTCCGTCGCCGGGAACCTCGCACGTACCGTCGCACCTACGTACGCGGTTCGATCAATCCGTAGTTGCCGTCCCGACGTCGATACACGACATTCACTTCGTCGGTCTCGGCATTCGTGAACACGAAAAAGTCGTGATCGAGCAGGTCCATCTCCAGGATGGCCTCCTCGCTATCCATGGGTTTCATCGTGAAACTCTTGGTGCGGACCAACTTCGGCCCGTCGTCCTCCTCGGTCTCCCGGGTAAACCCGTCCATGAGTTCCTCGGGTACCTGGCGAGCCTTGCGATTGATCCGCGTCTTGTGCTTACGGACCTGGCGATCAATCTTGTCTACGGCCTGGTCGATGGAGGCGTACATGTTCTCCGTATTGACCTCGGCGCGCAGTATACGCCCGTTGTTGAGGGGGATCGTAATTTCGACCCTCTGGTTCTCCTTTTGCACGATGAGGGCAACCTGGGGATGGAGGGGGAAATCAAAATAGCGCTGGATCTTGCCTACCTTCTTGGCGATATAGTCCCGTAGCGCATCCGTTACCTCGATATTGTTGCCGTGGATTTCCACTTGCATACCGACCACTCCTTCGAGCTACCTGTCTTATGCCTCGCGTCTGCCTGCGTTTGTTTCCTACTGCTTCTATTATTCCCG
>PWSR01000143.1 GCA_003563985.1 Clostridia bacterium | reverse complement strand
TGCCGGGTGGCGAAGAAGATGCGCAGATCCCCCGTCTCGAAGACGGTCCGGGGACCCGCGACGCCCAGCATCGAGGCCAAACCGTCGGTGTGATCCCGGTACGCTACCCCGGCCGCCGCCAGGTTGCCCTTGTGCAGGGGTGCGGTCACCAGGGACTGTCCGAAGCCCGTTTTCGTCAGCCGGACTGCCTCTTCGAAGTAGGCAGCCGCCATACGACCGGCGGCGGCGGACTCCACCCCGGGACGCGTCCCTTCCCGGGGTTCGGGGGGCGGAGCCACCCACAGCGCATCTCCCGGGAGATCGGAAAGATCTCCCGGATCCACCACCCTCACCTCGGGGGAAGGGAGGGCGAGGAGCGCACACGTCTCCGTCACCAGCTCCGGGTGGGCCACCAGGATCGGCCGCATGCTGGCGCGGACCCGCGTATCCACGGCCGCCTTGACCGCCACCTCTGGCCCGATCCCGGCGGGATCTCCCGCGGCAATGATCACCGTCGGCCGCCCCGCGGTTCCCTGCAACGTTGTCACTCCTCCTTCTTTGCCTTTGCGGTCACCAGGATCATGTCACCGGGGCGAATCCAGCCGCGCCGGCGCAACCACATCGCCGTGATCCCGGCGATGATCGCGGGGAGGGCGAAGTGCAGCACCCCCATGGAGGCGAATACGGCGGCGCCGGACCCCATGGCCGCCACGGTGGCGAACTGGCCCACCAACCCGCTGGTGCCCATGCCCGCGCCCCAGTACAGGCTGTCCATGTGAAATACCATGGTCGCCAGGGGACCGCCGACCACGCTCGCCACGGTGGCCGGGAGTCCAATGATGGGGCGCCGGATGATGTTCGGGACCTGCAGCATGCTGGTGCCCAGGCCCTGGGAGATCAATCCACCCCACCCGTTATCCGGGAAGGATGCCACGGCGAAGCCGACCATGTGGGCGGCACAACCCGCCAGGGCGGCCCCCGCGGCCACACCCTCCAGTTGCAACGCGATGGCCAGGGCCGCGCTGGAAATGGGCGAGGTCAGGGCCCAGCCCATGACCAGGGCCACCAGGATTCCCATGGGGAGCGGTCGGAGCTCCGTCGCCCACATGATGAAGGCACCGAGGCCTTCCATGAAGGCGGCGATGGGCGGACCCACCGTACCCGCGGCCAATACGCCCACGACCACCACGGCGGCGGGGGTCACCACGATATCCAGGCGGGTTTCACCGGAGACCAGCTTACCGACTTCAACGGCCACTACCGCTGCGATCCACGCCCCCACCGGCCCCCCGGCGGCGGCGCCCGCCATGCCGACCACCGTGGACGAAAAGAGCACCAGGGGCGGGGCCTTGAGGCCGAAGGCGACGGCCACGGCGATACCGGGGCCCATCATCGCCTTGGCCGCCGCGCCCGCGGAGACCAGGAACTCGAGGCCCAGGGCATCCCCCAGGGTTTCCAGGATGACCCCGATGATCAGGGTGCCGAAGAGCCCCAGGGCCATGGCGCCCAGGGCGCCGATCAGGTAACGCTCGACACTGAATACGATATCCTTGCGACGCAGAAATCCCTCTCGGCTCATGCTGTTTTGATCTCTCCCCTTCTCCGCCTCCATCAATCCAGGTACGTGTGGAACCAATCCAGCAGGCGGTGCAACCGATCCACCCGGTTGTGCGGCCTACCGGCCCGGGACAACTCGTGGTTCTCCCCGGCGTAGCGAACGAACCGGCAGGTTACACCCAGGCGCCTTAGGGCGGAAAACCACTGTTCCCCCTGTTCCATCGGGCAGCGGTGATCCTCCTCGGAGTGGACGATGAGGATCGGCGTCTTCACGTTGGGGGCGTAACGGATCGGCGAACGGGACATGATGAAATTCTCGGAATCCCAGAGGTCCGCACCGCCCATGCCCTTCCGATTGTGGTAGAACCCGATGTCGCTGCACCCGTACTTGGTGTACAGGTTGCTGATGGATCGGAAGGTGGCCGCGGCGCGGAAACGATCGGTCTGGGTCACCATCCAGTTGGTCATGTAGCCCCCGTAGCTACCGCCGGTGACGGCCAGGCGGTCCGGGTCGACCCAGTCCATCTCCAGGGCGCGATCCGCCGCCGCCATGAGGTCGATGAAGTCATCCTTGCCCCATTCGCCGATCACGCCCCGGGCGTGCTCTTCCCCGTATCCCTTGCTGCCCCGGGGATTGTTGAACATCACCCCCCATCCCGCCGCCGTCAACAGCTGGTATTCCAGGAAGAAGGCGGCGCCGCTGGTGGCCGCGGGTCCCCCGTGGATCTCCAGGACCAGGGGATACCGCTCCCCCTCCACCCGATCCACGGGCTCCATGATCCAGCCCTCCATGGGCCAATCGTCGGCGCCCCTGTAGGTCACCCGCCGCGGCTCGGACAGCTTCACTTCATCCAGGAGATCGTCGTTAAAATGGCTAAATCGGAGGGGGCGCCCCGCGGCGTCGACCACCCAGAGATCCCCGGGCGTATTCCAGTCCGCGCCCACCAGGGCGACCACCGGATCCCCCGAGGCGTTGGCGGAAAAGGAGGTCACCACCGGGGGGAGGCCCTCCAGGGCCCGGGGTGTCGCCTCCGAGCCGTCCGCGGCGATTCGATACAGGTTGCAATGTCCCCCGTCGGTCATGCTGAAGAGAATCCCGGAGCCGCCGTCGATCCAGCGCGGATCCCCGTTGCCCCCGTCGAAGCGGACGTCCGCCCCCACGGAGTTCCCCACGCTGCGATCCACGTCGCCGGTCAACGAGCGGGGGGCTTCTCCCCCCGGGCCCATGACCAGAAGCTCCAGGTTGGCCACGGTATCGTCGCGGCGGCGATGTCCCCCGAAGGCGATGTCCCCGCCCTCGGGCGCGAAAACGGGATTGGTGATGGGGCCCTCGCCATCGCTGACCTTCTCCGCCGTGCCCCCGGTGGCGGGAACCCGCCAGAGGTCCGTCACGTAGTACATATCTTCCTCGGGGTAACGATCGGAAATGAAATATATGTACTCCCCGTCGGGCGACCACGTCGGACTGGAATCGTCCCACCACGCATCGGTTAGCTGGAGGACTTCACCGGTGGCCAGGTCCACCGTCCACACGGCATTTCGGCGGGAATCGTCCATCAAGCCCCGGCCGTTGAACTTGTAACGCAGCCGATCCGTGACGTAGACGTCGGCCCGCGGCCGGTCCTCTTCCCGCTGCGCCGGGGCGGCGGTAAACGTAAGGGCATCCCCCAGGGGCGACCAGTTCAATCCCGCTATGTTGCCGGAGTGTTGGCTGATGCGTTCCGCCTCGCCGCCCTCCGGATCGATGACCCACAGGCGGGTCGCCCCGTCCCGGTTCGACGCGAAGGCAATGACGAAGCCATCCGGGGACCAGCGGGGCAGGCTCTCGCGCACGGGTTCGTCGTCGGGGGGGTTGGTCAGGGGCCGGAGCGTGCTCGGATCCTTCGTCTCGGCAATCCAGATCGAGGAGGCGTACCCGTCGGCATCCTCGTCCGTCTCCGTCACAACGAAAACCACCTGTTCCCCGTCGGGAGAAACCTGGGGGTCGCCCACCAGCACGAAGGACCAGAGGTCCTCGGGCACCAGGGCGCGCCCTCCGTCACCATGAGATGAATTCATCTCGATTCCACCTTCCAGTGTTCATTTCCCAAACGTCTCTTCGAAGAAGAGTTCTTCCACGGGTAGCTTGCTTCGGGGCGAGCCGGTCTCACCGGGATGCCCGATGGCCAGGCAGACCACCGGAGTGACGTCCGGGGGTATTGCCAGGCGGGACGCGACGACATCCCGGTCCCATATACCCAGCCATATCGTCCCGAGACCCAACTCCAGGGCCGCCATCTCCATCTGCGCCAGGGAGATCACCACATCGATCTTGGCGCCTCCCCCGGCATCCTCGGCGATGCCGAAGATCAGGGTCCCCGCGCGCGCAACGAACTCCTGCATGTTCGCCGCCCGGACCAGTTCCCGGATGTTTTCCGGGTCCCGGACCACTACGAATCGTCGCGCCTGCCGATTCCGGGACGTGGCCGCCCAGCGGCCCACCTCCTTGAGGTACTCCATATCCACAGCGGACACGGGGTCGCCGGTGAAATTCCTTACGCTCCAACGTTTCCGACAAAGGTCGAGCAAAGACATGTAAGCTCCTTCCCACTTCCGGGATGAACACCGCGAAGGACTTCACCGACCCCACCGCCAATTACTATCTCAACACTAGCTCGGAGAGGCGGAGATACGGTGGACGGCAAACCGACTGAAACACCTTCCGCGGTCGTTCTTCTGCGAAACGCCCGATTGATGTGCCCCGAGGACCGAGGGCTGGGACACGTCCTTATCCTATATTCTCGCATTCACCACGTGGGCTCCGAATCCTTCGATCCCCCCACGGGTCTCGGGCCCGTCGAGGAAATCGATCTCGCCGGGGACTACCTGGTTCCCGGGCTGATCGATGGCCACGTCCACTTCCTCGGCGGAGGCGGAGAGGGCGGACCCGCCACCCGGACGCCGGAGATCAGCCTGTCCACCCTGACGACGGCGGGTGTTACCTCCGCGGTGGGCGTCCTGGGAACGGACGGGACCACGCGCACGCTACCGGCCCTGCTCGCGAAGGCGCGGGCCCTGGAGGAAGAGGGCATCCACACGCGTGCCTACACCGGAGCATACCAGCTGCCGACACCCACGGTCACGGGTTCGGTGCGGGATGATATCATCCTCATCGATCGCTTCGTCGGCGCCAAGATCGCGGTATCGGACCATCGCTCCTCGCAGCCCGGAATCCGGGACCTGCGGCACCTGGCGTCGGAGTGTCGCGTGGGCGGCATGCTGGGCGGCAAACCCGGGCTGATGCACGTCCACGTGGGCCCCGGTGAAGAGGGACTCGACCCCCTGTTCCGCCTGGTGCGCGAGACCGAGATCCCCGCGCAGCACCTCTACCCCACCCACGTGGGACGCAGCCCGCGTCTCCTGGAATCGGCGGCCGAGTTTACCCGCATGGGCGGACCCGTGGACGTCACCGCCGGGGACGAGGCAGCGGCCCGGCTGCAGTACCTGATGGACCGGGGCGCGCGACCAGAACGGGTCACCATGAGCTCGGACGGAAACGGCAGCAAGCCCATCTTCGACGAGGCCGGCAACTTCGCCGGATTGGGGGTGGGGAGTCCCCGCACGCTGCTGGAGACGATCCGGGGCTGCGTGGCGGCGGGAATGGGCCTCGCCACCGCCCTGGCGATGTGCACCGCGAACCCCGCCCGCATCCTGGGGATGGCTGACCGCGGCCGCATCATCGCGGGGGCCGCGGCGGACCTGGTCTGTCTCACGCAAAGCGACCTGGAGGTGCGCCACGTGTGGGCGGGCGGGCGCATGATGGTGCGA
>PWSR01000130.1 GCA_003563985.1 Clostridia bacterium | reverse complement strand
CCCTCAAGGAACAGGTGGCGGAACAGGGGGCGCGGGTCGAACAGTATCGGGGTATCGAGGATACGCTGCAGCACACCCTGGTCATCGCCCAGGAGACCGCGGACGAGGTGCGCGCAAACGCCCGCAAGGAGAGCCAACTCATGCTGGCGGAGGCCCGGGCCGAAGCCGATCGCATGCGAGAACGTTCCGAGGAGGAACTGCGCGGAACGCGGCGACGTGCCGAAGTGATCCGCTCCGGGGTCATCGAATACATCAGCCGGGCCGTGGCCAATACATCCGCGCAGCTGGAAGTGCTGCGGGCGGCCCAGAGGGAGCTGGAGGCGGATTCGCCCGTTCCCGATGGGCGGACGGACGTCGACGGAGAGTCCCCGGGGGACGATCCCGAGGGAGGGGAGTGGTGAGGATGAGTCACAAACCGTTAACCATCGGCATCGTCGGGGGGATGGGACCCGAGGCCACCGCCGATCTGTTTAGGAAAATCATCAGGGCCACCCCGGCCAAGCGCGATCAAGACCACATTCCGGTGGTCATCGTCAGCGACCCCACCATTCCGGATCGGACCGAGGCCCTGTTGGGGGAGGGCGAGGATCCCCTGCCGGCCATGGCGAGGTCCGCCGAAGCCTGCCTGCGGGCCGGGGCCGATTTCTTGATCATGCCGTGCAATACCGCCCATTGTTTTCACCCGGGCCTGTGCCAGGGCATCGCCGTCCCGGTCCTGCACATGATGGAGGAGGTCGCGCGTTTCCTCGCTGCCTCGCACCCCGGGGTTCGGAAGGTTGGCCTCCTCGCCACCACGGGAACCGTACAGTTGGCGCTTTACCAGGAAACCCTTTCCGAGGATGGACTCGAAGTGATCGTCCCCGGGGAGGAGGACCAGGGTAAAGTGATGGAGGCCATATACGGTGACCAGGGCGTCAAGGCCGGCTACTACGATGGCCCCCGCCGACTCTTCTCCGGGGTGGCGGCGAACCTGGTTGCGCGCGGCGCCACGGCCATCATAGCGGGATGCACGGAGATCCCGCTGGCCCTGGATCAGGCGGATGTGGAAGGTGCCGTACTCGTGGACCCGACGGACGTATTGGCCCGCGCCGCCGTTGCCCGGGCCCTGGGCGGTGAGTGACATGAAGGAGCGAGGATACGCGAGCATCATCACCGGAGGGAAATTGCTTCGAAATGGGGGGACGACCCCGGGCGCGGTGGGATTCGTCGACGACCGAATCGTCGCCCTGGGTCCCGAGGACCAGGTCGTCTCCGCCATGGAGGGGGATGTTCGCGTATACCGGGCGGACGGTGCGACCATCGTGCCCGGGTTCATCGATGGACATCTGCACCTCTCGTCCCTGGGGGAGCACCTCGGATCCGTCGACCTGGCGGGTTGCGGCAGCATCGAGGATATGGTGCGTAGGGTCCGGGATCGCGCCGCGGGAGACGCCGGTGATGGGTGGATTACCGGGCGAGGTTGGGACCAGGATCGATTTGTCGAAGGACGCTATCCGTGCGCCCGGGATCTCGACCGGGCGGAGCCGGACCGACCAGTGGTGCTGCGCCGCGCCTGCGGCCACGCCCTGGTGGCCAATACCGCGGCCCTGCGGGCGGCGGGGGTGCAAGCCCAAGCCACCGATCCCGTGGGAGGACGTTTCGAACGCGACGAAGGCGGCCGGATCACCGGTGTGCTTCACGAGACCGCCATGAAACCCATCCTGGATGCCATTCCGAGGCACGATGCCGCCACCCGGCGCGAACACTTACGACGGGGCATTCGTCGATGTCATGCGGCGGGTATCACGTCGGTTCACACCAACGAAGGGGGATGCGACCTTTCGGACCTGTGGACCGGGTTTCGCGACGTGGGAGAGGACCCGGATTACGCCCTACGCGCCTACCTGGACCTGGGCCCGTCCTTCCTCGAGGCCCTGGGCGAGGCGAAGATGACCACGGGATACGGCGACGAATATCTCAAGGTGGGTGCCCTGAAACTCTTCGCCGACGGTTCGCTGGGGGCGCGCACGGCGCTGCTATCGATGGACTACGCCGACGACCCCGGGAACCGCGGCACCTACGTGATTCCGCCCGACGAAATGCGCGAGTTGATTCGTTGTGCCCGGGGAATGGGGATGCAGATCGCCGTTCACACCATCGGGGATGCCGCCCTGGATTCCACCCTCGGCCTGTTGGAACGCCCGGGGGGTTCCGGCGTCCCCGATCGAGTCATCCACTGCCAGATCACCCGCGAGGACCAATTTGCGGCCCTGGCGGATGCAAATGTCATCGCCTGCGTGCAGCCACGTTTTGTGGCCACCGACATGGCCTGGGCGGAGATGCGGGTGGGGAGCGAGCTGGTCCGTACCAGCTATGCTTGGAATTCCCTCCTGCGGGCGGGAGTGGATCTGGCCGGCGGCTCCGACGCCCCGGTGGAACCGGTGGACCCGATCTTGGGCATCCACGCTGCGGTGAACCGGGTAGACGATGCGGGAGAACCCGCCGGTGGATGGAATCCCGCGGAGCGGATCGATCTGCTGGAAGCCTTCGACCTCTTCGGGCCCGGGGCCGCCGCATCCGAGGGGGCCGCCCGGATCAAGGGATGCCTGGAGGTCGGGTACGTAGCGGATTTTGTTCTCCTGGACCGAGATCCCCTGGAGATCGACCCCGGCGCGATCCGCGACATTCGCGTCCTGGAAACCTGGGTGGGTGGACGAAGGGTGTTCGGCGACACGACCCGCTAGGGAATCCGATGCATCGCCGGTCTCGCGGGAATCCTATGGAGATAAAGTGCGGTGCGAAACGAGGGGCTCGACGGGCTGTCGGGCCCCTCGCTCGATCTCCGGCAACCCGATGAAATGTGGTATGCCCGATCGATTACAGGCCGAGGACGGTTCGGGCGACCAGGAAGTAGACGATGAGCCCGGTGCCGTCCACCAGGGTGGTGATGACGGGAGCCGAAGCCGCGGCGGGATCCACCCCGATCCATCGGGCGATCAGGGGCAACATTCCCCCCAGGGTCGAGGCCATCAAGACGATGATGAACAGGGCGCAGGCCACGGTGAGGCCCAGTAGCATCGACCCCCCGAGCAGGGAGGCCTGCGCGAAAGCCACCACGGCCATCATGAGTCCGAGCACCAGCCCGGAGCGCATCTCTCGCCAGATGACCTTCCCGATTTCGCTCATATCCACTTCATCCAGGGCCATGGCACGAATCACGGTACTGGCGGCCTGCGCGCCGGCGTTACCTCCGGTGTCGATGAGTAGGGGAATGAAGAAAGCCAGGGCGACCACGGCTTCGATATAGCCCTGGAAGTGGTCGAGGATATTCCCCGTGATCATCTGGGCCAGGAACAGGGCCAGGAGCCACAGGGCGCGACCGCGAACGACGGAGAATATGGTCATGTTCAGGTAGGGTTCGTCCGAGGGTTCGACACCACCCATCCGGGCCATATCCTCGCTGACCTCCTGCTCGAGGACATCGATGATGTCGTCGAAGGTGATCACGCCCAGTAGACGGTCTTCTTCGTCCACGACGGGCAAGGCCAGGAAGTCGTAGTGTGTCATCACCTGGGCCACTTCCTCCTGGTCCATCAAGGCCGGGACGGTGACCAGGTCCGAGCGCGCGATTTCCGCGATGGGGCGATTGGGATTGGCCAGGACGAGTTCTCGGAGCGAGACGACTCCGACGAGATGTCCGCTCTCCTCGGTTATATATATGTAATAGGCTGCTTCGACTTCCCGGGCCAACCTCCGGTAGAAGTTCAGCACCTGCCCGCAGCTCTGGTCCCCCCGGAAGGCGAGGTAGTCCGTGGTCATGATGCCACCGGCGGAGGTTTCCGGGTATTCCATCAGCCGCTGGATGGTCTTGCGGTCGGGCAGGGCGCTCAGCAGGACCCGGACGGTATCGGCATCGAGTTGGGACAGGAAGTCCACCAATTCGTCGGGAGAGACGAAATGAATTACGCTACGAAGTCGCGTATTGGTCATGTGTTCCGCCACCCGCAGCTGGTCGGAGGCGCTGAGCTCTTCGAGGACCTCTGCTACCTGGCGGTCATTCATCATGGCCAGGAGCGTGATGAGAAGGGAACTCTCGTCGGACTGCAATTCTTCGATGAGATCGGCGATGTCAGCGTAGTGCAGGTCGGACATTCGTCGCCGAAGCTCCTGGGGGGATCCGGTTCTGAGCAGTTCTTTGAGCTCGTCCATACGGGTACCTCCTTCCGGTGGATGAAATGTCGGAACGATGCACGAGGCCTTGCGGAAATTGTGATCCGTTGGACCGGCTATCACTATACACGAAAGCGCCCGCGGTGGGAAGAAAAGCCATTCGCGGGGTGCTGGTTTCGCGGTGAACGTTTCGAGCGGGTGGACACTGTGCTAGAATCGGATAGGGAAGGAAGTCGCCATGCTCAAGTGGGTACTGATATCCGCGATCCTGGATCGCGCCACCAAAGAACTCGTCGCAGCTACCCTCGCCCCGGGGGAGTCCATACCCCTCCTGGGCGATCTGCTGCGTTTGACCTACATTACCAACACCGGTGCGGCCTTCGGACTTCTAGCCGACCACACCTGGGTTCTGGCTGCGGTTAGCCTGCTGCTGGTCGTATTCGTTACCTGGTGGTACCGGAGCATCGGTGGGTCCGGGCGTTATCCCATCGCCGGCCCCGCGGCGGGCCTTCTGGTCGGCGGGGCCCTGGGGAATCTCATCGATCGGGCCTTTCGGGGATACGTCGTCGATTTCGTGGACCTGGGGTTCTGGCCGGTGTTCAACGTGGCAGACATTGCCGTAGTGTTCGGCTGCGCCCTGGCATTCCTAATGATATTGAAGAATCCCGAGATGACCGGGGGAGGTGCGCCGGATGAGGCCAATTGAATCGGGTCCGGAGATGGATGCTGCGGCCAGGGTGTTCGAAGGGTGCGTCGGAGAAGAGGACGCGGGGACGCGCCTCGACATCTTCCTGGCGCGCAATACGAGCGAGGCGTATTCCCGGACGTATTTGCAGAAGCTCATACGCGACGGAGATGTTCAGGTGGATGGGCGGGAAATCACGACGCCGGGGAAGGTCCTCGAAATCCATCAGCGGGTCCGAATGGTGGTCCCGCCTCCGCGGGGACAGACCCTGGAACCCGAGGACATCCCGCTGGATGTCGTCTACGAGGATGACGACTTGATCGTCATCAACAAGTCCCGGGACCTGGTCGTACACCCCGCTCCCGGACACTACACGGGTACGCTGGTACACGCTTTGCTTCACCACAGTTCCCAATTGTCCACCATCATCGATCACACGCGCCCGGGCATCGTCCATCGCTTGGACAAGGATACGACGGGCCTGATGGTCGTCGCCAAGAACGATACAGCGCATCTGTCGCTATCCTACCAACTCCAAAAGCGCCGCATGAAGCGGGAGTACCT
>PWSR01000142.1 GCA_003563985.1 Clostridia bacterium | reverse complement strand
TGGAGGAATACCGGGGCAACCTTCCCCGGGCGGCGGTAGAATTGGCCAAGGAATGGCGCACCGACCGCATCCTGCGCCGCCTGGAGGCCCTGCTGCTCGTGGCCGATCTATCGGATCTCCTGATGATCTCCGGCGCCGGCGAAGTGATACAACCCGAGGAGGGGATCGCCGCCGTGGGTTCCGGTGGTGGCTATGCCCTGGCCGCCGCGCGCGTCCTGGCCAAGCATTCGTCCCTACCCGCCGACGAGATCGCGCGGGAATCGCTGCTGGCCGCCGCCGAAATATGCGTTTACACCAACGACGAAATATCCCTGGAGGTTCTCCGGTCCGATTCCGGAGAATGACGAAATCCCGGGAACGAAGAAGGGATGTTTGGGATGAGTGCACTCACCCCCAAGAACATAGTTGAGGCCCTCGACAAGTACATCGTCGGGCAGGATGCCGCCAAGCGATCCGTGGCCGTCGCACTGCGCAATCGCTACCGCCGAAGCCAGTTGGACGAAGAGATGCGGGAAGAGGTACTCCCCAAGAACATCTTGATGATCGGCCCCACGGGCGTGGGAAAAACGGAGATCGCGCGACGACTGGCCCGCCTGGTTCAGGCCCCCTTCTTGAAGGTGGAAGCGACCAAGTTTACCGAGGTCGGCTACGTGGGACGCGACGTCGAGTCCATCGTCCGCGACCTGGTGGATACCGCCGTGCGCATGGTGCAGGCGGAGGAGATGAACCGGGTCTGGGGGGAGGCCGAAAAGGCCGCTCGCCGTCGCCTGATCGATATCCTGGTCCCCGCCCCGGCGGCGAAACGACGAAGCCAAAACCCCTTCGAGATGATGTTCTCCGAGGACGCGTACCGGGAATCGACCGAGGAAGAGGAACCGGATTGGGAAGCCCATCGCAACCGCCGGCGGGAGCTGATCGCATCCCTGGACGCGGGCGAGTTGGAAGAGGAGAACGTCGAGATCGAGGTGGAGGATCAGGCTCCTTCCATGGTGGAGATCTTCAGCGGCAGCGGCGTGGAGGAGTTGGGTTTTAACCTCCAGAACATGATGGGCAACCTCCTCCCGACCAAGAAACAGAAGCGGAAGGTTACCGTCGGCGATGCCCGCAAGATCCTCCAGTCCGAAGAGGCCCAAAAGCTCGTGGACATGGATGCGGTGACCCGGGAGGCGGTTCGCCGCGCCGAGCAGGACGGGATCGTATTCCTCGATGAGTTGGACAAGATCGCCGGCGAGGATGCCCGCGGCGGGGGCCCCGATGTGTCGCGCGAGGGCGTACAGCGGGATGTCCTCCCCATCATCGAGGGAACCACCGTCATGACGAAGCATGGCCCGGTGTCCACGGATCATATCCTGTTCATCGCCGCCGGTGCTTTCCACCTCAGTAAGCCCTCGGACCTGATCCCGGAATTGCAGGGGCGCCTACCCATCCGGGTCGAGTTGGATGCCCTGGGCGAGGGAGATCTCCGCCGCATCCTGGTGGAGCCCCAGAACGCCCTCACCCGCCAATACAAGGAACTGCTGTCCGTCGACGGCGTCGAAGTGGTGTTCGAAGAATCCGGCCTCGATGCCATCGCCCGGATCGCCGAAGAGGTAAACGACGCCACCGAGAACATCGGCGCCCGTCGTTTACACACCATCATGGAAAAGCTCCTCGGGGAGATTTCCTTCCAGGCGCCGGACGATGCACCACCCCGGCTGGTGATCGACGCCGAATACGTCGAAGCCCAACTGGCCGAGATCGCCGCGGATCGAGACCTGAGTCGATACATCCTATAGGCGGATGGACGCCTTTGCTGCCATCGTTTCGAGGGGGCGGCTTCCCATTCGATGGGGAGTCGCCCCCCTCGCGAATATGGTAATAATTCCCTGTCAGAAGCTTGACATAATTGGAAGGATATCGGAGAACGAAATAGAATAAGGCGAACTGGGGCATCGTGGAGTGCAATCGCACGAGCCTCGGCCGAATCGCTCCCGCGTAGGGTCGGGAGTCCACCAACCGAATACATGTCGCGGACTGGTTCCGACAAGGGCAAACCCGGCGCAAGCCGGGTGCGCAAAGCCGACGGATCTCAGGCCCCCCCGGGGGAACTGAGATGGCCGGGTTACCGAAGAATCGGTCTTCTGTTTGCAGAAGATCCGCATCCCGGTGCCCACCATATTCCCTCGCCTTGTCGTCCCTTCCGCCGCGGCGGAGAGGAGGACGATGTTTGCCGTCCTTCGAAATCGACCCGACCGCCCACCTGGCCCAGAAGAGTCTCGGCGCCCTGTGGGCCCAGCAACGACTGATAACCGAGAACATAGCCAACGTCAGCACACCGGGTTACAAAGCCCGCCATCTCTCCTTCGAGGCCTACCTGCGGGGCGCCATGAACGGCGCCACCGCCGATCCCATGGCCTTCGTGCGGAGTTCCTCGGCGGCATCCCAGCGATCCGATGGAAACAACGTGGATCTCGAGGCCGAGCTGGTCACCCTGGCGGAGAATTCCCTCCGCTATCGCTCGATCATGGGTCAGCTGCAGCGCAAGATCGACACGCTCAATTCTGTAGTTCGCGAATGAGGTGGACAAATTGTTGAATTCCCTGGATGTGTCGGGCTCTGCCCTGACGACGGAGCGTTTCCGAATGGATGTGATCGCGGGCAATATTGCCAACGCGGAGAGCACCCGTACCAGCGAAGGGGGGCCGTACCAGCGCCGCACCGTGTCGGTGTCCTCCGGGGGCGGTCCCGGGTTCTTCTCCCTGATGGAGCGTCATCTCGCGGGCGTGCCGCCTCGGATGGGGTCGGGCACGGCTTCCACCACCCCGGGAGTATCCGCCACCGGCGTGGGGTTCGATCCAACGCCACCGGAATTGCGCTACGACCCCACGCACCCCGACGCCGGCGAGGATGGATACGTCGCGTACCCCAACGTCGACATCGTGCGGGAGATGACCGACCTCATGGCCGTCAATCGCAGCTACGGTATCAACAGTTCGGTATTCGACGTGAATAAGAATGCGATCATGACCACCATCCGACTCGGACGATAGGAGGCAGCACGGTGCATTTCAACGGGATCGATCCCAGTTACTATACCGACGGCTTGCGACCCCGGGGACCGAAACCCCCGGTGCCTCCCCGCATCGATGACGGACCCGGGATGCGAACCGCTGAGACGACGTTTTCCGATGATTTCCGCGATGCCCTCGGGCGACTGAACGAAGCGGAGTTGACCGCGGATGCGGCTACCCGCGAACTGGCAACCGGACAAAGTGATGACGTACTGGGTGCGGTCATGGCGGCGGAAAAGGCGAGCCTCGCCATGAATACGGCCCTGCGAATTCGCAGCGATGTACTGGATGCGTACGAGCAGATCATGCGGATGCCTCTCTAGGAAGAAGTGGGGGTTGCATAGACGGTGACGGCGACAAATTCCGCTCTCGAAAATCTCAAGAATCGATGGCAGACCGCCCAATCGTGGGAGAAGGGCCTCACCCTGGGCTTTCTCGCATGTTTGGTGGCGGCGCTGATCGCCTGGCAGGTTCTCCCCGGGACCGATAACGGGGACATGGTACCCCTGTTCACGGATCTGACCCCCACCGATGCCGGGGACATCAAGATGCACCTCGATGAAGAAGGGATCCCCCATCGTGTCGGGGCAAAGAATACCATTTTCGTCCGGCCCGGGGATGTGTACGACCTGCGGCTCCGGATGGCGGCGCAGGGAATGCCGACGGGAGGCGTCGTCGGCTTTGAGATCATGGACTCCATACCGATGGGGGCCACGGACTTCGATCGACACGTCAGTTACATCCGGGGATTGCAGGGTGAGCTGGCGCGGACCATCGAGAGTTTTGCCGAGGTGAACCGCGCCCGGGTGCACATCGTATTACCCCAAGAGAGCGTATTCGTCGCCCGGAGCGCCCCGGCCACCGCCGCCATCGTGCTGGAGTTGGCACCCATGGCTCAACTGAAACCGGAGGCCGTCCGGGGTGTAATGAACCTGGTCGCCGCGGGGGTCGAGGGGCTGGACTCCGACAATGTCACCGTGGTCGACACCTCCGGGATCGTGCTGTCCCAGCGGGTCAAGGAGCCCGGGGGCGCCTCCGGTGTAGCGCAGAGCAACCTCGCTTTGCAAATGGAGGTCCAGGATGGTTTGCGGGATCGATTATCCTCCCTGCTCGAGCAGGTACTGGGTCCGGGCAACGTGGTGGTCCAGGTCTCGGCCGACCTGAACTTCGACAGCCGCGAGATCCACCAGGAGATATTCCAACCCATCAACGGAGACCGCGGGTTGGTGACCAGCCTGCAGCAAGTCGAGGAGCATTTTACCGGGACCTCGGGTGTTCCCGACGACATCCCGGCGGGCGCCGACGCCAACGTGCCCTCATACCCCGCCTACGGGGGAACGGGTGACTCGACCTACGAGCGGACGGAGACGACGGAGAATTCCGTGGTGAACCGAATGACCGAGCATCACACCGTCGCCCCGGGAACCGTAGAACGGTTGTCGGTCGCGGTGGTGGTCAACGATCATCTGACCGGGCCCGAAGAGGAAATGCTGAGCACGGTGGTCGCCTCGGCACTGGGCTTCGATGGGAATCGAGAGGATCAAATCAGCATTGCCGGGGTCCCCTTCGACACCAGCCTGGCCGATCGTCTGGGGGAGTCCATGGAGACGGAGGCCCCCGCAGCCGTACCCCAACCCGCGGAGATCCCCCTCGCCTATTACATCGCCGGCGGAGCCCTCCTCACGCTCCTGGCGGGCTTGTTCCTCGGCGGCATCCTCCGACGAAGGCAGCGGGAAGATGAATACATATTGCATAACGGAGAACCGTCCGGCGATTGGGCGTTCCCGGAGGGCCAAATGCGGGACGGCACCGACGAACGCAAGCGCGCGCTGCTGCAGGCCATCGGCAATGGCGGCGATGGTCTACAGGGAACGGCAAAGCAAATGGCAGAGGAAAACCCCGGCCGGGTAGCCGAGTTGGTCCGGACGTGGTTGGCCGAGGACGCCGGTGGGGGGCGCGGACGATGATGGGGAGAGGGGATTGGAATGGCTGAGGCCGTTGAAACCCTGACGCGCGGCAAGCGCTCATTGCGCCTCGAGGAGTTAACCGGCCGCCAGAAGACGGCGGTGCTGTTGATCTCCTTGGGCACGGATACCGCGGCCAAGGTATTGCGCCATTTCGGTGAAGAGGAGATCGAGCGAATCAGCTACGACATCGCCGGTATCGAGAATGTCCCGGCCGAGGTGCGGGATAACGTGTTGGAGGAGTTCGCCAGCATCGCTACCGCCCAACAGTACGTCTCCCAGGGGGGTGCGGAGTACGCCCGGGGCATCCTCGAGGAGGCCGTCGGGAGCCAGCGTGCGGTGGACATCATGTCGCGGTTGACTTCGTCCCTGCAGACCCGTCCCTTCGAATTGCTGCGGCGGATGGACCCCGAACAGCTGCTCAATTTCCTCGGGGGAGAACATCCCCAGACCATCGCCCTCATCATCTCTTACCTGTCGCCGGAACAGGCGGCTGACGTACTGCGCGCCCTCCCCGAGGAAGTGCAGGTGGATGTGGCGCGCAGGTTGGCCCTGATGGATCGCACCTCCCCGGGGATCCTGGAGGAGATGGAGGACCTGCTGGAGCGCAAGTTCTCTTCCTTGATGCTACAGGATTATACCAAGACCGGTGGCGTCGGCTCCTTGGTCGATGTTCTCAACCGGGTGGACCGCAGCACCGAGAAGACGATCCTCGGACGGCTGGAGGACTACGACGAGGAGTTGGCAGACGACGTGCGCAAGCGGATGTTCACCTTCGACGACATCGTCATCCTCGACGACCGGGCGATCCAGCGCGTGCTGCGCGAGGTCGACTTGCAGGAGGACCTCCCCATGGCGCTCAAGGCCAGCAGCGACGAAGTCAAGGAGAAGATCCTATCGAACCTATCCACCCGCGCAGCGGAGACGGTCCAGGAGGACATCGAATTCCTCGGTCCGGTTCGCTTGGCTTCGGTGGAAGAGGCACAACAACGCATCGTGGCCGTGGTTCGCGAGCTGGACGAAACGGGCGAGATCGTCATCGTCCGCGGGCGGGAGGAGAACCTTGTCACTTAACCCCAATCTGATCAAAAGCAATCGCGCCCGCCTCTCGGGGTCCCGAGAAGTTCCCATCGCTTCGGTGGAGAACCCCTTTCCGAGTTCCGGAGGGGTGGGGGAGCCTCCCCCGGGGCGCAAGGGAGGTACGGGCGAGATCCTAAACTCGGCCCGGCGACGGGCCGCCGCCGTCCTGTGGCGCGCCCGCCGCCAGCGGGATGCCATCGCAGAAGCGGCCCGGGAGAGAGGCTACCGGGCCGGGCATCAACGGGGTTTGGAGCACGCAGAGGCGCTGCTCGCCGAAATCGAGTCCTGGTGGGCAGATCTCCGTCGCGAGGAAGAAGAACGCAACGACGCCCTGGAAGCTTCCCTCGCCGATCTCGTCGTCGAGATCGCCGCGCGGGTATTGCGGTCCGAACTGGCGGCGGATTCCGACGTGATTCTCCGGTTAGTAGAAGAGAGCCTCCGCCGCTTCTCCGAAGTATCCGACGTAACCCTGGCCGTGTCCCGGGCGGATCTCCCGCTCTTGATGGAACACCGCGAACACCTGGAGGCCCAACTACCACCGCGGACCCACCTTCTCCTTACTTCCTCCCAGGAACTGCGGTCCGGGGAGTTCCACATTCGGGGCGACGAGGGAATCATCGTGGGCAGTGTCGCGGACGTCGCTGCATCCCTGCGACGAAGGATCGAAGACGGAGAAAGGGAGGAGGGCTAACTTGGCCATCGGTGCCGAAGTAGATCGCATCCGGAGGATCACCCACGCGTGGGAACCACTGGAGAAATACGCCTACATCAAGCGTGTGGTGGGGATGACCCTGGAGGCACGCGGTCCCTCGGCGCGAGTGGGACAACTCTGCCGACTCCTGGGCGACGATCCGGAGGCGGACGTCGTCATGGCGGAGGTCGTGGGATTCACCGATAATACCATGATCCTCCTGCCCCTCTCGGAGCTGCACGGCGTCCGAGCCGGGATGCGGGTCCAGATCACCCCGGGAACCTTCCGGGTCCCCGTCGGTGATGCGTTGCGCGGACGGATTCTCGATGGACTCGGTCGCCCAATCGACGGTGCACCCGGGCCCGAGTTGCGGGAGCGAAAAAGTATCTACAGTACGCCACCCCACCCCCTCTCGAGGATGCGGGTGACCGAACCGTTGGAACTGGGTATCCGTTCCATCGATGGCCTCCTAACCTGTGGAAGGGGGCAACGGGTGGGAATCTTTGCCGGAAGCGGTGTCGGAAAGAGCACCCTCATGGGCATGATCGCCCGGTCCAGCGGGGCCGATGTCAACGTCATCGGCCTGATCGGGGAACGCGGCCGAGAAGTACGGGATTTCGTCGAGGATCAGCTGGGCCCAGAGGGCTTGGCGAAGTCGGTGGTGGTGGTGGCCACCTCGGATCAACCGCCCCTCCTCCGGATCAAGGCCGCCCAGGTGGCCACCACGCTGGCGGAACATTTCCGCGACCAGGGCAACGATGTACTCCTCATGATGGACTCGGTGACGCGCTTTGCCATGGCGCAACGGGAGGTCGGGCTGGCCGCGGGAGAGCCTCCCACGACGCGCGGATATCCACCGTCCGTATTTTCCTCGCTATCCCAGCTGCTCGAACGGGCGGGTAACTCCGACCGGGGAACGATGACGGCCTTCTACTCCGTGCTCGTAGAGGGGGATGACATGGATGAACCCATCACCGACGCCGTGCGCAGTATCCTCGACGGGCACATCCAGATGTCTCGCGCCCTGGCCGACGAGAATCATTATCCCGCCATCGATGTCCTCCGCAGCGTCAGTCGACTCATGGTGGATGTGATCGATGGTGAACACGAGGCCGAGGCTGCCCGGCTCAAGGGCATTCTCGCCGCCTACGAAGATGCCCGGGACCTGATCAGCATCGGTGCCTATCAGGGGGGCGCCGATCCCAAGGTGGATCTGGCAATCCGGATCCTGGATCAAATCAAGGGTTTCCTGCAGCAGCCCGCCTCGGAACGATCGACCCTGGACGAGACGAGACGACGCCTGTTCAATCTGTTGCCCGAAGGGGAGGCGATCTAGCGTGCACGGGGAGAACGGATTTCGCCTGGAGCGGGTGTATCGTTTGCGGACCAAGTTGACCGAGGCGGAGGAAGTGAAGAGCCGCCGCGCCCACGCCGCCCGAGAGGATGCCCGGGGTGCCCTGGAGGAGAGTACTTCGCGACTCTCCGCGAATCTCGAAGGCTCACTGCAGAAAACGGAGCGGGGTTGCTCGGCGGCGGACCTGCGTGCCAACTGGGCGCACCGCCTGCGACTGGAGCGGGAAAAGGATGGGCGACAGGAGGAATTGCGAACGAAAGAAGAGCTGGCCCGGCTGTGCCGCGAGGAGCTGCTGCGGGCGAAGCGGGAGGAACAGATCCTGGAGAAACTGCGGGAACGCCACCTCCTGGCGGCCCTTCGCGAAGAAAAGCGATATCAGCAGAAAGCCCTGGACGAAGTCGCCGGGCGACGAATGGTCCGGAGAGGAGGTGATACTGATGAATATTGAACTCATGAGAGCCATTGCACACACGGTTGGGAAAGTGGCGAGGGGACATGCGGGCGAGTCCGATCCCGAGGAATGGTTATCCTGTCTCGGCGAACTCCTGGCGACCGACGACGCGTCCGAAGGACATGATAGCGGAATCGAAGACGCAGGGGATTGCCCGGCCATCCGAGAGCAGGCGGGGCAGGACCACGACGACTTGCACCCGGAGATTGCCGTGATCCCCGGGGACGCATGGACTCCCGATGCGAGAACTCCGGGCGTTGCATCCCCTCCAGAAGAGGGCGTCGAGGTAGAGATCCAACTCGAGTCGGCACCGCGAGCCTCCCTCTCCCGGGGACATGGGGAGGGGACGGACGGGACGGAGCACCGCGTCGAGCGAGGTCGGATGATCAACCAGGCCGGCACCGCGGCCGCCCCTGCGACTCCGGAGTCGGGACGGGAAGGAAAGCCCGGCGAAACGATGACCCACCCGATGGTCGAGGACCCCCCACCCTCAACGCAGTCCGGGAAAGTCGAGCTCCGCACGGGAATATCGGATAAAGAGGTACTCCCGATCGCATTCGAGGTCAGCGGCCTTCGAGACGAGCCCGGAAGACGAGTTCCCGGGGAGGCGCAGCCGAGCGATAGCTACGAGTTGGAGGTCCGGCCCCGGGCGAGACCCACGGTCGAAGTCGGACGCGAAGGCGCCGATTTCCCCCGGCATCCAGAGATGGGTGCATCGCCGGAGGCCCTCTCCTCGCCGATCCGCGGGACGGCGTCCGAGGTGCGCGGATCGCCGGAGATACGGGAGATGTCACCTTCCTTCGTAGCCCCCGCTGAGAACGCGGGGACGCGGGAATCCGATGGCGGCACCGTGACGATCCGGATGGATGCGGAGGATTCCGCCCCCATCACGGTCCGGATGCGGACTGCTGGCGAGCAATTGGTGGGTTCGCTTCGTAGCCCGGATCCGGCCCTCGTTCGTGAAATGGGCGCGGGCGCCCGGGAATTGGAGCGCAACCTGGGTGATTCGGGTTTCGAAAGCGTGGACTTCGCGTTTGAAACCGGGGATCTGCATCGGCATGGCAGCCAGCCAAATCACCGACAAAACTCAAGGGGCTCGGCCCGGCCGTTCACATACCCATCGGTCGCCGCACCGGAGCCAACCGCCTCCGGAGCGCACCGGTTGGGGATGGGATTGGACCTGCTGGCATAGATGGAGGAGGAGATGAACGTGCAAATCGATGCGAGTACCCCAGTGACGGGATCAAATGGCGCAAGCGCGCCGCAAAATGCACCGGGACAAGCCGACGTCCTGGGACAGGATGCCTTTCTGAAGTTGCTCGTGGCGCAAATCCGAAACCAGGACCCGATGAATCCCATGGATGACCGGGACTTCATCGCCCAATTGGCGCAATTCTCGACGTTGACGCAGACGCAAAACCTGGTCAGAAACCAGATGACGATGCTCGGGGCCGGCCTCCTCGGCGAGGAACTCGAGTTCGTCACCGGGGACGGACGCGAAGTTCGTGGCACGGTCGTGTCGACGCTCTGGAAGAACGACGACGTGCTGCTGACCACCGATCTCGGCGATGAATTGTTCCTGAGCCAGATCGCCTCGTTCAACTGGGTCGGAGGCACGGAATATGCACAGTAACCCCATCGATCCGATGACAACGGGAATCCATCCCGCGGGCGCCTCGAAGACGCAATCCCCCGAACGGGGTCGCGGCGGCAACGCGGTGGGAGGGTTCCGAGAACTCTTCGATCGCCAGCTGAAGATCTCGGTGCACGCCCGCGACCGGATGGGAACTGAGGGCGTGCACATGGACGCCATACAAGAGAGGCGAATCGAATCCGCCGTGGATCGCGTCTCGCAGCGCGGCGGGAAACAGTCACTGCTCATGCTGGACGACCTGGCCCTAATCGTGAATGTCGAGAAACGCACACTGATCACAGTAATTTCCGGGGAGAGGCGCGGCGACGGAGTTTTCACCGATATCGATTCCGCCGTCATCGCCGATTGAGGCCGGACCTCTCACGAGGAGGCCGGGATCGCCGACCGACCGACGCGATCCGCGGCACCTTTCCCCGACGAAATCCGAGAGGAGATGTACGACGATATGATGCGTTCCCTTTTCGCCGGAGTCTCGGGACTCCGCAACCACCAGGTCAAGATGGACGTGGTGGCCAACAACATATCCAACGTCAATACCGCCGGTTTCAAGGCCGGTCGCGTCACGTTCTCCGAGATGTTCAGCCAAAACCTCAGCGGCGCCTCGGCGCCCGAAGACGGACGAGGTGGCACAAACCCCATGCAGATCGGCCTGGGCAGCAACATCGCCGGGATCGACACCCTCCAGGGCCAAGGTAGCCTGCAAACCACGGGCAATGATACCGATATGGCTATTGAGGGGGAGGGATTCTTCATTCTTTCCGACGGTGAAGGCGCGGTGTATTCGCGATCGGGGGCCTTTCGACCCGATGCCGAGGGATATCTCGTCGATGCCGGCGGACGCATCGTCCAGGGGTGGATGGGCGAAGGAGGGAACCTCCCGATCACAGATGCCACCTCCCTGGAGAACGTGCGGATCCCGGTGGGAGAGACCATCGGGGCCCGGGCCACGACGCGCGTGGCATACCGCAATAACCTGGATAGCGATGCGGAGGTCGGAGACGAATGGACGACGCCGATCGAGGTATTCGATTCCAAGGGCACGCGCCACAGCATCGGTGTCACCTTCACCAAGGATGCCGCGAACCAGTGGTCTTGGTCGGTGGCAGCGGAAGATGGCGCGCTGACCGTGACCACGGATCCGGCCAGCCCGCAAATCGAGTTCGACGAGGCGGGCTTCATCGCGCAGGAGGATCACGAGACGGGCGAGATCACGGTCTCGGGCATCGACGGGGCCGACGACATCGAGTTCGAAGTCGACTTCTCGGGGATCTCCCAGTTCTCCGGTGCGTCCACCGTCTCGGCCACGGAGCGCAATGGTGCGCCCATGGGGACCCTCGAGAGTTTCATGGTCGATCCCAGCGGTGTGATCACCGGAGTCTACTCCAACGGCAGGGTGCAGACCCTGGCCCAGGTGGGTATGGCGGCCTTCGCCAATCCCGGGGGACTCGTCAAAGCCGGCAACAGCGTCTACATGGAGAGCAACAACTCCGGCATACGCCAGGTCGGACCCGCAGGGACGGCGGGACGCGGGGACATCGCCCCGGGCTCCGTTGAGATGTCCAACGTAGATCTGTCGGCGGAGTTTACGGAAATGATCATCACGCAACGTGGATTCCAGGCCAACTCCAGGATCGTGACGACCTCGGACGAGATGTTGCAGGAACTGGTGAACTTGAAACGCTGATCGACCAACGGGGGTCGCTCCGGGAGAGGATGATGTGAATTGATTTCGGTGACCAGGCTCAACGGAGACGAATTCAACGTCAATGCCGAGTTGATCGAGACCCTGGAGTCGACCCCCGACACCTTGATCACGTTGACTACGGGGAGAAAAATGATGGTCCTGGAGTCCACCGATGAGGTAATCGACCGCGTACTGCAGTATCGATCGCAAATCGCGGGGATACGCATCCGTCGTAGAAATGTCGTTAGGGAGGGGTAGCCGTGGAACTTGCCGCCATCGTGGGATTAATCATCGGCGTGGGCCTGTTGGTCTGGGCCATGCTCGACGGAGGCTCCCTGGCAACGTTCTGGGATCCGTCTTCGCTGCGCATCGTCCTGGGTGGAACCCTGGCCGCCATCGCCATCTCCCACGGCGCCAGGCAGTTGAAGCGCATACCGGGGTTGATGATCCGGGCCTTCCGGCGCAGCAGTGCGAATCTAGTCGAGCTGCGGGATCAACTGGTGGAGCTGGCCAACCAGGCGCGCCGGGAGGGACTCCTCTCCCTGGAAGACGCCATCGAGGACATCGAGGACGATTTCCTCGCGGGCGCCGTGCAGATGCTGGTTGACGCGGTACCCCCGGAGCAGATGAAGGAACTACTGGAAAACCAGATCGACTCGGCGGCAGAGTACAACGACCGGGGGGTGGCGGTCTTCCGCACGGCGGGCGCCGTCTCCCCGGCCTTCGGGATGATCGGTACCCTGATCGGTCTAATCCAGATGCTACGGGACCTCGAGAACCCGGAAATGATCGGGATCGGGATGGCAATCGCACTGATCACGACCCTCTACGGAACACTATTGGCCAACATCGTGTTCAATCCCATGGCGAATAAACTCTCGGAGTGGAACGCCGACGAGCTGCAGTGGCGAACCATGATCATGGAAGGGATCCTAGCCATCCAGGACGGGCAGAATCCCCGGTTCATCAAGGGGAAACTGGAAACTTTCATCAACGGCGCGAAGGTCGAAGAGCCCACCGAAGAGGACGAAGCGGTGGAGGCCGGGACCGAGGGACAGGAGAGTCTGGCATCCGATGACTAGGGATAGAAGGCAAAAGGGCGAAGAGCGAGACCGTTCCATGGAGTGGATGACCACCTATTCGGACATGGTCACCCTCCTGCTCGCCTTTTTCGTCCTTCTCTTTTCCTTTTCTTCCATCGACGTCGTGGAATTCGAACGGATGATCATGTCATTGCAGCAGGCCCTGGGCATGCTCCAGGGAGGGCGTACGATCTCCTCGGCGGAGCCGATGATGGACGTGGGCGACGATCGACATCAACAACAGAAGATGTACATAGGCAACGCCCGGCATCGACAACAGATCGAAGCCATACAACAGAGCCAGCTGCTGGCCGCGCGGATGATCCTGCAGGAGCAACTGGCGGAGGCGGGCCTGGAGGAAGGGGTAAGCTTCGAGCTGCAAGAACGCGGTCTCATAATCCATTTCACGGATCGCGTCCTCTTCGAATCCGGGGAGGCCGAGCTCTTACCCGGGGCCGAGGACATCCTGGATCTCCTGGCCCCAACCCTGCAGAGACTACCCAACGCGGTGCGCGTCGAGGGTCACACGGATGATGTGCCCATCGAAACCTTTCGCTTTCCCAGCAACTGGGAACTATCCACCACCCGGGCGACCAACGTGCTGCGCTATCTACTGGATACGGCCGGGATGTCGCCCGGGGATCTCTCGGCGGCGGGATACGGTGAGTACCGCCCGCGGGATACCAACCACACCGACGCGGGACGCGCCAGGAACCGCAGGGTCGACGTCGTGCTCCTGCGCCTCGATGCCCACGGGACGGAACCCGACGGCGTTTCCGATGACGAGCCTTCGGATTCGGGGGGTGACTAGCCGTGAAGAAGATGATCCGCCCCGCGTTGGGCATCGTCCTGCTGTTCGCCGCAGTCGCCCTGGGCTACGTGGGATATGCACAGTGGATCCTGCCCACCCCGGAGGAAGCGGAGATCGAAGTCACCGAGGATCGCCAGGAGACGGGGCCGCTATTTGAGATCCCCGAGACGGTGACGGATCTACAGCCGACCGCGGAGGGGCACTCGCGATATGTGAGCGTACGCGTCGCCCTGGAGTGCCTGGATCCATCGGCCGTGGAATCGGTGGAGGAAGACCTGGCACGCATCCAGGATGCCCTGTTGGAAATATTGCGATCGAAAACGCCGACAGAACTCAAGGGGGACGAGGGCATGACGGCACTGCGCCAGGAGATCCTATTCCGGATCAATCGACTGCTGGGTGCAGATCGGGTGCAAAACGTCTACTTCACGCGGATGATGGTCCAGTGACGCAATTGATAGAGGAGGCAACGCATTGACCTATCGGACCCTGCGGGGAAAGCGTCAGATCCGACTGTACGACTTTCACCGGCCGGAAAAACTATCCCGGGAGCACCAGGCGGCACTGCGGATACTGCATGATAACATGGCTCGCTTTGCGGCCACCAATCTCTCGGCCCACGTCCGCTCCGCGGTCAAGGTTTCCCTGATCGCCCTAGACCAGATGACGTACGAAGAATTCACCGAGCGTCTCGGCACACCGGTGGTCCTGGGCGTCGCCGAGTTCGCACCCCTGGAGGGGAAGGTGGGTATCGACATTCGGCCAGAGATCGCCTTCCCCCTGATCGAACGCCTCCTGGGGAGTCCGGGTGGGGCCGAGACGCTGCGCCGCCCCCTCACGGACCTGGAGTCGGCGGTCATGCGAACGGTGTTTAATCGCGTCATCGATTCCGCCGAGGAAGCGTGGCGGGACGTGTTGGAGATCGAAGGGTCCCTGACCGCCCTGGAGACCAGTCCATTTTTCACGCAATTCGCTCCTCCCAGCGAGATGATGCTGGTGGCCGGCCTGTTGTTGGAGATCGGAGACAGCCAGGGACGGATCAACCTGGGCTGGCCGTACATCATGCTGGAGGCGGTATTGCCACAGCTTTCCTTGCAGTATTGGATGGGCGGTAGTCCCGCGGCGCGCAACGATTCCGGGGAAACCGGGGGCGAACGATCCCGGATCGAGTCACACCTCATGCACGTCGACATTCCGATGACCGTCGACCTGGGGACTACCACAGTCGCGGTACGGGACCTCCTGGAGTTGGACGTCGGCGACGTGCTGTGCCTGGACCAGAGCGTCCATGAACCCTTGACGGTGTCCGTGGACGGCAGACGCGTGTTCTCGGGATGGCCGGGGAGAATGGGAAACAATCTCGCAGTGCAGATACAGGGAGCCACCGCAGAAGGAGGCGACAATGTCGAAGGAGATCCTGTCCCAAGAAGAGATTGACGCACTACTCCAGGGCTTATCCGAGGAGGAAGAGCCGGCGGGAGACCTGATGGATGCCATACTCGACGCGGCCCTGGAGGCAGCGCGGGAGGATGACCTGGAGGTACAGCTGCGTGGCTGGGAAGCGAGTTACCCGTCGGTGGATGAAATGCTGGCATCCTCCGACGACCTCTGGGGCGTCATCGATTACGGGGGAGACGTGGATGCACGGGGATTCTATCGAGCCCCCGCAGCCTCGTTCCGCGGTGATGAAGGCGGGGAAGAGATCGACGAGAAGATGTCGATCCAACTGCGGTCCATCGTGGAATACCTGGTCCGCAGTGCCGCCACGGCAATCGCGGATGCCCGGGGGTACCTCGTCGACGTTCGGGTCGACGATCCGGCCCCCCGCGCACCCGGAGAAGAATCCCTGGCCGGGACCGAATGGTACGAACTGAACGCGGGGATCGACGCCCCCGACGGGGGTGCCTGGAACCTCGGTATCCTGCTGCCGCCCTCCATTCGTGACCTGATCCAGGGAACGTACGAAGAACTTGAAGCCGAGTCATTGGACCCGGGTATGCCCTCGCAGGCGCGCGACGATGCGTCGCCGGAGGCGCCCGCCGCGCGTCCCCCCGCCAAACCGGATACGGGAACGTCCCGGGACGTGTCGCCGGCCCGGTTCCCCGCCTTTGGGGAGCGACGAGGGCGCGCGGATCAGGGCACGGGGAATGGTCGCATCGATATGCTCCTGGACGTACCACTGCAGGTCAGCGTGGAACTGGGTCGGACGGTGGAGGACATCCGGCAGATCACCTCTTTGGGTACGGGGTCCGTCATCGAACTCGACCGGCAGGCCGGAGAGCCGGTGGATGTCCTCGTCAACGGCAAACTCCTCGCCCGCGGAGAAGTGGTGGTGGTCGACGAGAGTTTCGCCGTCAGGATTACGGAGATCGTCAGCCTGGAGGACCGCATTCGCAACCTCCGCTGAACATCTCGGCCGGGAAATGGGGAACGGAATTGGACTTGCTCGTTCAAGTAGTACTCGCCAGCGCCGTAGTCTTGGGCCTGGCATATGCCAGCCTGCGATTACTAAACGGTGCCATGTCGGGGCGCATGACCGGTAGGAATCTGAAGGTCATCGAAGCCGTGGCGGTGGGGCGCAGAGCGCAGGTGGTCCTCGTCGAAGCGCGGGGGAAACAACTCCTGTTGGGTGTGACGGACACATCCGTTGCACTGTTGCGCGAAGTCGAGGGGGAAGACGGCAACGTGCCGATCGCCGATCCGCCTCCGGCCGGGAACTTTGCAGATTGGCTCCCGCGGTTTGGGCGGAGAGATGACTCCGGCGACTCGCGGTAAGAGGTAGCACGCGTGGGCGTGGAAGAGGAGAGTGTCGGTGTCGAAGTTGGTTGGAATCGCATCGAGGACAATCGTCGTGGGCGTCCTCGCCATCATACTGTTGCTCGTCGTCCTGCCCCATGCGGGTGCGCGGGCGGCCGAGCTGTCACTGCCCGACGTCAACGTTCGCTGGGAGGACGGGGAAGACGCCCTGGCCACCGGAACCGGTGTCCGGCTGTTCCTGCTGCTCACCGTCCTGGCAGTCGCACCGGCATTATTGGTCATGGTTACGTCGTTTACCCGAATCGTCATCGTCCTGGCCTTCGTCCGCACGGCCCTCGCCACCCAACAGATGCCTCCGAACCAGGTCCTCATCGGCCTGGCCGTCTTCATGACCTTCTTCGTCATGGCCCCGGTGTGGGGCCCCGTATACGAAGACGTATGGATCCCGTTCCAGGATGGTGACATCGGGTTCGAAGAGGCTTACGAAGAGGCCAGCGATCCCTTTCGCGACTTCATGATGGGGTTTACGCGGGAACGGGACCTGGAACTATTCCTGGGCTTCTCCGGTGCCGATCAACCCGATGAGCCCGAAGACGTGCCCCTGTATGCCCTGGTGCCCGCATTCGCCATCAGCGAGATGAAGACGGCCTTCCAGATGGGGTTCGTCATCTTCCTGCCCTTCATCGTCATCGACATGGTGGTGGCCAGCACGTTGATGTCCATGGGCATGCTCATGCTACCGCCCATGATGATCTCGCTGCCGTTCAAGATCCTGCTGTTCGTCCTCGTGGACGGATGGCACCTGATAATCCAATCCCTCCTGGAGGGTTTGACGTGAGAGGGGACGGTGGATCCCGATGCCGGCCGAACTGGTAATATCACTGGCGCGACAATCATTGCTCACCGTACTGTACGTGGCCGGACCGATGCTGCTCGCCGGATTGGTCACCGGGGTGTTGGTCAGCCTCATCCAGGCCACGACCCAGGTGAACGAGCAGACCATGGCCTTCGTTCCCAAGATCGTCGTGATCTTCCTGGCGGCCCTGTTCTTCGGACCCTGGATGATCAACGTCATGACGGGCTTCGCCGCCGAACTGCTGGGGAACCTGCCGAACTACGTTCGCTGAGGAAGGGAGGGGAAACGTGGAACTCGTACTGTCCTGGGACCCGGAGGTTTACGTGAGCTTTTTCCTGGTATTCTTGCGCACCAGCGGGTTCTTCTACATATTCCCCTTCTTCAGTCGACCGTATTGTCCCAACGCCGTGCGCATCATGCTGGCGCTGGTCACGGCACTCCTGCTGGCACCCACCGCCGAATTGGATCCCGGACTGCTTCCCCTGGCGACGGATTGGACCGGCCTGGTGATCCCCGCCATACGCGAGATCACCGTCGGGGTCACCCTGGGGTTCGGCGCGCTGATGATCCTGGTGGCGGGTCAATTGGCCGGCCAATACCTGGATCTCCAGATGGGGTTTTTTACCGCCAGCCAGATCGATCCCGTGATGGGAGGCCGCATGCCCCTGGTTGGCCAGTACCTATACCTGTGCGCCCTGGTGGTTTTCCTGGGATTCAACGGGCATCATCACGTCCTGGCCGTCCTGCGGGAAAGCCTTCAGCGGGTACCCGGCGGCGCGCCCTTTTCGGTCGCGGGGCTACCCGATCTGTTCGGGATGATGAGTTGGTTATTCTATGCCTCCCTTCGAATCAGCATCCCGGTGATGGCGGCCCTGTTCCTGGCCTCGGTCGCCCTGGGAATCATCGGACGGGCGATGCCGCAGCTCAACGTCTTCGTCCTGGGCATCCCCCTACGGATCCTGGTGGGATTTACCCTGCTGGTCGGCCTGGTTCCGATATACGTCGCCTTCTTTCGCGATGCCTCCTCGGAACGACTGACGGTCTTGTTTCGCATGCTGGAGGTGTGGTGATGAGGGATATGCGATCCCCGCGAATCGAATTGCAACTATTCTCGGATGCCGGGGGCGAGAAGACCGAGGATCCCACCCCCCGCCGCCGGCGGAAAGCCCGAGATGAGGGGCAGGTATTCCAGAGCAAGGAGGTCACGCAGGCCGCCCTGTTGGTGGGACTGTTCGCCATACTCTGGTACACGGTCCCCTCCATCGGTGGCGAATTGCAACGATCGCTGGTGGCGGCGCTGACCTGGACTCCCGCGGGGGACTGGACGGCGGCGGAGGCG
>PWSR01000164.1 GCA_003563985.1 Clostridia bacterium | reverse complement strand
TTGGATCCCTTCAACGGTTCCGGACAGACCACCAAGGTCGCCCACCACCTGGGACGAAGATACATCGGATACGATATCCAGGAGGAATACAGTCAACTCGCCGCGACCCGACTTCGGGAACCCCTGGCCATCAGGCGACGGGCCCTGGTCGCGCGCTTCGAGCACCTGGGGCGAGAATTACCCCGGGACGATTCGTGAACTGTTGTGGGCTGGGGGCAGATTCACACCCGGGATGATCGAAGGCGAGTGTTATCTCGGCACGCCATCCCATCGCGCTTTGATCTCGGGGGGATATTCCTCCAGCACGTCCTCGATCACGATCTCCTCGTGATCGACCAGGGCGATTTCCCTTCTCTCTCGAATCCCGAGGATATTCCACTCCGGATCGGTCAACAACCGCACCTGTGGCCTGCGCGAGGACCGCTCATCCTGCGCCGATACGATGCCGATTTCCCCTCCGCCGAGGAGCAGGCGTGATCCGGTGGGATAGTGGGTAACGCGGTCCATCAAGATGCCGACCACCGAGGGATCCAGCTCGGTACCCGCCATCCGATCGATGAGTTGCATCGCCTTGTGGGGAAACATCTTCTTCCGATATACCCTATCGCTCGTCACGGCATCGTACACGTCGGCCACCGCGGCGATGCGGCCGTAGGGGGATAATTCTTCCCCGCGGATCCCGCCGGGATAGCCGGAGCCATCCAGGCGCTCATGGTGTTCCCTGGCCACCAGGGGGCTGGCCGAGGAACCGGGAAGAATCTCCCGGACCACGTTGTAGCCCGTCTGCGCATGCCGCTTGACCTCGGCATATTCCTCGTCGGTCAAGGGGCCCGGTTTCAGCAGGATCTCCAGGGGTATGCTCAGCTTTCCGATATCGTGCAGGAGTGCACCCCGGGCGAGATCGAAGAGATCGCAACCGTTGCCCTTGATATTCCACCAAAGGAACGCGGAAAGCACGCAAACATTTACGCTGTGTTCGAATGTATAATCGTCCACGGTCTTCATGGAACTCAAGGTGACGATGCCGTCGGGCCGTTCCTTGAGATCGTCCACGATCATGTCGACGACCCCGTTGATCTTTCCGACGTCCACCGGGCGACCCAAGGCCAGGCTCTTGCCGAGTTGCTTGACCAGCGCGATGCCCCGAACCCGGGTCTCCGAATCGATGCTCTCCTCCAACTGCAGGTCGGGGGCGAGTTCATCCTGGACGTATACGCTCAAATAGCCCTTCTGCCGGAGTCGCTGAATATAACTCTCCGTCAGCGTAACGCCGCTGCGAAGGAGAATCCGACCCGAGTCATCGTAGATATTGTGCCCCAGGGTCTTCCCCTCGGTTCGGCCATCCAGGTTCGCCAGTATCACCCAAGCACCCCCGATCCCGGGCACGTGCATCCACAGCGTTGCCCTACGAATTATATCGTTCGCCGGTCCCGGAAAATGAAGCCGTTCTCGCGGGATTCCAGCCATGCCTCGACATTACCCTCCGATAGGACCCTTTCGCGAAAGATGCATTGATATCCTAATTTGCGCTATTCACGAGATCGAGGAGGAATAGTACGAAAACCGTACTAAACACCCCTGGGTGGATACATAGTTGTTTTCTTTCGTAAGTTGCACTATAATCAACTGCGATACAAATGCTTTATCCGCGCACTGACACGGAATCGATTATGCGGATTATATGCAATTTTATTCGCCAAGATCGATCTGCGCGGACATCGACAGATGCACAAATGTTCGAGGGGGGTACTGAAACGATGTTATCCAGCAAGAGGTGGTCCCTACCGATCTTCGTATTGATCGCGATCCTGGCGTTCGGCATCGCAGCCTGCGGACCCCAGGATACCGAGCCCGCACCCGATCCAGATCCAGTGGAGAACGGAGAAGAACCGGAGGAGCCCGAGGAACTGCCGCGACTTACGATTGCCGTGGCCACAGAGGCCCAGGGCACCGACCCGCAGCAGGTCAGTACCGTGATGGCAACCGTTCACGGAATGCTCTTCACCCCACCCATGAGCATGGGCCTCAACAACGATGAAACGCTCCCATGGGGCGCTTCGGCGGTAGAGGTCAGCGAAGACGGACTGGAATGGAGATTCACCTTCGATTCCAGCGTTCCTTTCCACAACGGTGAACCCGTCAGCGCCCAGGCCTTCAAGGACAGCCTGGACCGATACAACGTCACCGGACCCTACCTTTCCGACTACGATGCCGTAGAAGAATTCGTCGTCGAGGGAGATACCGTCATATTCAAGATGGCCGAACCCGCCCCGGGCATGGTCGCCGTTCTCGGTAGCACCTATGCCGCCCCAGTGGAAGTCGGCGCCGCCGAGGAAATGGGCGAGGAGATGTTTAACCGGGAGGCCGTCGGCAGCGGTCCCTTCTTCGTAACGGAGTGGATGGACGGATCCCACATCCTCATGGAGCGCAATGAAGACTACAAGGACTTCCTGCCCTTCGTGGACAACAACGGACCCTTCCACTTCAGCGAGGTCATGGTGCGCTTCATACCGGAGGCCTTCACGAGGGTGGAGGAGCTCCGGGCCGGCAACGTAGACATGATCACCGACGTTCCCGCCGAGGCCCTGGACGAGCTACGCGGTGACCCCGACGTGGAAGTTCAAGAATACCTCAACTCCAACGTCCGCCACATGCAGATGAACCTCGACCGGTTCCCCTTCGGTGATAAGGCCGTGCGGGAAGCCGTCGCCCTGGCCCTGGATCGCGGGGAACTCCAAAGCGGCGTCGGCGGCGTCATCGAGCCCGTCCACGGGTTGATCGGCCCCGCCATGCTCAACCACGATCCCGACGCCGAGGCTCGATTCGCCCAGCAGTGGAGTAACGACGTCGACCGCGCCCGTGGTCTCCTCGAGGATGCGGGTTGGACCGAGGGATCCGACGGCATCATGACCAAGGACGGAGAGCGCCTGACCTTTACCCTGGTCTTCGCCGGCGACAACCCCATCGACTCCCGTGCCGCCCCCATCATCCAGGACCAGCTGCTGCGGGTGGGCATGGATGCCGATCTGCGGGAATACGAAACCGCTTACACCAGGGAATTGATTCGCGATGCCGATTTCGACATGATACTTCGCAACTGGTCCTGGATCGATCCGGGCGGCGTCTGGTACTACGGACTCCACAGTTCCGCGAGCCTCGCCCCGTGGTCGGCCCCCGACCTAGACGAGATGCTGGACCAGGTCCTCTACATCGCCGAAGAAGACGAGCGCGTGGCCATGTGGACGCAGATCTCCGAACGCGTCTGGGAAGACGTACCCATCGTGCCCCTCTGGAGCGACCGTCTCTTCAGTGCAACCCGGTCGAACCTCACCGGCCTGAAGATGAGCGTATCCGGGGCCATGTACTTCCACGACATGAGACTCGAGTAAGGTGCGCATCGCACACCACCTCACTCCGGTATCCGGCGGCCGTCCCCACACGGGGCGGCCGCCCCATGGCCCTCGGGCAAGTCACATCGAACGGAGGACCGTCAACAGATGTTGACCTATGCGCTGAGAAAAATGGGTTTGGGGATACTCACCGTCTTGGCGGTTACAGTCATCCTCTTTCTGATTCTGCATTCGATCCCCGGGGACCCGATCCGCATGATCACCGATCCCCGGGTATCCGACGAAGTCCTGGAGCAGCTCCGGGCCCGTTGGGGACTGGATCGACCGCTGTACATCCAGTATTTTTACTGGATCGGGAACATCGTTCGCGGCAACATGGGAACGTCGATCATGACGCACCAGTCGGTCGCATACCTGATCTGGACCCGACTCCCCTACACCCTGGCCCTGGCCGGTGGCGCCCTGATATTTCGTTACCTCGTCGGCGTATCCACGGGTCTATTCGTCGCGGTGCGAAGGGGCACCCTCATCGACAAGACCCTCGTGACCCTGGCCGTGGTCTTGCGGTCAATGCCCCAGTTCTGGCTGGGTATTCTCCTGATCATCCTATTCGCGGTGACCTGGAGGCTCCTGCCCATATCCGGTTACGATGGGGCACGGTCCTTCATCCTACCGATGATGAGCCTGGCCCTCCCCCCCATCGCCTCCACCATGCGACTGACCCGTTCCGAGATCTTGGAGGTCATGCGGGAGGATTACGTGAGGACGGCCCACGCGAAGGGCGTATCCTGGTACGGGGTGATGCTCCGCCATGTCCTGCGGAATGCGCTGATCCCGGTCACGGTGACGTTCTTCCTATCCCTTCCCTGGCTGATCGGGGGATCCGTGGTGGTGGAAACCGTGTTCGCGTGGCCCGGGATGGGCCGGCTACTGTGGCGCTCCATCATGCGACAGGATCTTCCCGTCGTTCAGGGAATCGTCCTAATCATCGCCGTACTGACCGTGACATCGAACACCATCGGGGACATCATGACCGGCGTGCTCGATCCGCGGATACGCGAGCAGATGGAGGGACACTCGTGATGATCGGCCCCAACATCATTCCTTTGCACGAGATTGAAGCGTTCAGGGGAGGCGATCTCTAGTGGAAGACTCCCCCTTCAAGAGCCTCCGCAGGGCCCTGCGCCATCCGATGTTTACCGTGGGGCTCGTCATATTGCTCAGCGTCATTTTGATAGCCATATTCGCCGACTTCATCGCTCCGAAGACGTATCGGGAGATGGACTTGGATAATGCGTTTGCGCCGCCCAGCCGAGCATACCCCTTCGGAACCGATAATTACGGGCGATGTGTTTTCAGCCGCGTGATATTCGGTTCCCGGATCGCGCTGCGGGTCGGATTGATCGTGGTGAGCATCCAGGCGATTCTGGGCATCACCATGGGTTTGGTGGCGGGCTATTACGGCGGAGTCATCGACCGGATCATCTCCTTTACCTGCGATGTCACCTGGTCGATGCCGCCCCTGGTCTTTGCCATGGCGATCATAATGGCACTGGGGCCGAGCCTGAATAACGTGATCATCTCCATCGCCATCGTCAGCTGGGCCGAGATGGCCCGGGTGGTCCGCTCGAAGACGCAATCCACCAAGGCAAAGGCCTACGTCGAAGCCGCCCGTGCCCTCGGCAGGACGGATGCGGGAATCATGTGGCGACACATCCTTCCGAACATCATGTCCCCGATCATCGTCCTGGTGACGCTGGCCCTACCGCTGGCCATCCTGTCGACCACCTCCCTGAGTTTCCTCGGCCTGGGTGCACAACCACCCACGCCGGACTGGGGTGTGATCCTCAACGAGGGTATCGACTTCATCCGGCAGGCGCCCTGGTTCTCCATATTCCCGGGAGTCGCCCTGGTCTACACGGTACTGGGATTCAACCTCATAGGCATCGGCCTGCGGGACATACTGGATCCCCAGATCCGGGACATCTAACCTCGCACCCTATTCGCTAGACGGAAGTTGTAGTCATGTGATCGCCAGAGATCCTTGTTTGGCTGGGGAATTTCATTGATTGGTCGTCAGCGTTTCTGTAACTCCCGGGGCACCATGGACT
>PWSR01000146.1 GCA_003563985.1 Clostridia bacterium | reverse complement strand
TCGGGGAAGTTGACGGGGATGAGATCAAGGTCTACGCCTTCATCTTTATCGCCAATTCCCCTACCATGACCCTTCACGATAATGGATTGACCTGCCCCAACATCGCCCCAAGACGAGTCCGAATAATTGTAAATCTTAACATTGCCACCGAGTGTTAAGTCCGTAAAGGAATAGATCGCATATTGGAAGAAGAGTTCCAATGGTGTCGGCGATAACGGAGCGATATCTTCAGCCAAAGTGAGATATACCGTAGAGGCCACACCATCGACCTCTCCTCGCGAACGGATAATAATCTCGGATTCGTTATTCGGATTCCTCTCCAGGTTCAAGACGAACGTACCATTACCAAGAGTGGTCGGCTCCGACTCCTCATTGATCAGTGAATCCACGAAAACACGCATATCCTCCACATTATCAGGATCACCTACGATGTACTCGGCCAATGCTCCTGCACCCGAACGGGCAATGTAGTAGGCTTGTGTACTCTTCTCGTGCCTCGATGCGTGTAGGGCATCGGTCATACTATACTGCCAGAGGGCGGTCCCAAGAAGGGAAAGAACTAGCACTAGCATGACTGACAATGGCAACGCGACACCTCTTTGCTTATGTAGCCACATTTCCTAAACCCTCCTTCACCAATGCCTCCAGCTCAACAGATAAACCGAGGGGCCCGGGTGCCTGCAGATGTCTGTCGAGATGCGTGACCTCCGGCAGGATAACCGGACCACTCCAATTAATTCTCGAGTCCACTGAATGAATCTCCGTTTATCGAACCGAATCCATCGATCCAAGAATATTATACCACACCCTTGGTACTTCTAGTCTTACCCACCATCTGATTGCAGAAAACTCTCACCACTTTGATTCAATTTGAACTATAATCGACGTAGAAGTTCCTCCAACTGCTTCACAACCTCAGGCGACTCTTCAACCCACAGTACGTGCTGTGGGGCGTTCACGTCACCGGAAAGGTTATCTGATATGTGCATACTACCTTCAGGAACCCCGCTCAACTGGCTCAAGAGGGTCCTGCGGGCTTCCAGCCGTCGCCTAGCATGGTCCCCGCTGAGAGTGATCAGTGGCATCCGTATTCTCCTGCGGATCGTATCGATCGTCCCCAATGCCTCCACAACTTCATCGTAAAGCTCGGGAGGCGTAATAATCAGCATCTCCTTGCTCAGCTCCGGGTAGCTGAAGGTCTGTGTAACCACCCCATCGAACCCAATGCTGCCCAATCGGGTCTCAGCGTCCTCCGCCGCCGTGTTCCTGAGCGTATAGATGAATCCCCTGGAGTCGCGGGAAGCGGGCGTATCCACATGCCCGGCCACGCGCGTCACTTCGCTCCATCGCGCCAGGAGCTCCGGGTCGAATACCATGAGTGTGCGACCTACGACGATGTAATTGCTGGGCGCCATGCCGGCATCCGTCAGGTGCGCCACCATCCGCGATGGCGTTATGTTCTCCGTCATGATCGACGCGAAGTTGACGGACTCCCTGTTCTCGGGCCGATCGACCGCCGTGATCAGTTCCCCCAGTTGCCAGAGTGCCTTGCCGGTACCCCGGGCCCAGAGCGTCGTACGATTCGTGGAGACTCGTACCGTGCGAACGTCGATACCCAACCCGGACACCAGGGGCATGAGATCATCGACATCTATGTACTTGAGGTCATATCTCCGGAGATAAAGTGGTTCTTCTCCATTTTCGGGCGTAGCGACAACGGATTCGAAATCCTCCGGCGCGACGAAGGGATCCCCCGACGCGTCCGCGGCTGCCCCCGTCCCGTCGGGATCATCGGATGCTCCAGCACTGGCAGATATGAGTCCAAACCCCGCACCGACGAGGATCCCCAGTATGCAAACGGCCACTACTTTATCCAGCAACCGCAACTTCTTCTGTCTTGCGCTCATGGTATGACTCCTCCTAATTGCCGGCATAGAAAACACTCCCCCGGACCAGGATGTTCAGAAACGGCAATTCTTCGCTCCCGCGGCCCATCCGGATGTCATCTATGCGAATACCGCGATCCGAACCCGCCAGCGATTTCAGCAGTTCGATTGCCTGCAGGTAGCGCCCTTCGAAGGAAAGGTTGATGGGCATTTCCATGTACCCCTCCTGCTCGATGCGCTCGTCGAAGCGCACCTGCAACATTCCGATGTCCACCGCCTCGGCCGCGTCGTTCAACAGGATGATCAACTCGGGCTCCAGGGGGTGGTCGGGTATCAACTGGGCCATGATCTCCAGGCTCTCCTCCATCTCGTCGCTGCGGGCCTCCAGATCCTTGAGGTAATCCAACCTGGACTCTGCGGCTTCTATACGACCGGCCTCCACTTCGATTTCGTCGTGGAGATCGGCTCGAATACCTACCTGGCGGTAGATGAAGTATCCCAATACCAACGCAGCTATAATTGCAAACACGATGAGGAACAAGGTGGATCGATCCATCGCCCGAAGGGTCATCGAGCATCACCCCTTCCCGACATCGGATCGTATTCCGGACCCGGCCAGAGTTTGCTGTTCAGTTCGAAGGAAACCAGTTCCACTTCTCGGTGTATGGTCTCGGCGGAGAATCGACAGCGGGCATCGGCCAACTGCTCGATCTCCTCCAACCGCTTGAGCCACTGTGCGGTTTGCGGGTGCGCGTAGGTGAGTCCCTGGAACTGCACGATGCCCCCAACGTCGGCCTCGCCATTGGTATGGGGATAATTCATCGCCAGGTTGGTCAACCACACCCTCTGCGGGATGAAGGTTCCAATGTCGGTCAGCAGCGAGGGCCAATCCTGGGCCCTGCCCATGGCGGCTCCGGCGATCGCCTGCTTGGACTCCACCTCGGCCTGCATCTCTTCGTAGTGCTCGTACGTCGCGATCTCGGCCTCCAGGGCGAATCTCTCTTGCTCCAAATCCGCCAGGCGTTCCTCGAGTTTCCAGGTATCTAGGAGGAGGAAGGCAAAAACGGCCGCCAACGCCAGGATCACGATGCCAACGCCGGCCACTACCTTCATCCAACGACTGCGGCGATGACGCGCCTCGAGTATTTCGGGCGGCAGCAGGTTGATTCTGACCATCATCACACCCCCTCCAGGCCGCGCAAGGCCAACCCGATGGCCACCGCATAGTTCGCGCCCCCGGCCTCGGGATCGAATCCCTTGACCCGGTTGTCGGCCATTTGCTCCACGGGGTTAATCCGCTGCACGGGCATCTCCAGCTGTTCCACCAGGAAGCGGCTCAAACCGGGTACCCGGGAACCCCTTCCCCCTATGTACAGACTGTCCACCGAAGCCCCTTCGTTTTGCCCCACGAAATAGTTGACGGACGAGTTGATCTCGTCGGCGAAGGAAATCGCCCACGCTTCGGCGCCCGCGGACGTCTCCCCCTCTTCGAAACCATCCAGGGGCACGTCGCTCAGGGCGGTGCCCATCTCTTCCGCGTAGGATTCCAGGGAAACCTGCAGGACGCGCGCGAAGCGCGGCACCCCTTCCTGGATGACCACCAGGCTCGTGAGCCCGTTGGCGATATCCGCCACGACCACGGTCTCCTCGGTGGCACCGGCCGGCAAGTGACGCCCCAGGACGAGCGGGGATGCATCGATGATGTCGCAGGACAATCCCGCGTCGCGGATGCAATCCAGGTTCCTCTGCAGCTGCTCGCGGCGAGCCGCCACCATCAGCAACTCCAGGGCCTGGCTACCCTCCTCGGTCTCCGTCTCCCCGAGCACGGAGAAATCCATGACCAGTTGGTTCATCGGTATGGGGAAATACTCCCCGGCCTGCAGGTGAACCGCCTGGGCCAACCGATCATCCGGCACCTTCGGGAACACGGCCGAACGCATCAACATCCCCGGCGTCGACATCCCGAGGACCACCGAGCGTCCCCCGATGCGGGCCTTGGACCACAACTCCCGCAGGGCCGAGGACACCATGTCGCCCTCCTCGACCACACCCATCATGATCGCCTGTTCCGGGATCTCCACGGAGCCCACCGCAGTCAGGACGGGCCGGTTGGCTCCACCCGAAACCACGGCGGCTCGAATCTGCCCCGTGTCGAACTCCAATCCAACTCTCGCTGCACTACCCAATAAACCCAAGACCCTCAACTCCTCAACCCAGTGCTTCGGTGTCCTCCGAGCGTCGCACTCCCCGGCCGCCGATCGACGACAATCTGGCTACTTGCTGGAATCGTTTCCCTCCAACGCATCGTGCAGCGTCGCCAGGCTCCTGTGCAAAAGGCGCGAGACCTGCCGCTGGCTCGTACCCAGCTCGTCCGCCGCCTCTTGCTGCGTCATGTCCCGATAGAAAAGGAGATCCACGACCCTTCGCTGGACCTCGCTCAACTTACCGATAGCATTGTGCAATGTGATGCGGTCTTCGAGGGGCAGACGGAAGCTCTCGTAGCGCAGGCTTCGCACCTTGGATAAGTCTACCGAATCCAAGGGTACCAGTCCGGCCCGCAGGACCTCGACTACACCCTCTTCCCGCACGTTAAGCGCCTCCGCGATGGTGGCCGCATCCGGGGGCTCCCCCGTGACCACCAGCCGCTCGTCGATGAAGCGCTCCACCCGACTCTGTAAATCCACCAGGCACCCCGGGCGGTAATAGGACGACTCCCGCCGCAGGTAGTGCCGGATCTCACCCCGTATGAGGTGCGATGCGTATGTAGTGAAGCTGGCACCCCGATCCGGGTCGTAGCGCTTTAATGCCTTGATGAGTCCCTCGTAACCCGCCTGCACCATGTCCTCGTCCGGGTGGTCCCGGCTGTACATGCGGGCGAAATGGAAGATCAATCCCCGCGCGGAGTCCATCAGGCCGCGCAGGGTCTCTTCCGTGGGGCTCGCCACGTACACGGCGTGCGCCTGGTCCAGGTTGAGTTGTGAAGTCTCCCCGCCGGCCATCGGGTCATCCTCCGATCTGGGTAATGACGGTGAACATCGGCAGGTACAGGGCGATCACCATGACGCCGACCATCCCACCCACGAAGATGAGGAGGATCGGCTCGATGAGACTGGTCAGGCCCTTGGTGATGGCGGCCACCTCGTCCTCGTAGAAACCCGCGACCCGGTTCAGCAGCTCTGCGAGCTCACCGGTTTCCTCGCCCACCGATACCATGATGGTCACCATGGGCGGGAACAGGTCGCTCTTGCGGAGGGGCTCGGAGAGGCTCTGGCCTTCCTGGATCCGCGCCGCCGCATCCCGCATGACCTCCGCCATCTGGACGCTCCCCGAGGTCGGCCCGGACGTCTCCAGCGCCTGCAGCATGGGGATACCCCCGGAGAGCAGGGTGGATAGCGTCCGCGACAACCGGGCCAGGGTGGTCTTGTGGAAGATGGATCCGAATACCGGGAGGCGGAACTTGAGGCGATCCCAGGCGGCCTCCCCGGTCTCGCTGGCGAGATAGATGCGCAGGCCCAACACGATGCCCACGGCCGCAATGAGGTAGACGTACCAGAAGTTGCGTACCGACTCGCTCAACCCGACGATGATCCGCGTCGGGAGGGGCAACGGCACGCCCGGTGGGAACATACCCGTGAAAACGGGCACTATGAATAATAGCATTG